>NZ_JBEXTB010000008.1:0-189803 GCF_040613915.1 Streptomyces sp. NPDC006193
CATTCCCACCGCCACGCCTGATCCCGCGGCCACCCCACCCCGAACGGCTCCTCGCCCCACCCGGCGAGGAGCCGTCGCGCTGTCCGGCGCGCCGTCCCGGCCCGCGCTCGAACGGCCGCCGAGCCCCCCGGCGGCCGGTTCCGCGTCCTGCCATTCCGGCCGCGCGTCTGGATCACCGGACGCCGCCCGCCTTACGGTGGCGCTGTGAGCGAACTCCCCACAGCGCCTGTCGCACCCGTCGCGGCCCATGAACCCCCCTACTACATGGCCGTGTTCACCACGGTGCGGACGCAGGACCAGAGCGGCTACAGCGAGACCGACGCACGCTTGGAACAGCTGGTGAAGGACGTCCCGGGGTTCCTGGGAATGGACCACGCGCAGACTCCTGGCGGGCTGGGCATCACCGTCGGGTACTTCCGCGACGCCGACGCCCTCACTGAATGGCGGTCCAACGCCGAGCACCGTGCGGCACAGCAGCGCGGGCGGGCCCAGTGGTACCAGAGCTATACCCTGCATGTGGCGAAGGTGGAGCGGAGCCACGGGTTCACACGCGGGCCTGCCGGCGGGGCGGCGAGCGGGTGAGCCGGGACGGCCCCGGCCGGCCGGCGGCGGTCCGGCCCGCGGACGACCGGGGCGGCCGTCAGTGTGCGCGCAAGGTGGCCGCCGCCTTGTAGGTGCGCAGCACCGGGGCCGTCTCGATACGGGTCACCGCCTCCCACGCCACGCGCTGCGTCAGGTAGACGTGGAGCGCGTCGGCGTTCCGGCACAGGGCCTGGGCGATCAGGTTCGTCGGGCCGGTCGTCGCGGCGACCACCGCCAGTTCCTCGTGGTCCGCGAGCGCGGTCGCCACCGTGTCCAGGTGCGCCGGCACGACCTGCATCCACAGCAGCGCGGACACCGTGACGCCCAGCAGCGCGGGATCCACGTCCACGTCGAAGAACAGGGCGCCGCGCGCCCGCAGTACGGCGAGCCTGCGGGCCGCCGTCGACGCCGTCGTCCCGGTCGCCGCCGCCAGTTCCGCGTAGCTGAGCCGCGCGTCCTCGCGCAACGCGCGCAGCAGCAGCCGATCGGCGCCGGTCAGCACATACGGCTCCTCGTCGGCGCCCGGGGCGCCCTCGCCGGAGCCGGCCGGGTCCCGTTCGGCGCGCAGCCGGGCCTGCTGGTCCTCGTCCAGGACGTTCACCCGCCCCCGCCAGACGGTCGGTCCTCCGAGATAGGTGTGCAGGAGCTGGTGCGCGGAGACGGAGGTGATCCCGGCTGTGCGCGGGATGTCACGCAGGAGCAGCGCATGCGCGTCCGGTCCGGACGGCGCCGTGTGGATGATCGCCACGATCTCCGTGCCGCCGGACGTCAGCCGTACCCAGGAGGTGTCCGGCCGGCGCGCCAGCGCCGACGCTATGTCATGTGCGTTGCGCGTGGCGGCCGTCAGTCGCACGAACCACTGGTGGGTGCCCGCACTGCGCGGCGCGGGCAGCGTCACCACGCGCAGTCCGGCCTGCGCGTACAGGCGCCGGTAGCGGCGCACGACGGTCTGCGTCGAGGAGCCGAGCACCTCGGCGATGAGCGTGAACGGCGCTCGCGCGTCTATTTGCAGGGCATGGATCAGCCCCCGGTCCAGATCGTCCAGTACGAGCATGACGAGCAAACTAGCCCACCGAAATGGAAGTAATCGCCTCTGCGCCGGGGAGAAATGGAAGCCCGCGCCGGTCGGCGGGCACGGTGGTCACCGCTTCCCCACCACCCGCATCCCTGGAGAGACCGCATGTCGCGCAGCAACGGCACGCCCGGCGCCGCCACCGCGTCGGACGCGGCGGGTAGTACCGCCTCCACCGGCACGTCCGCACCCTACCGATGGCGTTGGACCGCGCTCGCCGCGCTCCTCGCCGCCGAGGCGATGAACCTTCTCGACGCCACGATCGTCCAGGTGGCCGCCCCCGTCATCCACACCGACCTCGGCGGAGCCGACACCACCGTCCCGTGGTTCAGCGCCTCCTACACCCTGGCCTTCGCTCTCGGTCTGCTGACCGGCGCCCGTCTCGGCGACGCCCGGGGCCGCAAGCGCGTCTTCCGTGCCGGGGTCATCGCGTTCGCCGCGGCCTCCCTGGCGTGCGCGCTCGCTCCCACCGCCGCCGTCCTCATCACTGTGCGCGTCCTGCAGGGCGCCGCAGCGGCGGCGATCATCCCGCAGACCTTCGGGCTGATCCGCGCCATGTTCACCGGCGCCGAACTCCCCAAGGCGCTCGGCATGATCGGCCCTGTCATGGGACTGTCCGCCGTCGCCGGCCCCGCCCTCGGCGGCGTCCTCACCCACGTCGACCTGCTCGGCACCTCCTGGCGCGCCGTCTTCCTCGTCAACCTCCCCCTCGCCGCCGCCGTCCTGGCCGCCGCGCCGCGGCTGCGCGAGGACCGCGCCCCCGTCCGGCCCCGCCTCGACCCGGCCGGCACCGCACTGGCCATGCTCGGCACCGCTCTGCTGGTGGGCCCGCTCGCCACCGGCCGCCCCGGGCCCGCCGCGTGGGCGGCCGCGGCGGGCGGCGCCGTCGTCCTCACGGTGCTCGTCGCCCAGCAGCGTCGCACCGCCCGCCGCGGCCGAGCCCCGCTGATCGAACCCGGTCTGCTGCGCGGCCGCGCCTTTCCCGCCGCGCTGGCCGTCTCCACGCTGTTCTTCGCCGTCGTGAACGGCGTCATGACCACCGTCGTCCTCCACCTCGAACTGGGCCTGCACGACGGGCCGCTCACCGCCGGACTCACCCTGCTGCCCTGGTCCACAGGACTGGCCGTCGCCTCCTGGGCCGCCGGAAGCCGGCTCGTCCCCCGGTACGGCGCCCGCGTCATGCACGCCGGCATCGCCGCCCTCGCCGGCGGTCTGGCCGCCGCGGCGCTGGCCTGCCGCATCGCCGCCCCCGGCGCCTACCCGTCGGGCCTCCCCCTCGCCCTCGCGCTGGCGGGGCTCGGCACCGGGCTGTTCACGCCGCCTTTCTTCACCACCGCCCTGGGGGCCGTCGGGGAGCAGGAGACCGGCTCGGCGGCGGGACTGCTCAACGCCGTCCAGCAACTCGGCGGCACCCTCGGCACGGCCCTCATCGGCGGGATCTACCTGGGCACGGCCGACGGCGGCCGCAGCGCGGCCGAGGTCGCGCTCGGCGCGGCCGCCGCGCTGCTGGCCGCCACTGCGGCGGCCACCGCCGTGCTGACGGCGCGCCGGACCCGGCCCGCCGTGCCGGGCAGTGGCACCGGGGGCGAGGCGGGCTGACCGCCCGCGCACCGGCCGTCACTCCGTCGGGGCGCTCCCGCCGCAGCCTCACGGCGCCGGCACCGCCGCACCGGCTCCCGGCTTTCAGGGCCGCCGATTGTCGCTCATCGGGAGCTGCCGCGCTGCCGGGACGTAGTGGCAGCCCGGTGACTGTGGAAACGAGGTGCCTCGACGGGCACCGGTCGGATAGGGTGCGGGCCGTGTCGAGTCCTGAGTCGGACGAGGTGGGGGCTTTCGGTCACGCCGTCAGCCCCCTGAACCACTAGTGCGCAGTCCTTCCGTTCCGCTGCCTTCTCCGGCCGGACGGCCGCGCCCCCGGGTGCTGACCGCGGTGACGAGATGTCCTTCTCGTGCTTCTCCTCGCCTCGGAGCCACTCGATGCCTTTTCCCCTGTACCTGCTCGCCCTGGCGGTCTTCGCCATGGGCACCTCGGAGTTCATGCTCGCCGGCATCCTGCCGGGCATCGCCTCGGACCTGGACGTCTCAGCCGGGACGGCGGGCACCCTCACCACGGCGTTCGCGGTCGGCATGACCGTCGGCGCCCCGTTGACGGCCGGGCTCGCCCGCAACCGGCCCGGGCGCTCCAGCCTGCTCGGGTCCCTCCTCGTGTTCTCGGCGGCTCACGCCGTGGGCGCCACCACCTCCAGCTTCCCGGTCCTGTTCGCGTCCCGGGTGGCCGCGGCGCTCGCGAACGCCGGGTTCCTCGCCGTCGCCCTGACCACGGCCGCCGCGCTGGTCTCCCCCGACAAGAAGGGACGCGCGCTCGCCGTCCTGCTGTCGGGCACCACGACGGCCACGATCGCCGGGGTCCCCGCGGGGTCGGCGCTGGGCACGCTGCTGGGCTGGCGGGCCACGTTCTGGGCGGTCGCCGCCTGCTGCCTGCCGGCGGCCGTCGGCATCCTCGCGGGCGTCCCGGCGCACCGTGTGCGGCAGGAAGCGGCTGACGGGCCCGCCCTGCGCTCGGAACTCGCACAGCTCACCAGGCCGCGGCTGCTCCTGGTCATGCTGCTCGGCGCACTGGTGAACGCGGCGACCTTCGCCGGCTTCACCTTCCTCGCCCCCGTCGTGACCGGCGCCGCCGGGCTGAGTGAGCTGTGGGTCTCCGTCGTCCTGGTGCTGTTCGGCACCGGCGCCTTCGCCGGGGTCGCCGTCGCCGGCCGGCTGTCCGACCAGCGCCCAGGTGCGGTCCTCGCGGTCGGCGGTCCGCTGCTGCTCATCGGCTGGCCGGCCCTGGCTGCGCTGGCCGACCGGCCGGTCGCTCTGCTCCTGCTCGTGTGCGTGCAGGGCGCGCTGTCCTTCGCGGTGGGCAGCACCCTGATCACGCGGGTCCTGTACGAGGCCGCGGGAGCCCCCACCATGGCCGGCTCCTACGCGACCGCGGCTCTGAACACCGGCGCCGCGGTGGGGCCGCTCGTCGCCGCGGCCACTCTCGGCAGCGCGGTCGGGGACCGCGGGCCGTTCTGGTCGAGCGGACTCCTCGTCGCCGTCGCTCTGCTCATCGCGTTCGCCCTCCGCACCGTGATCGCCGCTGACCGAAGCGCCGAAGCGCTCCGGTGACACCTGCGACCGCCCGCCCGGGCCGGTCCCCGGTGGACGCGACCGGCCCGCGGTGATCCGGATCAGAGCTGCCCCGGGAGGCGGAACGGCCGGCCGGGGCGGCCCTGAGAACTGGTCACCTCCGCCAGAACAGGTGGTGGGTCACGCCGCTCGGGCTGGGCACGACCTCCAGGTGGAACCGGTCCAGCAGCTCATCAGGTGATTCCCAGAGCCGCAGTCCGGACCCGAATTCCAACGGCGAGACCGCCACATGCATGGTGTCGACGAGGCCGGCGTCGAGGAACTGCCGGACGGTCCTCACCCCGCCGCCGAGTCGGACGTCCTTGCCCTGCGCCGCTTCCCGCGCCTGCTCGAGGACCGCGGCCGGGTCGCCGGCGACGAAGTGGAACGTGGTGTCGGAGAGCGTGAACGAGGGACGCGCATGGTGGGTCATGACGAACACCGGAGTATGGAACGGGGGCTCGTCCCCCCACCAGCCGCGCCACTCATGGTCCTGCCAGGGCCCGCGCTGGGGCCCGAACTTGTTGCGGCCCATGATCTCGGCACCGATGTCGCGGGCGTAGTCCCGGGTGAAGTAGTCGTCGAGGCCCCGGCTGCCGCCGGGGTCGGTGCGCATGGGCCAGCTCGCCGTGGCGCGGGCCCAGGCGAACAGCCTCTCGGGACGGTCGAGACCGAACGGTCGCTCGAGGCTCTGGTCCTCACCGGCGCCGATGCCGTCACTGGAGACGTTGAAGTTCTGGACCCTCAAGAGCTGAGTCACGTGTTCCTCCCGTGTTGTCGGATGACGGTGGTGAGACTCTCCGGGCCGGGAGAAGTCATCGCTTCGTCCATGACCGGCCAGGAAGCGGGCCGATCAGAGTCCGGATCTGTGAGGTTCCGCACGAGCTTCGAGCCGCCCGGACCGCCGGCGTGCCCCGCGCCTGACCGCCGGCGCGGCGCCGCCCGCCCCGCCACGAGCGACTGGTCCTGCTGTCCGGGATACGAGACGCCTCATATCAGGACAGTTCCACAACAACCCTCGCTCCGGGTGCAGCCGCGCCCGTGCCGTACACGCTCCCCGCGCCGGTACCGGCTCCCCCGCCGGCGCAGCGGCCTCGCCCGTGCCGTTCAGGGCGGCACTTCAGGCCGAGGGTGTCGGTGTGCGAGTATCACCGAATGGCTGAGGGACGAATGACGGACACCGGGCAAGCCGAACAGGCCGGCGGGCTGTCGGTCGTGGCCACCGCCACGGACGGCATCCGCGTGCTGACACTGGCCGGGGAGATCGACCACCACACCGGCGACCGGCTGCGCCACGCCCTGGACGTCACCGACGCCGCCCGGCCCCGCATCGTGATCGACATGAGCCGGGTCACCTTCATGGACTCCAGCGGCATCAACATCCTCATCAACGCCTACCAGGCCGTCACCGACGCCGGCGGCTGGCTCCGCCTGGCCGCGCCCACCGACTCCGTCCACCGGGTGCTGCAGCTCGTCGGCGTCGACGACGTCATCGCCTGCCGCCCCACCCTCCACGAGGCCCTGACTCCCTGATCCCGCACACGCCGGGCGGGGCTCCCGGTGCGGGGAACGTGCCGGACACCTGGCGCGGCGTCCGGGCGTGCCCCTCGCCCCGGTCCGGCCCCGCGCGGCCCCGGCTCGGCCCCGCGCGACGGGAAGCCGTGATCGACGACACGGCCCCTCGTCCGATGGAAGAACCCTGACCGTCGGTTCGTCCCACCCGTATACGGTTGCCCGCATGACGCTGCGGCTGTTTTCGGTGAACATCAAAGTCCGGGACGACTCGGCGTCGGGCCGGTTCTGGGCGGAGGCGCTCGGCCGGCGTGCTGTCGGCGAGGAACCCGGTGCGACCAGCGTCAGGCCCGTGGGCGCCGCCTGGCCGGACCCCGCCGCCGTCCGCGTCGACGTCATCGCCGTCCCGGACCCGGGCACGGTGGAGTACCGCGCGCACATCGAACTCGCCACCGCCTCCGAGGCGCGTCACGCGGAGTTGGTCGCGCGCCTGAAGGAACTCGGCGCGACACCCGTCGAGGGAGGCCAGGACGGCCTCCGGCGGACGGTGCTGGCCGACCCGGAGGGCAACGTGTTCTGCGTCCTGCGGCCTCAGGAGGTCTACCGGGACACCGGGCCGATCGCCGCCGTGGTGGTCGACTGCGCGGACCCGCGGGCCATGGCACGGTTCTGGGGCGAGGCGGTGGACTGGACCCTGCACGAGGTGAGCGACGATCGTGCGCGGCTGCGCTCCGCCGCGGGCGTCGGCCCGTATCTGGAGTTCGTCCGCACGCCCCACCTGAAGGAGACGCGGCACCGCGCCCACCTCGACCTGGCGCCCTACCCCTTCGACCGCGACGGGCAAGCGGCGGGGGTGGCCCGGCTCGAAGCCCTCGGCGCGACGGCCGCCGGCGCCGGCCGGGGCGACTTCCCGTGGAAGGTCCTGGCCGACCCGGAGGGCAACGAGTTCTGCGTCCTCGGCCCGGCCTGAGGCGGGTCCTCCCGTCCGCTCCGCCGGGACCGTCCGGCTCGCCGCCGCACGCACCGACGAGTCCCGCGCCGACCGGCGCCGACGGGGACAGTCGCAGCCGGCCCCGGCCCACCACGTCGCGGGCCCTCGCGTCGGCTACGTCGCGTCGGTGTCGTCCCGCTCCAGTGCCGCGCGCAGCCAGTCGTCCGCGGAACCCGGGGTCGGCTCCGGCCGGCCGCCCGGCGGCGTGAGCACCACGGCCGTCAGCTCCCAGTACCGGTCCAGACGCGGCCCGGCCGCGAGCCGCGCGGCCAGCAGGCGGCGGAACTGCCGTGTGTCCCGGCTGCCGTAGGCGCCCGCGTACGCCGCCACATAGGCGTCCAGTGCCTCGCCCGGGTGCGGATCCCGTGCCCCGCGCAGTTGCGGGCCCGCGAGCTCGTACGCCTCGGCAAGGCCCGCGTACAGTGCGGCCGCCCCGCGGGCGCCGGCCATCCGGTGCACCTCCGGCTGGGGCTGCCGGCCGGCCGGACAGGGAGCCGTCGTCATGGCGTGCAGCCGGGCGAACGCGAGCACCTGCGCCGGGTCCGGCTCGTCGGGCAGCTGCGGAACGGCCGCCTCCAGGAACGCCGACACCGCCCGGGCCGGCATCCGCGGCGGCAGCCAGGCACGCCAGAACCGGGCCAGCGGCGCCGTGCTCGGCGGGATGCTCACCGCGCCGATCAGCCGCAGCCGGTCCGCCCGTTCCCCGGCAGGGCACTCCCGCACCAGCCGCAGCGCGGCCTGCCGCCAGCGCAACGCCTTCAGTTCACCGCCCAGATCGCGCAGGCGGCCAGCGACGGCGTCCTCCAGCGCACGGCCCGCCGCGCCCTCGTCCGCGAGGACCCGGCGCACCTCGGGCAGCGGCAGGTCGAGGGCGCGCAGGGAGCGGATCAGCCGCAGCCGCTCCAGCGCCTCGGGGCCGCCGAGTGGCAGCGCTGGGGCAGTACCGCCGACGTCTGCGACGCGGCACTGGACCGGCTCACCGCCCTGGCCGCTCCGCAGCCGCTGGGCACCCTGCTCCAGCCGCTGCGGCTGACCGGAGCGGCCGCGGCGGTGCCCACCACCGGGGTGCTGTGCACCCGTAACGGCGTCAGCGTCGACCTGGTGCAACGGCTCGTCGACCTCGGCGACCCCGCGGCGGCGGCGCTGACGAACCCGCGGGTGACCTTCTTCGAACTGCCCACCGGACACTGGCCGATGCTGTCCCAGCCCGCCGAACTGGCGGACGTCCTGCTGCGGGCCGCGGCCGGCGAGGGACGCCGCCTGCGGCCGGCCAGGGACGGCGCACCGCCCGCCCACCTGCGCCCGTTCCCGCTCGACGTGCCCGAACTCCCCCGGGACAGGAGGGGACATGTCGACCTGTACGTCCCCGACGCCGCGGGCCCGCGACCGGCCGTGATCTTCGTGCACGGCGGTCCGGTGCCCGCCGGGGCCCGGCCGAAGCCGCGCGACTGGCCGACCCTGGTGGGGTACGCCCGCCTGGCCGCCGCCGAGGGCGTGATCGGCGTGACGCTCGACCACCGGCTGCACGACGTCGCCGACTACGAGCGCGCCGCCGCGGACGTCACCGCCGCGGTGGAGCTGGTGCGCTCCGACCCCCGCGTGGACGCCGGCCGGATCGCCCTGTGGTTCTTCTCCGCCGGCGGGCTGCTGGCCGCGGACTGGCTGACCGAGCCCCCGGCCTGGCTGCGCTGCCTGGCCGCCTCCTACCCGATCCTGGCGCCGCTGCCCAACTGGGGGCTGACCGGCAGCCGGTTCCACCCGGTCGGGGCCGTCGCGCACGCGGGCTCCCTGCCCGTCGTCCTCCTGCGTGCAGGGCGGGAGTCACCCGAGATCGCCGCCACCGTGGAGGCGTTCGTGACCGCGGCCGAGGACGGCGGAGCGCACCTGGAACTGATCGACGTCCCGAACGGCCGCCACGGCTTCGAGACCCTCGACGCCCCCGAGGAGGTCCGTCCGGCCCTGCGCCACGCGGTGCGTTCGGTGGTGGCCCACCTGACCGGGGAGCCGGGGTCGGCGACGCTGCGAACCGGCTAGCACCTGGTGGCCTGGTCCGAGGCCGGGGGGACGGCAGGCGGAAGGGCCGTCCCCGTGGCGGACGGGACCTCAACGCCGCGCGTGGCAGATCTTCAGCCCTCCGAATCCCATGGCCCCGGAGATCCGGCTTCTCGGCCCGCCGGGGCGGGCACGCCGCCGGGTCTTGTGGTGCACGTCCTCCCACCCGGTGCGCAGCCCCTCGGCCGGCGGGAGGGCCGGCGGCTCGCCGGTACGCCGACGACCTGCGAGAGGCCGTGCGGCGGACAGTGGCGCGGCCTGCGTGCCGGGCGGCACGCTTCACCCGCGCGCGGCTGCCATCTTCTCGATCTCGCCGAGGACGAGGCCGGGGCGGTCGACCGGGATGTCGTGCGAGCTGCCGTCTGCGGTGACGAGCGTCCGCTCGGGGCCGGCCTTCACGAACGCGGCGGCAGCCTCGCGCCAGCGCCGGGCGTCCTTGGGCGACCCCTCGAAGGGGGTCTTCTCCGACACGATGACGGTGGCGGGGACTCCGTCGGGCCAGGAAGCCCGGTGGTACGCCCGGTGCAGCGGGACGAAACTCTCGGCGGTGGCGATCAGTTGGCGGTTCTTCTTGGTGGACGGATTCTTCTTCGCCGCCTCGACCTGCGGCTCGCTCGCGGCGACGAGACGGGCGATCTCCTCGTCGGTGTACAGCTCCGGCAGGCTCGCGTCGACGAGTACCGCACCGGAGACCAGCCGGGGGTCGGCGCGGGTGAAGTAGGTCGCTATCTCGCCCGCCTGGGAGTGCGCCACCAGGATCACGTCGTGGGTGACGCCGAGTTCCCGCAGACCGGTCCGCAGATCGCCGACGGCGCTCTGCACGTTCCAGGGGCCGGGCACGGCGTCGCTGTCACCGAGCCCGGCCCGGTCGTAGGTGATGATCTCGGAGCCGGTGGCCGCCGCGAGCTTCGGCACCAGGTCCTTCCAGTAGGAGGAGTCCAGTCCGCCGCCCGCGTCCAGGACGATGGCGGGGAGGCGACCGGGGGTGACGTGGAAGGCCAGGCGGTGACCGCCGTTGTCGATCATGTGCAGCGTCGAGCCGGCCGGCCGGTGTGAGGCCGGCGGAGGCGGGGCTGCGGGCGACGAGGCCGACGCCACGGAGGCCGCGGAGGCGGCGGAGGCGGAGCGCGCCGGGGCGGAAGCGGCACCGCCGCAGGCCGTGAGCGTCCCGGCAGTGACGGCCAGCAGGAGCGTCGCCGGCAGCGCCAGGCGCGCGCGCCGGCGGCGCGGGGAGTTCTTCATCGGAGGTCATCCTCGGGAGCCGTGGGTGCTGGTGGGTGGACACGCACCATCCTTCGCTCGGGTGACCCTGCGTTCGATCCGGCTGCCACGATGATCACCGGTGTTGCTGCCGACACCGCGTGCCCTGGGGCTGCCGGGGTTGCGCCGCCCCGGCCACCTGGGCTGTTGTGACATCCCGCTGGTCACACCCGTCCCTGCGCCGCCTCGTCGCGGCCAGGGCGGGCAGGCGGTGCGGTGGCGGCCGGGCAGCCGTGCAGCCGGGCAGCCGGGCGTGTGCGACGGCCGGCGGCCCGGTCACACCCGGGGCGGCGAACCGCGGTCGGCCGCCGGTGCGGTGACCGGTCTCCGGCAACCATGATCGATTGTCAGTGGTGGGTGAGACGGTAGGACCATCGATTCCGCAAGAGGGGTGGGTGAAGCCGTCATGTCCGGAACCCAGAACTACATCAACCACGTCGCTCTCGTCCTGGACGCCAGTTCGTCCATGTCGCACCTGAGCCGCAAGGTCGTCGAAGTCGCCGACCAGCAGATCGCCTACCTGGCCCGCCGATCGAGGGAGCTGGACCAGGAGACCCGCGTGACGGTGTACGTCTTCGCGGACAAGGTGGAGTGCGTCATCTACGACAAGGACGTGCTGCGCATGCCGTCGCTGAAGCAGCTCTACCGGGTGGGTGGCATGACGGCCCTGCTGGCGGCCGCGCTGAAGTCGCAGCGGGAGCTGGCGCAGACGGCGCAACTGTACGGCGACCACAGTTTCCTGACGTTCGTGCTCACCGACGGGCAGGAGAACGCGAGTCACCGCTGCCCGGACGCCCCGGCCAGGAATCCGCGGGAACTGGTGGAGGCCGTGGCGGACATGATCGAGATACAGGACGACAACTGGACGCTGGCCGTCCTCGTGCCCGACCAGATGGGCAAGCGCGAGGCCATGCAGTGCGGTTTCCCGCAGGACAACATCGCCATCTGGGACGCCACGAGCACCCGGGGCCTGGAAGAGGCCGGGCAGGTCATCCAGCAGGCCACCGAGAAGTTCATGGTGGGGCGCAGCAAGGGGATCCGGGGATCGCGGGCGGTGTTCTCCATCGGTGCGGAGGCGGTCAACGAGGACACCATCAAGGCGGCCGGCCTCACCCCGGTGGACCCGTCGGAGTACCAGCTGATCCCGGTGGCTCGTGACGTCGCGATCCGGGACTGGGTCGTCGAGTGCGGGCACACCTACCGTACCGGCGGTGCGTTCTACCAGCTGAGCAAGTCGGAGAAGATCCAGGCGCGGAAGCGGATCGCGGTGCTGGAGAAGAAGACGGACAAGGTGTACACGGGGCCCGAGGCCCGGGCTCTGCTCGGCCTGCCGGACGTGGAGGTCCGCGTCAAGCCGGACCACAACGACGACTTCACGATCTTCGTGCAGAGCACCAGCGTGAACCGCAAGCTCGTGCCCAACACGCGGCTGCTGCTCATGAACTGACGGCTCGTGGCACTGTCAGCCGGTGCCGGTGAAGCACTCCCTTCCGGGATGCCCGAGGGACGGGTGGTAGCAGACGCGCAGCTTCTCGGGCCGGGGGGCGGCGATCATCGTCGTCATCGCCGTCATCGTCGCTTCGCCGCCGGCCGGCCGCGCGGTCCCGACGACGCTCTGGGGGTGTCCGCCAGGGCCGGTGATCTCGATGCGGAAGCCGGGGTGCGTGGGCCGGGCCCGGACCCATCCGGCCCTGCAGCTCGGGCTGAGCCGGATCTCCAGCCGGGTGCCGTCGGCGGCCGTGTGGGAGGCCGTGGTGACCGGATCCTCGCACGCCGTCGTGCGCGGGTTGCGCCCTTCACACGACTGCAGCCGGCATACGGGCGGGCGGGCGGCCGGCCGTGCGGCGGTGGATCGGGACGCGTGGACGAGGGCGGCGGGCACCACCATCGCCGCGCACAGCAGCAGGACCCCGGCCGCCGTGCCCACGGGCCGCTCGTCGATCAGGGCGGACGCCGCGAGCAGCGCTCGGCGCGCGCGGCTGACCGGCGTCGGCGGGGGCGGGGGCGGGGACGGGCTGCCGAGTACGGCGGGACCGGTACCGGAGGCGGGTGCCGTGCGGTCTCCGGAGGGCCTCGCGGAGGAGCCGGTGCGCCCGCGTCCGCTCCAGGCCGCGTCCGCCAGCGCCCACTGCGCCAGCAGCGGGCCCTCGCCGCGGCGTGCTGTCCTGCACAGGGCCTGGACGGCGTGCCGGGGCGGGAACTGCTTGCCGTTGAGATACCGCTCCCAGGACGACTTGCTGATGGCCGTCGCCCGCGCGAGTTCGGTGAGAGTGAGGCCGCTCGCGTCCTTCAGGTCGCGCAGGTCGGCGACGAGACGTGAGCAGGCGGCGGGCAGTTCTGGAGACAGTTCGCGCCAGCGAGCCGCGGAGTACGCCATTGTCCCGGTCCTCATCCGCATCGTCTTCTATTCCACATGACGGAGCAACGCCCATGTCTGCTCGCCGACCATCCCGTCGGCAGGCACGTGGTTCAGCCGCTGCAGCCGTCTGACCTCCGTCTCCGTGCGCTCGCCGAAGTACCCGTCCACGTCACCGGGTGACAGCCTGTGACGTAGGAGCAGGCACTGCACTTCCGCGGCGTCGGGGCCGGTCGAGTTGCGCACGACCAGGCGGGACGAGGTGCCGCTGTTCCCGGCGAACAGCCGGTCGCCGTGACGGGCGTACCTGCACGTGTACTTCCCCACCCCGGCCACGCCCGTCGCACCGGTCGCGGGCTCCCGCCAGGGGTCGGTGATCAGCAGTGCCGAGGCGGTCGCGGAAAGCAGCAGCGCACCGGCCGCGACGGCCAGCGCCGCCGCCCGGACCTGCGGCGGCCGCTGACTTCCCTCCGGTGCCGGGAGGCGCCCTGTCGGCGTCGCCGCGGCGGCGGTCCACGTCCTCGCGGCGGCGTCCCGCAGCGCCAGCAGCGGGGCGGCGTCCGCACCGGTCATCCGGGCGAGCGCTTCGACCGCGGTCCGGGGCGGCAGCGCCTTCCCGTTGAGGTACCGCTCCCACGAGGACCTGCTGAACGGGATCTTGGCCCGGAGCGACTCCAGGCTCAGCCCACTGTGATCCTTCAGCCGCCGCAGCTCCACCACGAGCTGCCGCGCAGGCGCGTCCATGGACTGGGGCAGCGTCTTCCACCTCACCAAGCCTCCTGCGGCCACCTGGTCCCCCGGCGGCTGCGGAACACCGCACGGCCTTGACCTGTCGTCAGTGTGGACTCGTCCGGCCGCGCGGATGGTGCGTTTTCCTTCTCCTGCTTCTTTCGTGTGCTCGGTTCCGGTCATGCCGGCAGCCGGCCCGAGGGGACCGCGCATGTCCCGTGAACCCTTTCCCACCGCCGCGTCTGCGCAGGTCACCGGGTGGGAGGTCCCGAGACGTCCCACGCTGCTCGGCACGGGTGGCAGCGTGCCCCGCGCATCCGGCACGCTCCTGCCGGCACCAGGCGCCAGGCCCGGGAACGCACGCGGCGAGCGGTCCGCCGCCCGTCTCGTCGCCTTCCCCGGTTCTCCGCCTCTCGGGTGTGCCACCGCATCACCGGATCACATCGGCTCGCTGTCCCTCTCCCCCCCGGGGGCCAACGGTGCAGCGCTGTTCACCGGCGGCCCGCAGGGGCCCGGCAGGGAATCGACGAGCGTGGAAGGAAGACGGAAATGAAGGCACGCAGGATGACCGTGCGGCGCGGTGCCGCAGCCGCCGCCATGGCGGTCGCCATGCTCGGCGGGGTCAGCGTCGCAGCGCCCGCCCACGCCGGCGCCACGGCTCAGGAAGCCGCTCCGGCGGCGTCCGGGACGGCCCGGCTCGCTCCCCGTCCCCCGTGCAGGATCTACCGCCACGGCTACATCCGCTTGGGCGTGCACACGTACTGCTCCGGACAGCCCTCCTGGCGCAGGCACCGTGCGCGTGCCACCTGCACCAGCCATCGCAACCCCCTGGTCAAGTACACGCGGTGGGGACCGTGGCGCAAACCCGGCCAGAAGTCGTCGATGAGCTGCAACCCCCAGGACGGCTACGAGCACGCCTGGGTGGACCTGCGCTGACGGGCGGTCCCGCACGGGGGGATCACGGGGCCGGTGCGGCGCCGTCCGGCCGCCCCGCCGGCCCCGGTCGCCGCGGTGGTCCCGGGCCCGCCCGGACTCCCCCGGTGCCTGTCACGGCCGGCCGGGACACCGCCCGGTGCTCGTGGCGGCCCCGGCGCGGCCTACTCGGGCCAAGCGGAGTTCTGGATCACCTCGACGAAGTCGGTGCGGCGGAAGCCGGGGAGGAAGTGTTCCAGCACGTCCGCGTTCACCGTGCCGAAGGTGGTCTCGGGGCGGTGTCCGAAACCGTCCGTGAACGCCTGCAGGATCTGCCGCTTGAAGCCGGGACGGGGGTGCGCCGCGGTGACCTCGTCGATCTCGGCGCGGGTGACGTTCGCCAGGTTCAGGCCGAGGACGTCGGTCTCCACGCCCGCGGTGGTGGCGGCGATCTCGGGAGCCAGCCGGTACGGCACCTCGGGGGTGGTGTGCAGGGCGATGGCCGTCCACACCGTGTCGGCGTCGCCGGCCGGGACGTCGTGGCCGAGCAGGAACGCGCGCGCCTGGTCGGCGCCGTCCATCTCGAACCGCTGGTCGTCGCCGCGGTAGGGCGGCACCAGTCCGGTGTCGTGGAAGAGCGCCGCCACGTACAGCAGCTCCGGGTCGGGCTGGATGCCGAGGGCCCGCGCCTGGAGGCTGCCGAAGAGGTAGACCCGCCGGGAGTGATGAAAGATCAGCGGCGGGGTGGTGTCCCGGATCAGCTCGGTGGCGTCCTGGGCGAGTCTGCTGTCGGGGATCCCGACACCGGCGATCTCCTCGGTCATGGTGGCCTCCCTGGGGGCGTCGTGTGCCTCGGTGCCTCCAGCCTCCGCCGGACGCCTCTCCCGCGTCCGCCACCGGACGGCCGACACGCCGATCACGGTCATGGCCGGCGCCGGGCGTCACGGTTCCACAGGGCCGTCGGCGAAGGTGCGCGGGCGGCTCCTTCCGTCCGGCCCGGCCGTCCCGGAGCGCGACGCGGCACCGGCCCGCCGGCCGGCGGCCGGCCGCCGCCCGTGCCGTCCCGCCGTGCGCGCCGTGTCCGCGGCGCGGCCCGGGGTGTGGCCGAAGGCGCGGCGGAAGACGTCGATGAAGGCGCTGGCCGAGGACCAGCCGCACCGGTGCGCCACCACCGTCACCGGCGTGCCCTCGGCGAGCAGCACCAGGGCGTGGGAGAGGCGCAGTTGGGTGCGCCACTGCGGGAACGTCATGCCGAGATCGGCCCGGAACAGCCGTGACAGTGTGCGGTCGCTGGCGCCGACCTGCCTGCCCAGGGCCGCCAGGGTGCGGTTGTCGGCCGGATCGGCGTGCAGGATCGCGCACAGCGCCTCGAGCAGGGGTGCGGTGGGCGCCGGCACGTACAGCGGCTGCTGGGGGGAGACGCGCAGCCGGTCGCACAGGACGGCACGCAGGCGCCGGTGTTCCGGACTGTCGTCAGCCGGGTCGCGGGTGCAGGCGATGATCAGTTCCCGCAGCAGGGGGCCGACGGTCAGCACGGTGGGCTCGTCGAGGCCGAGCGGGTTGGTGTCCGCGGGCAGGCCGACCAGATGCAGTTCGATCTCGCCGTGGGCCCGGTGGGAGTGCACGGTGCCGGCCGGCACCCAGATCGCCCGGGTGGCCGGGGCCGTCCACGAGCCGGCGCCGGTGGTGACCGCAAGCACGCCCCGGGCCGCGTAGACGATCTGGTGGTCGTCGTGCCGGTGGGCGCCGATCCCTGTGCCGGGGGCGAGCCGGCGGGCGCTGGTCGGCGCCACCGGCTCGTGGCGGATCTTCTTCATTGATCGGCAGATTATCGGAAGTGCGACAGGGCGGCCACGGACGACCATGAACGCCATGCCAAGGAACAAGTCGATCGTGCTGCTCTCGGTCGGACATGCCTGTGTGGACGTCTACCAGGGCGCGGTGGCGGCCATGGTCCCGTTCTTCGTCGCCGAGCGCGCCTACACCTACGCCGCGGCCTCGGGCATCGTCCTCGCCGCCAGCCTGCTGTCCTCGGTGGCGCAGCCCTTGTTCGGCGTGCTCACCGACCGGCGCCCCGTCCCCTGGCTGCTGCCGGTGAGCACGGTCCTCGGCGGGCTCGGCGTGGGCCTGAGCGGGGTCGGCGGCTCGTACGCCCTCACGCTGCTGTTCGTGGCGCTGTCGGGGATCGGGGTCGCCGCCTACCATCCGGAGTCGGCACGGGTCGCGCGGGTGGCCGGCAGGGGCAGCCACCGCTCGATGGGCTGGTTCTCCCTGGGCGGCAACGTGGGTTTCGCCATGGCTCCCCTCCTGGTCACCGCCGTGATCGCCACGGGCGGGCTGCGGTTCACGCCCCTGCTGGTCCTGCCCGCCCTGGCCGGCAGCGTGCTGACGCTGCCGGTGCTGCGGGCGCTGGGCGAGCCCCCGTCCGCCGACGGCGGCACGGGCGCGGCCGGGGGGCGGGACGACTGGGCGTCGTTCGTGCGGCTGTCGCTGGCGGCCGTGTGCCGGTCGATCGTCTTCGTCGGGATGAGCACGTTCGTCGCCTTCCTCGCCCGGGAGCGGACGGGCGGCGGTACGGCCGCGGGGACGCTCGCGCTGTGCGTGCTCTACCTCGGGGGCGCCGTCGGCACGGTCGCCGGCAGCAACCTGGCTCACCGCTGGGACCGGGTCACGGTGGTGCGCATGTCGTACCTGATCACGGTCGCGGCCGTCGCCGGCGTGGTGTTCGTGCCCGGCCCGGCCATGTACGCGTTCGTGGCGCTGACCTCGATCGGCCTGTACGTCCCGTTCTCGCTGCAGGTGACGCTCGCCCAGGACTACCTGCCGTCGCGCGTCGGAACGGCCGGCGGGATCACCCTCGGACTCACGGTCGGTGTCGGCGGTCTGACCAGTCCCCTCATCGGCCGCATCGCCGACGCCACCTCGCTGCGCACCGCCCTGACCCCGCTGATCGCGCTGCCCGCCCTGAGCTGGCTGCTGTTCCGCACCCTGCCGGAACCGGCTGCTGAACCGCTGTCGGGAGACCGCGGCGGGGCGACGGCACAGGAGACCGGCATCCGTCCCGCCGAGCGCACGGGCGCCTGACCTGCCCGGGGCCGCCGGCCCGCGATGCCGCTGTGCGGGCCGGCGGCGAGGCGGTGCCGGCCGGTGCTTCCGCCGGCCGCCGCCCGGTGCTTCCGCCGGGCGGCGGCCGTCCGTCGCGCCCGCGCCTGGACCGGCGGGCCGGGACCCCGCCGGCCGACGCAGCCGGGCGGGGCGTCCGCGCGAGCCCGGGCGGAGGCGGCGTCAGGCGGCGGTCGCGGGCGTGAGGCCGGCCACCGGCGGGTTCAGGCGGGCGAAACCTTCCTGCCGCTGGTAGGGGAAGTACGGGTAGGGCGCTGTCCTGCTGCTCGCCGCGTCGAGTTTCGCCATCTGGTCGGGCGTGAGCGTCCAGCCGACGGCGCCGAGGTTCTGGCGGAGCTGCTCCTCGTTGCGGGCGCCGATGATGACGGAGGAGACGGTCGGCCGCTGCAGCAGCCAGTTGATGGCGATCTGCGGGACGGCCTTGCCGGTCTCCTGCGCGATCTCGTCGAGGGCGTCCAGGACGCGGTAGAGGTGCTCGTCCTCGACCGGAGGGCCGTAGTCGGCGGTGCGGTGCAGCCGGCTGCCGGCGGGCAGGGGTTGGCCGCGGCGGAGCCTGCCGGTGAGCCGCCCCCAGCCGAGCGGGCTCCAGACGAGCGCCCCGAGGCCCTGGTCGAGTCCGAGGGGCATCAGCTCCCACTCGTAGTCCCGGCCGACGAGGGAGTAGTACACCTGGTGCGCGATGTAACGCGGGTGGCCGCGCCTCTCCGCGATCGCGAGCGATTTCATCGTCTGCCAGCCGGAGAAGTTCGAGACTCCCACGTAGCGGACCTTCCCCGCGCAGACGAGATCGTCGAGCGCGGACAGGACCTCCTCGATCGGCGTCCCGGCGTCGAAGGCGTGCAACTGGAACAGGTCGATGTGGTCGGTGCCGAGCCGGCGCAGCGCGGCCTCGCACGCGGCGATCAGGCGTGACCGGGAGGAGCCCGCCTCGCCGGGGCCGTCGCCCGTCGGCAGGCCGGTCTTGGTGGACAGGATCACCCGATCCCTGCGGCCTTTGACCGCTTCGCCCAGCACCTCCTCGGACGCGCCGCCGGAGTAGACGTCGGCGGTGTCGAACATCGTGACCCCGGCGTCCAGGCAGATGTCCACGAGGCGGCGCGCCTCGCGCGCGTCGGTGCTGCCCCAGGCCCCGAACAGCGGCCCTTGGCCGCCGAAGGTGCCGGCGCCGAAGCTCAGCGCGGGAACCTCGAGCCCGGACGCACCGAGTCGCCTGTATTCCATGGCCGCTCCCCCATTCTCCGCAGCCCCACGAATGGCTAACGGTTCTGGTGTTCCGTTAAGGTGGCGCCAACGTAGCACACGCAGAGCAATTAACGAAACTGGAGTCCCGTTATGGATGCGACGAGTGCGGAGCCGGGGTCCGTCCGGCCGGGTGGGCGTACGGCTCGGGTGCGGGCGGCGGTACTGCGGGCGGCCGGGGACGCCCTGGCCGAGCGGGGCTTCGCCCACCTCGACCTCGCCGACGTCGCGCGCCGCGCCGAGGTGGGCAAGACGACCGTCTACCGCCGCTGGGGCACGGTGACCGGCCTGGTGGCCGACCTGCTGAGGGACATGGCCGAGCAGTCGCTGCCGCGGACCGAGACCGGCTCGCTGCTCGGCGACCTCAGGGCCAATGCCCGGCTGGTGCAGCGCACCCTGGCCGACCCGCGGCAGGGGGCGCTGTTCAAGGCCGTGATCGCGGCCGCGACCTGTGAGGCGAGGACGGCCGAGGCTCTGCGGGACTTCTACGCCGTCCGGGTGGCGGAGTGGGCCCCTTGCGTCCAGCAGGCCGTCGACCGGGGCGAGGTGCCCGAGGGCACCGACACCCATGAGGTGATCCGTGCCGTGTCCGCCCCCCTCTACTACCGCCTGCTGACGAGCGGCGGCGTCCTGGACGAGGCCGCCGCGGACCAGGCCGCCGAGGCGGCGGCGGCTGCGGCGCGCGCGGGGGCGTTCCTGCGCGGGGACCGGGCCTGACCGGGGCGCGGTCGTCGCCGGGCGCGCACCGCCGTGCAGGACTGCCGGCGGTGCGCGGGGCCGGCCCCGCCACGGACATGCGCCCTGGTCCCGCCACGGACATGCCCCCTGGACGAGCGGCCCGGGCGGCGGCCGGAAGATGCGGCAGGAGCGGGTTGCCCCGATGGTGGAAGGGGATGCCCCTCGTCACTGCGACTCGTCACTGCGACTCGTCACTCCGACGCACGGGAATGTGATCATGAACAGGTCCCAGCTGATCGAAATGACCGCTCGTCGTGCCGCCGAACACGCGGACGGCCGGGAGCTCGACGCCCAGGAGATCGACCAGGTCCTCGACACGCTCTTCGGCACGGTGGAGCATCCGGGGACGATCGCCGAGGCGCTCAAGTCCCGGCAGACGGTCGCCCTGGGCAGCTTCGGCAGCTTCCACGCCGCCGACGGCGCGGCGGCGTTCCGGCCGGGCAAGGCGCTCACCGAATACCTCCGCGACGAGACCGGATGAGCACCGAAGGCCGCCGTCCGCCCGACACGGCGGGAGCCTGCCGCTGCTTGGGCTGCCGGACCACGCGCGCCGCGGGCCCGGCGCCGCCGCAGACGGTGCGGCAGCGCTGTGCGCACGTCGGCCGGTGGGCGTCGCGGCCGCCGCACAGCAAGGCCGTCCACGCCCGACGGCCGGACCACGGCCGCGGGATGCGCGGCACCGCCAGCCCCTGATGCACGGCCTCATGCCCATGCCGGGCGGGCCTACGCCCCCTTCGCGCGCCTCGCCCTACGCCCCCCCCTTCGCGCGCCTCGCCCTGCGCCGCCTCGTGCGGCCCTGACCCGGCCGGGTGCGCACGAGGAGAAGCTGGCGGTCGGCCGCGGGCCTGCCGGTACGGCCCGGTACGGCCGGTCGGAGCACGGCCGGTCACGAGGCGCGGCGGAAGGGCAGGGCGGCGGCCGGGCCGATGGAGGCGGGGCCGAACCTGGCCCGGATGCGGTCCATGGCCTCCTCCGCGACGAGACGGGACTCGCGGGCGCCGTCCAGGCTGATCTGCTGGGCGACCCGGTCGGCGTCGACGAGGTCCTCGGCCTTCAGCGCGATGCCGGTCAGGCGGGCGCGCTGCAGGCCGGCGGCGTCCATCAACTGGTAGGCGACGGTGCGCAGGTCCTCGTCGTGGGCCGAGGGTTCGGGCAGGCGGCGGGTCCTGTCCCAGCCGGTGCCGCCCGCGAACGTCAACGTCAGCGTGAGCGCCCGGGCGGCCTGCTCGCGGCGGCGCAGCAGCAGCCCGAGCCGGACGACCAGGTCCAGCAGGGCGGCCCGGACGGCGGCGCCGTCCAGCGTGTGGTGCGCGAAGCGGTGGCGTACGGCCGCGGAGGGCGGCAGCGCTCTGGGGACGACGGGGCGCGGGTCGATGCCGCGGGCCCGGTCGGCGGCGAGCCGGCCGGCGGTCTTGCCGAGCAGGCGCTGCACGGTGGCCGGGGACACGGCCGCGAGCAGGCCGACCGAGTGGATGCCGTAGTCCCGCAGGGCGGCGGCCTGGCGGGGGCCGATGCCGTGCAGGGCCTCGACGGGCAGCGGTTCGAGCCAGTCGGCGACCTGACCGGGGGCGATTGCGAGGACACCGCCGGGTCCGGCGACCCGGGCGGAGGCGGTCGCGGCGACCGTGATCGTGGGGCCGACGCCGATCCGGAGGTCGACGCCCAGGCGGGAGATGGACCGGATGCGGAGGATCTCGCCCAGGCGGGCCGCGTCGGCGCCGTGGTAGCGCAGCGCTCCCTTGAGTTCGACCAGGGCGGCGGTGGGCGGCAGGGCCTGGACCACCGGGGACAGGTCGCCCAGCAGCTCCAGCACCTGCCGGTAGGTCTCCTCCGGCAGCCGGTCCGGACAGCGCACATGCATCACCGTCGACCGCGCCTCCTGCGTCGTTGCCTCGTTCATGCCGCTCACCTCTCCCCCTCCACGTTATCGAACAAAAAATCGAACACGCGAGTGCGGGGAGGAGACCGTCGCCGTGGCGCCCGCCCAGGCGACGCCGAGGGCCGAGCCCGCCGGGTCAGGCGGTGCGGGGGCGGCGGCCCGGTGTCTTCTTGGCGGTCTTCTTCGCCGCGGCCTTCTTGGCCGGCTGCTTCTTCGCGGCCGTCTTCTTCGGTTTCGGCAGCTCGTGGACCTCCGCCGGGCCGTCGGCGCCGCCACGGGCGGTCCTGGCCTTCTGCACCGACTCCTGCAGCGCCGCCATCAGATCCAGCACCTGGGCCGGCTGCTCCGGCTCGGGCGCCTGCGGAAGCGGCCTCTCCTCCCGCTTGGCCTCGATGATCTGCGCGATCGCCTCGGTGTACCGGTCGTGGAACTCTTCGCCCGTGAGCTCGTCGACGGTCATGGTGTCCATGAGGGCGAGCGCGCTCTCGATCTCCTGCTCGGATACCTCCACGGGCGGCGGGAGCAGTTCGGCGGGGTCGCGGATCTCGTCCGGCCAGCGCATGGAGTGCAGGACCAGGACGTCGTCGCGGACGCGGAGCAGTCCGAGGCGTTCGCGGCCCGACCAGGCGTACTTGGCGACGGCCACCTTGGCGGAGCGGCCGAGCGCCTGGACGAGCAGCTTGTACGGCTTGACCGCGACCTGCCCGGCCGGCTGCAGGTAGTAGCCCTCGCCGATCCGGATCGGGTCGACCGACTCCAGCGGTACGAACGCGTCGATCTCGATCGCCTTGGCGGTCGGCAGGGGCAGGTTGCGCAGGTCCTCGTCCGTGATCGGGATGACCTGGGTCCGGGTGAGCTCGTACCCCTTGCCGATCTCCTCCTGGGACACTTCCCGGTCCTCCAGCTCGCACACCTTGCGGTAGCGAACCCGGCCGCCGTCCTCCAGGTGGTACTGGTGGAAGTGGATGCTGTGGTCCTCGGTGGCGCTGACCACCTGGATCGGCACCGTGACCAGGCCGAAAGAGATCGCACCGGACCAGATCGTTCGGGGCATGGCCCACCTTCCGCAGTCGCCCCCGGCACCACCAGTCTAAGTTTGCAGGCTTCACTTCTCGCGCCGCGTTCGCCCGTCCGACGCGTCGTGGCGGGCTTCCGCCGGAGCCGGTCCCCCGACGGTGCGCCGCTGGACCGGCCCCCGGGCCGCGGCCGTCGGCGGGTCGCGCCCGGGGCGGCGTCGAGGACTCCGAACGGGTGATCGCGCCGGCCGGGCGGGCGATGGCCCGGCCGGGTCCCGCGTGCCGTCAGTCGGCGTCCGGCGGGTCTGTCCGGGCGTGCGGGAGCGGACCGGGCCGGGGCGGTCAGGGTGTTCCGGTGGCGCCCGGGGTGGGCGGCCAGCTGCCGTGGGCCGCCGCCTCGGCGGCGTACCGGCGGAAGGTGCGGGCCGGGCGGCCGAGGAGGCGGGGCACCGCGTCCGACAGCTCGGTGTCGCCGAGGGCGCGCAGTGCGGCGTAGGCGGTGATCTCCCGCTCGACCGACGCCCCCGACCGGCCGACGGACGCGTGCGCGGCCCGGTAGGCGTCCTCGCCGCCGTGGAACCGCATGGGGCGCCCGGTGACGTCCTGGATGACGGCGCACACCTCGGCGAAGGTCAGCGCCTGCGGCCCGGTCAGTTCGTAGCACCGGCCGGTGTGCCCGCTCCCGGTCAGGGTCCGGGCGGCCACGGCTGCGACGTCCTCCAGGTCCACGAACCCCTGACGGCAGTCCCCGAGCGGCACCGCCAGCTCCCCGGCGAGGACCGCCTGACGGAAGGGACCCTCGTCGAAGTTCTGGTCGAACCAGTCGGCGCGCAGGATCGTCCAGGCGCACCCGGACTTCTTGACGGCCTCCTCGGCCCGGAGCAGCCGCTGGTCTCCTATGGTCTCGATGGCACGGCTGGACAGCAGCACGATGTGCTCGACCCGCAGGTCCGCCGCCAGGGCGACGAAGTCCGGGTCGACGGGGACGCCGTCGGGGGCCATCAGGAACATGCGGCCGACACCCTGCAGGGCCGGTTCCCAGGTGCTCCGGTCGTTCCAGTCGAAACGGGTGGCGCTGCGCCGGGAGGCGGGCCTGATTGGTGCGGCCAGGGCCCGCAGGTGCGCGGCGACGCGCCGGCCCGCGGAGCCGGTGGCTCCGAGGACCAGGATCGGGGTGGTGCTCATGCCTTCCTGAACGACCGCCGCGCGGCGGAGGAAACGGCTGGGCCGCACCGCGACGGTTGCCGCCGGGCATGCGATGTTTCGCCTGCCGTCCGCAAGGGATCTGATTTTGGCGGGTTCTGATCTCCGCCTGACTCACATATGATTTCCTTCCTTCAATCATATGGCGACAACCGCGCGCGGTCGCGGTGGAAGGGGGAGAGCCGATGGCCGAGGTCACGCAGACCGACGTGCGGCGTGAGTTCGACAGCGGGATGCCGGGGCTCAGGACGCCCGGCAGGGTCGTCGTGATCGGTGCGGGTCTGTCCGGCCTCGCCGTGGCGTACGAACTGGCCAAGCGGGGCGGCGACGTCACGGTCCTGGAGGCGTCGGACCGCCCGGGCGGGCGGGCGTACACCCTGCGCGCACCCTTCGCGGACGGCCTGTACGCCGAGGCCGGCGCCATGACCCTGACCCCGCACTGCCACTACGCCATGCACTACCTGCGCGAGCTGGGAGTGGAACTCGACACCGCCGACCTGGTCGGCACCCAGTTCTCCTACTTCGCCGGCGGCCGGTTCTTCGGCCCCGACGCCGAATCCCTGGACCGCGCCGGGCTCCCGCTGGCCCCGCACGAGAAGGGGCTGGGCGTCACCGACATGATCGACCGCTATGTGCGCCGCACCTACGAGGCACTGGAGCCGGACATCACGGCGGCGGACTGGGCGCCGACCCCGCTGCTCGAACCGTACGACCGGCGGTCGGTGTACGAGGTGCTGTCCGAGCGCGGCGCGTCGCCGACGGCGATCGACCTGGTGGAGCCGCATTTCCTGGAGATGCGCGGCGGCGACCTCAAGACCGCCTCCGCCCTGTCCTGGCTGCGGCACGAGTCCAGCCCGCACTCGCTGGCCAACGCCGATCCCCGCTGGTCGAAGGTGAAGGGCGGCACGGACCGCTTCCCGCGGGCGTTCGCCGAACGGCTGAAGGACCGCATCCGCTACCGCGCCCCGGTCGTGCGGGTCACCCAGGACGACGAGGGCGCGCGGGTCACCTTCCTCGACGGCACCCGCATGCACACCCTGGAGGCCGACCGTGTGGTGGTGACCGTGCCGTTCAGCGCGATCCGGCACATCGACTTCACGGACGCCGGGCTGTCCGAGGCCAAACGGGACGCGATGCGGCGGGTGAAGTACTCGTCGATCGTGCGGGTCTACCTCCAGATGCGCCGCCAGTTCTGGCCCCAGGACAACGCGAGCTTCTCCACCGATCTGCCGGTGCGGTGGGTGCGGGACGCCACGCCCCGGCTGCCCGGGCCCCGCAAGATACTGGAGTGCCTGATAACCGGGTGGCGGGCCCGGGCGCTGGCCGTGCTCAGCCCCGAGGAGCGGCTCCGCTTCGCCCTGGACCAGGTCGAGACGATGCTGCCCGGCGCCCGGGAGCACTTCGAGACCGGCACGTCGGTGGTGTGGGACCGGCAGCCGTACATCGAAGGCGCCTACATCCTGCCCGAGCTGGGGCACAGTGCGCTGATGCCGGCCATGCGCCGGCCCGAGGGCCGGCTGCACTTCGCCGGCGACCACACCTCGTTCGAGCCCAACGGCGGGTCGATGACGCTCGCCCTGGAATCGGCGGCTCGCACCCTGCTGGAACTGGGGCGCGCGGCAGGCGAGTGACCTTCCTGCGGCCGGCGGCCGGTCAGGCCACAGCGGTCGGCCGGCCCGGCGGCCGGGCGAACGGCGGCGGGTCGGGAGCGGAGGACCGGCCGGCCAGGCCGGTCGCGGTGAGACGTGTGGGCGTCGGCGTCTGCGTCGGCGTCGGGACGTGCTGCATATGGCGCCCCTTCGTCGGGGAGGTGATTACGCGAGGGAAACGGGCCGTCTCGTCCGGGTGGTCAAGTGGGGTGGATCGTCCGGGAGTTCAGGATTGCTTCATTTCCCTTTGGATATCATTTGCTGGGTCCCTGCACATTCAGTCCCCCTCCAAGCCACAGCGAGGTGCCATGCGGATAGCGGTGATCGGAGCCGGCCCCGGCGGGCTGTACACGGCCTGCCTCGTCAAGCGCCTGCGGCCCCACGACACCGTGGAGGTCTGGGAGGCCAGCACGGCCCGTGACACGTTCGGGTTCGGTGTCGTCTTCTCCGACGGCGCGCTCGGCGGCATCGAGGCCGCCGACCCAGCTCTGTTCGATGCGATCACGGCCGAGTTCGCGCGGTGGACGCGGATCGACGTGTTCTACCGGGGCGCGACCCAGCGCAACGAGGGATACGGGTTCGCCGCGATCAGCCGCCACACCCTGCTCCGGCTGCTGCAGCAGCGCTGCGCCGACCTCGGGGTGCGGCTGCACTTCGGCACCCGGGCGCCGGACGTCGCCCGGCTGCGCGCCTCCCACGACCTCGTCGTCGCGGCGGACGGCGTGGGATCGCGCACCCGCGCCCGGTACGCGGCCGCGTTCGGCACGGAGCGGCAGGAGGCCGGGTCGCGGTACATGTGGCTCGGCACGGACCGGCCGTTCGACGCGCTCACCTTCGCCGTCGTGGAGACCGAGCACGGCCCCATGCAGGCCCACGCCTACCCGTACGCCCCGGGTCGCAGCACGTTCATCGTGGAGGTCGCGGACGCGGTGTGGGAGGCGGCCGGCTTCACGGCCGCGCTCCGCCGCTCCGAGGACCCGGTGGGCGACCGGGACGGCATCGGCAGGGTGGCGGAGCACTTCTCCGGCCTGCTGGACGGGCACGGGCTGTGGGGCAACCGGTCGTACTGGGGCCGCTTCGCCGCCGTGCGCAACCGGAACTGGAGCCACGGCAACCTGGTCCTCCTCGGGGACAGCGCGCACACCACGCACTTCTCGATCGGTTCGGGCACCAAGCTGGCCATGGAGGACGGGCTCGCCCTCGCCACGGCCCTGCACGACCACCGGACGGTTCCGGAGGCGCTGGCGGCGTACCAGGACGAGCGGCGGCCCGCGGTGGAGCGGATGCAGCGGACCGCGTCGACCAGCCTGGAGTGGTTCGAGAACATCGACCGCTGCGTGGGGCTGCCGCCGGAGGCCTTCAACGCGCACCTGCTCACGCGCAGCGGCCGGCTCACCCGCGACGATCTCCCGGCGGTCGACGCCGAGCAGGTCGGGCGGATCCGCCGGCGGTTCGCCGACGCGGCCTGAACCCCGGCGCCCGGGGCGGCCCGCGGGCCGCTCAGCCGCCCCGGGTCTCCTTCTTCCTCTCGGCCATCGAGGCGCCGCCCACGAACCAGTGCCCGGGCCGGCACTCGTCCACCGTCACCCGGATCGCCTCCCGGGGGGTGCCCAGCGTGGTGTGCACGGCCTCGGTGAGGGCGCGGCCGAGTGCGGTGATCTCCTCCTCGCTGCGGCCGCTCAGCAGGGTGACGTGGATGAGGGGCATCTGGGACTCCTTGTCCGTCCGTGTCGTGGGGTGCCGGGGCGGTACGGGGACGCGGCCCGGAGCACCCGGCGCGCGGCCGGGCGCTCCGGGCCGTCAGAGGCGGCCGTGTGCGGCGAGGTCCTCGGCCAGGCACCGGCCGGTGTGCGAGTCGTGGGCCCGCACCAGGTCCGCCGGGGTGCCCTCGAACACCACCCGGCCGCCGTGCCGGCCGGCCTCGGGGCCGAGGTCGATGATCCAGTCGGCGTGCTTGAGCACGTCCAGGTCGTGTTCGATCACCACGACCGTGTTGCCGCCGTCGACGAGCCGGTCGAACAGGGCGAGCAGCTTGCCCAGGTCCGTCATGTGCAGGCCGGTGGACGGCTCGTCGAAGACGTAGACGCTGCCGGAGGTGTGCAGCCGGTGGGCCAGCTTCAGCCGCTGGCGTTCCCCGCCGGAGAGGGTGGACAGGGGCTGGCCGAGCGTGAGGTAGCCGAGGCCGACCTCGGTCAGCAGGGCCAGTTTGCGGCGGACGGACGCCTCGTCGTCGAAGAATCCGATCGCCTCCTCGGCCGTCATGGCGAGCACGTCGACGATGGTCCGGCCGTTCAGGGTGTGGCGCAGCGCCTCGTCGTTGAAGCGGCGCCCCTCGCAGCGCTCGCAGACCGTGGTGACCGGGTCCATGAACGCGAGGTCGGTCTCGATCACACCGCGCCCCTGGCATTCCGGGCAGGCGCCCGCGGAGTTGAAGCTGAACAGGCCGGGGTCGGCCCCCGAGGCGCGGGAGAAGAGCCGCCGCACGGTGTCCATGACGTCGGTGTAGGTCGCGGGGGTGGAACGGGAGGAGATCCCGATCGAGGACTGGTCGACCACGACCGTCTCCTGCGGGTACCGGGCGACCAGTTCCCGGGCGAGCGAGCTCTTGCCCGAGCCGGCGACGCCGCTCAGCGCGACGAGCACTCCGGTGGGCACGTCGACCGTGACGTCCTTGAGGTTGTGCAGCCGGGCACCGCGGACCGTCAGCCGGCCCCGCGGCGTGCGGACGCGGCCTTTCAGCCCGGGCACCGCGTTCAGGCCGCGTCCGGTCGGGGTGCCGGCGGCCCGTAACCCGGCCAGGGTCCCCTCGTAGACCACCTCGCCGCCCTGCCTGCCCGCGCCCGGGCCCATGTCGACGACGTGGTCGGCGATGGCGATGACGTCCCGGTCGTGCTCCACCACGAGCACCGTGTTGCCCTTGTCGCGCAGCGCGAGCAGCAGCTCGTTCAGCCGCCGCACGTCGCGCGGGTGCAGGCCGACGCTCGGCTCGTCGAAGATGTACGTCAGCCCGGTCAGACTGCTGCCCAGGTGGCGCACCGTCTTCAGACGCTGGGCCTCGCCGCCGGAGAGCGTGGCGGTCTGGCGGTCGAGGCTGAGGTAGCCGAGTCCCACGGCCTCGATCCTGCGCAGCGCGGACAGCGCCGCCTGCACCACCGGTTTGACCGCCGGGGCGTCGATGCGCTCCAGCCGGCCGATCAGATCGGTGACCTCCAGTGCGCAGTAGTCGGCGATGTTGTCCCCGGCGATCCGCGAGGCGAGTGCGGCGGGGCCCAGCCGGGCACCGCCGCAGGCCTGGCAGGGACCCTCCGTCACGACCTGCTCCACCGCCGCCCGTTCCTTCGCCTTGAGGGCGTCCAGGCCCGGCTTGAGGTAGCGGCGGGTGAAGCGCAGCACGATCCCTTCGTACTCGTTCTTGTAGACGCCGTGCCGGCCGGCCCGGTCGACCTTGAACCCCGAGCCGTGCAGGAGCAGTTCGCGGTCCTCTGCGGAGAACTCCCGCAGCGGCAGGTCGGGGTCGAACAGCCCGGACTCCGCGTACAGCTGCCACTGGAAGGTGCCCACGGCGAAGGGCGGGAAGCGGATGGCGCCCTCGTTGAGGCTCTTGTCCTCGTCCAGCAGCCGGTTCAGGTCCAGCCGCACCGTGGATCCGAGCCCCTCGCACTCCGGGCACATGCCGCGCGGATCGTTGAAGGAGTACATGTGCGAGGGGCCCGCGCTGGGGGTGCCGTGCCGGGAGAACAGCACCCGCAGCATGGAGTGGATCTCGGTCATGGTGCCGACCGTGGAGCGGGCGTTGCCGCCGACCGGACGCTGGTCGATGACGATCGCGGCGGACAGGTTCTCGATGACCTCCGCGTCGGGCCGCTCGAACTTGGGCAGCCGGTTGCGGATGAACGCGGGGTAGGTCTCGTTGAGCTGCCGCTGCGACTCGACGGCGATCGTCCCGAACACCAGGGAGGACTTGCCGGAACCCGACACGCCGGTGAAGACGGTCAGCCGCCCCTTGGGGATGCGCAGGCTGACGCCCTTGAGGTTGTTCTGCCGAGCCTCGCCCAGGACGATGTGGTCACCCGGGTCCGGTGACGGGTGGGACACCATGCCGTTCCTCTTCCATCGGCCGTAATAGTTTCTGTACGGAAATTTATCCCATCGGGATCGCTTCCTCAATCGGCGATGGCGTAGGCCTGGGCACCGCGCGGGCTGGCCGCTGCGACGACCATGTCGTCGCTGCTCAGCCCGGTCGCGCAGACCTTGCTCAGGCTGTAGTCGGCGACCGTGCGCACCTGGTGCCCGCGTCGCCTGAGTTCATCGATGGTTTCCGCCGCAATGCCTTCTTCGACGACCAGCGTCCCGGGCGAGAAGCGCCGCGGGGTGAACGAGGTCGGTACGTGGTCGGTGTGGAAGGTCCGCGCCTCGACGGCCTCCTGCAGCCCCATGCCGTGCTCGGTGTGCCGGAGGAAGAACTGCAGGGTCCACTGGTCCTGCTGGTCGCCGCCCGGGGTGCCGAACGCCAGGACGGGCCTGCCCTCCCGGAGCACCAGGGTCGGGCTGAGGGTGGTGCGCGGGCGCTTGCCGGGAGCCAGCGCGTTGGCGTGCCCCCGGGTCAGCGTGGCCATCTGTCCGCGGGTGCCCAGCGGGAACCCGAGGCCCGGCACCACCGGGGAGCTCTTCAGCCAGCCCCCGCTGGGTGTCGCGACGACCATGTTGCCGGCGGCGTCCGTGGCCGTGACGCAGCAGGTGTCGCCCCGGGCGGCCGTCGAGCGCACCACCGCCGGGATGCCCTCCTCCAGCTCGCCGAGCCAGGCGGGACCGGCCGGGCCGGCGGACTCGTCGTGGACCGGCGGCAGCAGCGGCGTCCGGCCGCCCGGCGAGCCCGGCCGCAGCTCCGCGGACGCCTCGGGGCCGATGAGTTCGCGGCGGGCCGCGGTGTACGCCGGGTCCAGCAGGTCGTCGACCGGCACCTGCGCGTGGGCGGGGTCGCCGTACCAGGCCTCGCGGTCGGCGAACGCCAGTTTCGCCGCCTCGGTGACCGTGTGCAGGAACTCGGCGCTGTGCGGCCCCATGCCGGCGAGGTCGAACCCCTGCAGCAGCGCGAGCTGCTGGAGGAAGACCGGGCCCTGGGACCAGGGTCCTGCCTTGTGCACCGTGAGTCCGCGGTGCCGGAAGGAGAGCGAGGGCTCCACCGTGGGCCGCCAGTCCGCGAGGTCGGCGCCGGTCAGCAGGCCGCGGTGGCGGCGGCCGGTGGCGTCGATCTCCTCGGCCGTGGCGAGATAGCGGTCGATGGCCTCGGCCACGAAGCCCTCGTAGAAGGCGCGCACGGCGGCGTCGATCTGCTTGTCCCGGTCGGCGCCGGCCGCCCTCGCCTCGTCGAGGAGGCGCCGGTAGGTGCGGGCCAGGTCCGGGTTGGTCATGCGCTGACCGGGCCGGGGCGCGGCCCCGCCGACCAGGTAGGTGCGGGCGGACTCCGTCCACTCGTCGCGGAACAGCTCCTGGAGCGCCGCGATCATCGCCGCGGCCTTGGGGAGCAGCGGGTAGCCGCGTTCGGCGTAGCCGATCGCCGGCTCCAGGACGTCCTCCAGGCGCAGGGTGCCGTACTCGGCGAGGACCCGCATCCACGCGCCGAACGCCCCGGGCACCACCGCGGGCAGCAGACCGGAGCCGGGGACCACCGACAGGCCGAGCTCCTCGAACCGGTCGATGGTCGCCGCTCGCGGCATGGGTCCCTGACCGCAGACCACGTCGACCCGTCCCGATCCGGCCCGGTGGACGAGGACGGGCACGTCTCCGCCGGGGCCGTTGAGGTGGGGTTCCACGACCTGGATGACGAACGCGGCGGCGACGGCCGCGTCGAACGCGTTGCCGCCCTTGTCGTACATGCGGAAGCCGGCGGCCGAGGCCAGCCAGTGGGTCGAGGCGACCGCGCCCCGGTTGCCGCGCAGCTCTGGACGGAACAACACAGTCGGGTTCCTCTCCTCTTCGTGTTCGTGTTCCGGGCTCTGTCCTGCAGTGCGTTGTGCAGTCTGTCGTGCAGTCTTTTCTGCGGTCCGTGCCGCGGTCCGTGCCGCGTTCTGTTCTTCGGTCTGTTCTTCGGTCTCAGTGTGCGAGGGCCGCCGTGCGGGGCAGGGTCATCCGGCCGCGGGCCGTGGCCGTCACCTGCCCGGTCACCTCGGCGGCGACCGGCCGGCCGGCGCGCACGGTCACGGCGCAGTCGAGCCGGGCGGGGCGGCCGAGGTTCTGCCCCTGCCGGACCCGGTAGGCGAGGACGCCGTCCGCCTGCGGCGTCAGGCCCGCCCGGGCGAGCCAGGCGCCCAGGCCCAGGGCGGCGGAGGCGCACGCCGGGTCCTCCGGCATGCCGTAACCGGGTGCGAACACCCGCACCTCGGCCCGGTGCTCGCGGCTGTCGTAGGCGACGACCACCGCGTCGGGGCAGGTGGACCACACCGGGTGCGCCGGGTGGTGCACGGCACGGGCGACCGCCTCGGGGCCGACCGGCAGCACGTGGAACGCCGGCCCGAACCCGGTCAGGCAGGGCTCGGCGACCAGGTCGTCCTCGGTGAGACCGCAGGCGTCGAGCAGCGGCGCGGCGTCGAAGGCCGCGGGCGGCACGGGCTCCGCGCGCACGCTGAGCGTGGCCTCCCGGGCGCCGGCGCGCACGGCCGTCAGGCGCCCACCGCACTCCTGCACCAGCTCCCCCGCGGGCAGGCGGCCGAGGCGGACCAGGGTGGTGGCCGTGCCGACGGCGGAGTGCCCGCCGTACGGTGACTCCCGCTGCGGGGTGAAGACCCGGACCCGGTGGGTGGCGCCGGGCGACTCGGGGGGCAGGACGAACGCCGTCTCGGTGCAGCCGGTCTCGCGGGCCACGGCCTGCATGCCGCCGTCGTCGAGTGCGGTCGCGTCCGGGACCACCCCGAGCGCGCAGCCCTCGAACGGCGTGCCGGTGAACATGTCGACGATCTCGTAGTCGATCACGGCCGCTCCTCCCGCCGGACGGTCAGCACGTCCTGCGCGATCCGTTCGAGCACCTTCATACTGCCCTGGTAGGGGAAGCCGGGCCGCGGCCAGTGCACGACGAAGTCGGTGACGCCGAGTTCGCCGAAGCGGCCGGCCGCGTCGCGGTACGCCTCGACGGAGTCCAGGACGCCGCCCACCATGGCGCCGGTGAGCAGCAGCCGGCGCAGGGTGGCGGGGTCCCGCCCGGTGCGCTCGCACGCCTCGTCCAGACGCGCCAGCTGCTCCTTGATCACCGGCAGTGTCTCCTGGTACGGCAGGGCGTCGAAGTTGCCGGGCTGCCCCGCGGTGATCCACAGCTCGGCGTGGCGGGCCGCCAGCCGCATGCCGCGCGGTCCGGTCGCCGCGATGGCGAACGGCACCCGGGGCGCGGTCAGGCAGCCCGGCCGCATCGGCACGTCGCGGACGTCGTAGTAGGCGCCCGTGTGCGTGGTGCTGCGCCGGCTCAGCAGCTTGTCGAGCAGTTCGACGAACTCGGCGAAACGGTCGGCGCGCTGCCGCGGGGTGTAGACGGCCGGGTCGACGACGCGGTCGTCGAGACCGCCGGCCCCGGCTCCCAGCCCGCACACGAACCGGCCGCCGGCGATGTCCTCGAGGGTCATCACCTCTTTGGCCAGTGTGACCGGGTGCCGGTAGGTGGGTGTGGCGACCATGGTGCCCACGGTCAGGGTCGAGGTGGCCTCGGCCGCCGCCGCAAGGGTGGGCACGGCGCCGAACCAGGGCTCGTCGCGCAGCCACCGCCACATCAGCTGGTCGTAGGTCCAGGCGTGGTCGAAGCCGAACTCCTCGGCGCGCACCCATTGTTCACGGGCCTGCCGCCAGCGGCGTTCCGGCAGGACGACGACTCCGTGCCGCACGGTCCGTCAGCTCCTTTCCTGTCGCGTCGGTCGGGGAGCGGGGCGGCTCAGCGGGCGATCGTGCCGTCGAGCAGCCGCCGGTCGAGTGCGGCGGCCAGGCCGTCGACGCGCGCGAGGACGGCGGTGAAGTCCCGCTCGCAGGCGCGTGCCTCCTCGCTGCGCAGCTCCTCGGGCAGTTCGGCGTCCTCCTTGTCGGTCAGCCCGGGGTACAGGCCGTTGACCGACACGTCCAGGCGCACCGCGGCCAGCCGGCGCCGGAGCTGGCCGATCACCTCGGCGGTCGGGACGTCGGCGCGCAGGGTGAGGAAGTAGTTGTCGTAGACCAGCGCCTGCAGCCGGGGGTCGTGCGGCCGGGCCGCGGGGGCGGTGTCCTGCAGCAGGGACCTGCCGCCGGGCACGAGCTTCGCGGCGACGCCCGAGTGCACCAGGTGGTAGAGCCGGACCTCGCCGGCCAGCCTGCCGCCCTCCGGGGTGTCGTGCCACGGCGTCTTCCTGCCCCGCAGCAGCTGCCGGACGGGGTGGAAGTCCGGCGCCCAGGTGCCGCTGAAGCCGCGGTGCTGCAGGAACATGCTGGGCCGGATGACGTCGCTGTAGACGTCCTTGGGGCAGGAGCTGGTGTAGAGCAGCATCGCCGTGTAGGCCCGGGTCAGGTCCGTCATGGCCCTGAGCGAGGGGGCGGGGTCGGGCCGGGCGTGGGCCTGGTGCAGCGCGTGGCCGAGGAGCTGCCAGACGGCGAACGTCACCTGGTGACCGGTGATCCAGCGGAACCAGAACAGCTGGTGGGACAGTTCCGCGAGGCCGGGCGTCGGGCCGGTGCGCGGGCACGGCGACTGGGCCGCGCCGGGGGCGGGCTCGGCGCACAGCACGTCCGGCACGTCCGCCGCGGGCCGGTGCGGGGGCTCGGGCAGGGTCAGCGGCTCCAGGCCGTACGGGAAGTCCCCGAAGTCCCATCCTTCGGGCACCGGCAGTTCGGTGACGGTCCGGTGCGGTCCCGCGCTCATGCGGCACCGCCCGGGATCCAGGTGAGCTCGAACTCCAGGCCGTTGGGGTCGAACAGGTAGCAGCTGTGCACCCCGTCGGCGTCCACCACGATGTCCGTGGGCTGCTCGTCGGTCGCGAACTCGTAACGGCCGGAGCGGTACAGCTCGATCCAGCGGTCCCGCCAGGCCCGCAGCTCCTCCGGGGAGCCGGTGGCGAGGCAGACGTGCTGGAACTGGGCCTTGTTGCCGCCGGGCAGGACCGGGTCGTGCCCGGCGCGTTCGAAGAGGTGGAAGCGGACGTCGGCGACGCTGATCTCGGTCAGCCGGGTGATGCCCGGGAGCCTGCTGCGGGTCAGGTCCGAGAACGTGGTGAGCGTCCACGTCTCGGTGCAGCCGAAGAAGTCCTTGTACCAGGCCAGGGAGTTGTCCAGGTCGCGGGTCTGGACGCCCAGGTGGTGCATCGCCGGCACCAGTTTCACCGGGGGCGCGTCCAGGGTGGTGACGGAGCCTTCTCGCATGTGGTGACACTCCTATTTGGGAAGGGTTTTCCACAAGGTTCCGGAATGACAGGCTAGGCAACGGCGAGGACGGCAGTCAATGCCACCTCCGCGATAATCGCCGCCTGCCCTCCGAATATTTCACCGACGCTTTTCTCGTGCTGCCGAGCAGCCTTGATCATGCCGCTGACCTGGTAACTTTCCTGGTTCACGGCATCACGGATTGCGTAATCAACTCTTGCCATCCATGGATTCCTGGTGAATTATGGCAGCCATGGAACAAGAGCTGTGGAACAGTGTCGACGCCTACTTCAGCTCCCTTCTCGTGGAGGAGGACGACGCACTTTCGAAAGCCGCCCGAGCCCATATGGATTTCGATCTGCCCGATCTCGCCGTCAGCGCCCCGCAGGGAAAACTCCTGCACCTGCTGGCGCGTATGCGGCAGGCGCGGCACATCCTCGAGATCGGCACGTTCGGCGGGTACAGCAGCATCTGGCTGGCCCGCGCGCTGCCGCCGGACGGCCGGCTGGTCACCATCGAGTGGGAACGGTCCTTCGCCGAGTCGGCCGCGTCGCGTCTCGCCGAGGCGGGGGTCGCCCACCTCGTCGAACAGCACGTCGGCCGGGCGCTGGACATCCTGCCGACCCTCGACCGGCCCGGTACCGCCCCCTTCGACATGGTGTTCATCGACGCCAACAAGCCCGACATCCCCGAGTACTTCACCTGGGCCCTAAAGCTGTCGCGGCCGGGCGGCGTGGTGGTCGTGGACAACGTCGTCCTGGGCGGAGCGGTGGCCGACCCGGACCACACCGACGCCGGCGTGCAGGGGGTGCGCCGGTTCCACGAGATGCTGGCCGGCCGCTCGGACGTCACCGCCACCTCGATCCAGACCGTCGGCACCAAGGGGTACGACGGCTTCACGCTGGCCCTGATCACCGGCTGACCGGCCGGGGCGGGCGGTCCTCCCCCGCCCCGCGCCGTGCCGCCCGTGCCGCCCGCGGGCCGGGCGGCACGGCGCCGGTCAGTCGACGTCGGGCGGCACCAGGTCCGGGGCGGTCCAGCCGTCCAGGTCGTACTCCGCCATGCACTGCTCGGCGAAGCCCCGGTACCGGTCGACGAGACCGGAGGCCGTCTGGGCGTGCAGCAGCTCGATCCGCACGCTCTCGTGGTTGCCGGAGTAGTTCCGCTCGTACAGCTCGTGCCGCCCGGCGAACTCGGTGCCCACGGAGTCCCAGATGAGCTTCATCAGCTTGGCGCGCTCCACCGCCTCGTAGCCGTTGGAGCCCCGCATGAAGCGGTCCAGGTGGGGGCGGAGTTCCGGTTCGCCGAAGTCCTTGGCGTGCGAGGTGAGGTAGATCAGCCCGCTGCTGAGGTCCTGCATGATGATCTCCCGGACCCGCGGGTAGCCGATGGTCATGAACCACCGGTAGGCCATGCCGTAGTCGAGATTGGGCAGCAGCGCCCCGTCGTGCCACGGGTCGGGGTTGTGCGCCATCGCGTCGCTCAGCGCCCAGAACATGTTGCGCCAGGCGAGGACCTCGCCGACCCGGGTCTGGATGCCCCGGAAGTCCTTGGTGCCGGTGACCTCCACGCCCTTGAGCAGCAGGCCCGCGAGGAAGTCCAGCTTCACGGCCAGCCGGGTGACCCCGTGGAAGGTGAGCCGGTGGGTGAAGCCGGAGGTCTGCAGGAAGGTGCCGGCCTTGGCGGTGTCGCCGTAGATGAGGACGTTCTCCCAGGGGATCTTCACCTTGTCCAGGATGAAGATGGTGTCGTTCTCGTCGAGCCGGCTCGACAGCGGGTAGTCGAACGGGCTGCCCGTGCGGCTCGCGGCCAGTTCGTAGGACTGGCGGCAGATGAGCTTCACGCCGGGCGCCCCCAGGGGCAGCGTGGCGACGAGGGCGAACTCCTTCTTCTTCACGGGCAGTCCGTAGTGCGCCACGAAGTTGAAGTGGGTGAGCGCGGACCCGGTCGCCACCACCTTCGCACCGCTCACCACGAGGCCGTCGTCGCACTCCTTCTCCACGTGCACGAAGACGTCGTCCACCTCGTCCGCGGGGCGGTGCCGGTCGACCGGCGGGTTGATCACCGCGTGGTTCCAGAACAGCACGTTCTCCTGCGCGGTGGCGTACAGCCGGCGGGCGTTGTCCGCGAAGTCGCCGTAGTAGTCGGGGTTCGCGCCGAGGGTCACCAGGAAGCTGGCCTTGTAGTCGGGGCTGCGGCCCATCCAGCCGTAGGTCAGGCGGGCCCAGTCGGCGATGGCGTCCCGGTCGCCCACGAGATCCTGCACACTGCGCGGCACCCGGTAGAACTTGTGGGTGAAGCCGTCGCTTCCGGTGTCGGTGGGCGCGGTCAGCGTGTCGTGGTGCTCGGGATCGTGCAGGGCGTCGTACAGCCGGGCCGTCATGCGCACGGTGTTGCGGAACGCGGGGTGCTTGGTGACGTCGTCGACCTTCTCGCCGTACGCCCAGATCTCCCGCCCGTCGCGGATGCTCTCGATGTACTCGTCCCCGGTCAGCGGCCGGGTGACCCGGGCCTTTCCGGTGGCCGCCCCGGCCGTGCCGGGCGCTGCGGGCTGTCCGTTGTCGGGTGCCATGTCCCTACTTCCGTGTCTCGTGATCGGTGACGAACTGCTCCATGGCCGGTCCCGGCCCGTCCAGGCAGAGCGACCACGCCGCGGCGGGTCCCTCCGGTCCGGGCCCGTCCGGCATCAGACGGGGGAAGACGCCGCGGTAGAACAGCAGCGGCCGGCCGCCGGTGGCGGCGAACTCCTCGACGCGGCCGACGTGCAGGGTGTGGTCGCCTCCGTCGTAGGTGCGCCAGGGGCGGCACACGAGGTACCCGAGGGTGCCCTCCAGCCGGGGCCGGTCGCCGTCGCCGTCCACCCACGGCACGGCACGCGCCGACGGGCGGCCGGCGAAGTGCAGGGCCAGGTCCTGCTGGTGCTCGCCGAGGAGGTTGACGACGAAGGGACCGGCGTCCAGCAGGGCCGCGGCGCGGGTGCCGCGGCCCAGGGCGACCAGGGCGAGCGGCGGATCGAGCGACACCGAGGTGAAGGAGTTCACCGTCGCCCCGTGCAGCAGGGCGCCGCGCCGGCAGGTCACCACCGTGACGCCGGTGGCGAAGTGGCCCAGGGCGCGCCGCAGTTCGCGCGGGTCGCAGGCGGCGCCGGCCGGGGCGACGGCGGTTGCGGGTGTCTTCACGCGTGCTCCTCGGCTCGGCGGGACGTCAGGACCCCGGTGCGCCGCTCGGTCCGGCCGGCCCGGTCGACCAGTTCGCGCAGGATCTGCGGGCCGTCCTCGGTGAGCAGCGACTCGGCGTGGAACTGGACGGTGGCCAGCCCTGGGCCGTCCAGCGCGATCACGTCCGGTCCGTCCCGCCGCCACACGCGGGCCGTGGCGTCCGGTCCGGGCAGTGCGCAGCGGTCGGTGTCGGAGCGTGCGGTGAAGCTGTTGTAGAAGCCGACCCGCCGGTCGCGGCCCCACAGGCGGACGTTCATCCGCGCGCCCTGGCGGGGCTGCGGGAGCCGGACCAGGCTGAGGCCCAGCACCCCGCAGACGGCCTGGTGGCCGAGGCAGACCGCGGCGAGCGGCAGCCGCCGGCCGAGCCGCCGGGCGGCCAGGGACCGCAGCCGTGCGACGCGCGGGTCGGCCACGTCCCGGGGGTCGCCGGGCCCCGGCCCCAGCAGCAGCACGGCGCCGGGGTCGTCGGCCTCGCCGGGGACCGACCACCAGGGGTGGACGCCGACCTCGCAGCCGACGGCGCGGAGCTGCTGCGCGAGCATGCTGGTGAACCGGTCCTCCGCGTCGATCACCACCACCCGGGGCCCGCGGCGTGAGGGCGCCGTCGGACGCGCCGCGCCGCCGAGCCAGAAGGAGGCGATGCCGTCGTTGCGGGAGCGCAGCGCCGAGCGCACCGCCGGATCGTCGCCCAGCGAGCCGTCCGGCGCGCCGGGAGCCGGCGCCGGGGGCCGGCCGGTGTCGTCGCGGGTCAGCGCGGTGAGCAGCCCCGCGGCCTTCGCGGTGGTCTCCGCGGCCTCCTCGCGGGGCGCCGAGTCGCGCACCACGGTCGCGCCGGTGGTCAGCCGTACGGTCCCGTCCGCGGCGATGTCGGCGGTGCGCAGGACGATGACCGCGTCCAGGGCGCGGTGTCCCCCTTCCCGGCCGGCCAGCGCCAGCACACCGCTGTAGTAGCCCCGGCCGCCCGGCTCGTACCGGGCGATGACCCGGCAGGCGTTCTCCACCGGGCTGCCCGTCACCGTGGGCGCGGGCAGCGTGCCGCGCAGGATGTCCGTCAGGGGCAGCGGGGACTCGCCGTGCAGGTGGTACTGCGTGTGGGCGAGGCGTGACATCCACGCGAGCGTGGGGCCCGACACGCGCACCCGGGGGCCGCACAGCTCGGTCATCATCTTCAGTTCCTCGTCCACGACCATGTACAGCTCGTGGATCTCCTTGGGGTCGGCGAGGAACCGGAGCAGGCCCTCGCGGTCCGGGCCGCCGCCCCGCGGGTAGCGGTACGTCCCGCTGATGGGGTTCATCGACACCCGTGAGCCGACCGCCCGCACCTGCTGCTCGGGGGAGCTGCCGACCAGGTACCGGTCGCCGGTGCAGACCAGGTAGGTCCAGTAGGCGCCGCTCTCCGCGGTCAGCAGCCGGCGCAGCGCGGCCAGGGCCCGGGTCCGGTCGAAGTCGCGGATCCGGCCGTACAGGCTGCGCGCGAGGACGAAGTTGGCGCCCTCCCCCCGCTGGATCTCCCGGCGGGTGAGCGCCTCGACACCGGCCGCGTACCGGTCGTCGTCGAGGTCGAAGCCCCGCTGCTCGACGTGCAGGGTGCGGTCGGGCAGGAGTTCCAGCATCCGCTCCAGGGGCACGGTGTGCTGGGCGGTGATGTCCATGGCGAGCAGCGGGGTGCCGTCGTCGGGGGCCGCGAAGCCGCGTTCGGCGATCTGCCGGTGCGGCACCAGGGCGAGCACGCGGTGCGCCGGCTCGGGACCGTTCGGCCCCGGGGGCGCGCCGGAGCCGTCGTCCAGGCGCAGTTCGTCGAGGGTGGCGGCGGTGCGCACGGGTCCGCTGAGGATCTCCACGCCGGGGTGTCCGGCGCCCGGCCGGTGCAGGACGGCGAAGGGGGCGCCCGGTGGGGGCAGCAGGGCGGCGAGGCCGCTCGGGTGCGTGGACGGCGCGCTCATGCGGCGGCCTCCAGGGCGGGCAGCCGCCAGTAGGCGGTCGCCGCGACGGCCTGGATGAGGTTCAGCCGGGGGTCGCACAGGGTGCGGTAGGCCGGGCCGGGGGCCGGGGTGAATCCGGCGCCCGTGCACTCGGCGACGTCGTCGGGGGTGGCCTCCAGGTGCAGTCCGGCGCCGCGGCCGCCCTCGGCGGTGACGATGTCCACGAAGCGGCTGATCTCCGCCATCACGGCGGTGAGCCGGCGCGTCTTCAGTCCCTGCGCGGTGCGTTCGCCGTTGCCGTGCATCGGGTCGCACAGCCACAGCACCGGGTGACCGGCGCGCCGCACCGCGCGCACCAGGGGGGCCAGGGCGTCGATGCGGGCGGCCCCGAACCGGGCGACGAGGGAGAGCCGGCCCGGTGAGCGCTCCGGGTCGAGCGCGGCGCACAGGGCGAGCACCTGCTCCACGGTCGTGGTCGGGCCGATCTTGCAGGCGACCGGGTTGTCCACCTCCGCCAGCAGCCGTACGTGGGCTCCGTCCGGCTGCCGGGTGCGTTCGCCGACCCACGGCCAGTGGGTGCTGGCCAGGTAGCTGCCGCCGTCGCGGTGCCGGCGTACCAGCGGCAGTTCGTAGTCGAGCAGCAGTGCCTCGTGACTGGTCCACACCCGGGTGTCGGCGGGCGCGCCCTCGCCGCGGCCCAGGCGGTCCAGGGACTCCATGGCCCGCCGGGCGGCCCGGTGGCAGCTCAGGATGCGGGCGGGGTCGGGCCGTCGGGCGTCGGCGTCGAAGTCGGGGGCGTTGACCATGGGGCCGCGGTAGACCGGGAGCCGGACGCCGTCGCGCAGTTCCTCCGGCTGGGAGCGGGGTTTGGCGTACTGGCCGGCGAGGCGGCCCACCCGGAGGACCGGGCGTCCGGCGCCCGTGCGCACGATGTCGCTGAGGACGTCCAGCATCTCGGCCTTGCGGGCCAGCTCAGCCGGGCCGCTCTCGGCGGGGTCCTCTGCGCAGTCACCGGCCTGCAGGACGCACAGCTCGCCCTCGGCGGCACGGGCCAGCAGCCGGCGCAGGGCGCGCACGCTGTCGTACGTCACCAGCGGATCCGCGCGGGCCAGTTCGGCGTGCACGAGGGCGAGGCGCCCGGCGTCGGGCCACTCCGGCTGCTGCTGGGCCGGGAGCGCCGCGACGACGGACTGTACGAGGGTGTCGTGTTCGGTGTCGGTGCGAGAGCTCGTGGGCATGGCTGCTCGTGCTTTCGGTGTCCGGCGACCGCCTCGGCGATTGCCCTGGGATGGATGGTCGGGGGCGCCGGCGGGTGTGCGGCGCCGTGGGACGGCCGGGTGACGCAGGGGTCTCCTCAGTCGCCGGCCAGCTCTCCGACGGAGCGGAAGTACCGGATCATCCGCGCGATCGCCTGCTCGTCGATGGCGGGCCAGGACAGCCCCAGCTCCGTCAGCAGGCGGGTGGTGGCCGCGTTGCCGTAGGCGTTGTCGCCCAGTTCCAGGGCGCCCTCGCGGAAGAGGGGCACGGCTGCCGCGAGGGCGTTGCCGCCGGGGCGCCGGGCGGACTCCTCCAGCCGGGACAGCCAGGTGTCGGCGGGGACGATCTCGAGGGGGCGGCCTTCCGCGCGGAGGGCCGCGTGGACAGGGGTGAAGTCCGATCCGCTGGGGTGGAAGACGTGCAGGGTGCGGTTGTGGGCGGCGGGGTGGCGGGAGAGGGCGACGACGGCGCGGGCGACGAAGTCGACGGGCAGCAGATCGGTGGTGAGGTCCTCGGCCGGCGGGGCCGAGCCCAGCTCGACGAAGCTCTTGATCTGCCGCCACAGGAAGTCGTCGCTCTGGCAGGCGCCGGTGACGCTGTCGCCCGAGATGCGCCCGATGCGGTGGACCGTGACGGGCACGCCGTGGGCGCGGGCCGCGTGGGCGATGCGTTCGGCGACCCACTTGCTCTGGGTGTAGCCGATGCCCAGCCGTTCGCACGCCTCGGGCACGTCGTCCTCGGTGAGCACCGTGCCGTCGGGCGCCTCGCCCGGAGCGAACACGGCGATGGTGGACATGTACTGCAGGTGCTTGGGCCGGCCGGTCGCGGCGAAGCGGACGACGTGGCGGAAGCCGTCCACGTTCGTCGGCTTCACCGAGGCGTACGGCAGCACGAAGTTGATGTGCGCGGCCGCGTGGTAGACGACGTCGACGGCGGCGGCCAGCGCGTCGTACTCCTGGCCGGGCAGGCCGAACCGGGGCCGGCTCAGGTCGCCGGGCACGGCGCGCACCCGGTCCCAGTCGATCCGCTCCTGGAGCCGGTAGCGTCCGGCGGTGGCCCGCAGCCGCCGTATGCCGGCCTGTGCGTCCGCCGCCCGCACCAGGCAGTGCACCGGGCCGCCGGGCCGCGAGGTCAGTTCCCGCAGCAGGAAGACGCCCAGGAATCCGGTCGCGCCGGTGAGCAGGACGTCGCCGGCCTGCGCGACCGGCACGGGTGTGCCGGTCACGACGGGCAGGTCGTCGGGGAGCGTGGCGTCCGCCCGCAGCGCGTCGGCGGTGGGCGTGCCGCCGCCGGCGTCGCCGCCGCCCAGCCGGGCGGCCATGCCCTCCACCGTCGGGTTCTCGAACAGGGCGCGCAGGGAGAGCTCCTGCCCGAACGACCGGCGCAGCCGGTAGACCAGTTCGGTGGCGATGATCGAGTTCCCGCCGATGGAGAAGAAGTCCTCGTCCCGGCCGACCGCGGCCACCTTCAGCACGTCCGCCCACTCGCGGGCGATCCGCTCCTCGAGCCCCGGCCGGGGCGGCCGGGCGGGCTCCGCGGGCGCGGTGTGCGCCTCGCTCGCCCGGGCGGCGGCCAGGCCGGCGACGGCCCGGCGGTCGATCTTCCCGCTCGGGGTCGTCGGCATGTGCCCGACCTGCACCACGAGCGCGGGCACCATGTAGTCGGGGAGCGTGCCGGACACCGCGCGGCGCAGCTCCGCGGTGTCCCAGGTGCGGGAGGACTCCAGGACCGCGACGAGCCTGCGGTCGCCGGGGGCGACGTCCACCGCGGCGACCGCGGAGGAGGCGACGCCGTCCAGGTCGTCGAGTGCGGCCTCGATCTCGGCGGGTTCGATCCGGTAGCCGCGGATCTTGATCTGGTCGTCGGTCCGGCCGAGGTACTCCAGGTCGCCGGCGGCGTTCCAGCGCACCAGGTCGCCGGTGCGGTAGAGCCGGTCGCCGGGGCCGCCGAACGGGTCCGGGAGGAAGCGGCGGGCCGTCTCCCCGGGCCGGTTGCGGTAGCCGGGGGACAGCACGGGTCCGCCGATGTACAGCTCGCCCGGGACGCCGGGGGGCGTGAGCCGCAGGTGGGCGTCGAGGACCACCAGCCGCACCCCGTCCACCGGGCGGCCGATCGGCGGGGTGTCGGGCCAGGCGGCGGGCGAGCCGGTGAGCGGGTGCCAGCTCGCCAGGTGGGTCTCCGACGGGCCGTACATGTTGACCAGGCGGGCGGCCGGGTGGCGGGTGAAGAACTCCCTGATCTGCGGGGAGACGACGAGGGCCTCGCCGACGGAGGTGATCTCGCGCAGGTCGTCCAGGCGCAGCCCGGCGTCGGTGGCCAGGGAGGCCAGCTGCTGCAGCGCGATGTAGGGCAGGTACACGCGGGTGACACGCCGTTCGGCGAGGAACCCGGCGAGGGCGTGCAGGTCCTTGCGCAATTCCTCGGGGACCAGCACCAGGGTGCCGCCGACGCACAGGGTGCCGACGATCTCCATCACGGAGACGTCGAACGACAGCGACATGTACTGCAGGGTCCGCCCGGTCGCGCCGTTCGGGGAGCAGGTGTGCTGGGCCCGCACGAGGTTGGCGACGGTCCGGTCGGCGATGACCACGCCCTTGGGCAGACCGGTGGAGCCGGAGGTGTGCACGACGTAGATCTCGTCGTCGGGCGTCTTGGTTCGGCCGAGTCCGGTGGCGGGCGCCGCGGCGATCCGCTCGCCGTGCCGGTCCAGCACGAACAGGGGCTCTTCCGGGGGGAGTTCGCCGGCCAGCGAGCTGTCCGTGACGGTCAGGCGGACGCCGGCGTCGCGCAGCGTGTGGGTGATCCGCTGTCTGGGGTAGGACGGGTCGAGCGGCACGTACGCCGCTCCGGTCTTCAGGATCGCGAGCAGGGCGACGATCATGGTCTGGTCGCGGGGCAGGCAGACGCCGATCCGGGTTCCGGCCGCCGCGCCCGAGGCGCGCAGCACGTGGGCGAGCCGGTTGGCGCGTTCGTCGAGCTCGCGGTAGGTCAGGGCGGTGTCGCCGTCCTCCAGGGCCACGGCGTCGGGGGTCGCCTCGGCCTGGGCCTCGAAGAGTTCGGTGACGGGCGCGTCGTGCGAGGCGAACGCGGTGCGGTCCCCGCGGGCCAGCACGGTGCGCCGCTCGTCCTCGCCGAGCGCCTCGAGTTCGTGCAGGGACGCGTCGGGACGCCGGACGAACTGCTCCATCAGGTGCCGCAGCCGCCCGCCCAGGGCCCGTACGGTCGCCTCGTCGAAGAGGTCGGCGTCGTACTCGACCAGGCCGTGCAGGCCGTCGACGTCGCGTTCGAAGACCAGGGACAGGTCGTACTTGGCGCCGTGGGCGGCGCCGCGTTCGATGCGCAGTTCGGCGCCGCCGTGCGGGATGCGGCCGGAGCCGCTCTGGGTGAGCACGAGCATGGTCTGCACGAGCGGGGTGTAGCCGCTGCTGCGGGGCGGCTGGAGCCGCTCGACGACCTTGTCGAAGGGCGCCCACTTGTGCCGCAGCGCGTCGCTCACCTCCTGACCGGCCCGGCGGAGCACGTCCCGGACGGTCATCCGGTCGTCGATCTCCTGCTGCAGGACGATCAGGTTGACGAAGTAGCCGATCAGGTCGTGGGTGGCCGGTTCGTCGCGCAGCGACACGGGGCTGCCGATCAGCACCCGCCGCTGTCCGGTGTGCCGGGAGAGGAAGACGGCGTACGCGGCGACGAGGGCCATGAAGAGGGTGACCCCCTCGGCCCGGGCGAGCGCCTCGAAGTCGTCGGCCAGGGCGGCCGGGAGGTGCAGCGGGAGGGCGCCGCCGCGATGGCGCTGCACCGGGGGGCGGGGGCGGTCGGTGGGCAGGTCGAGCACCGGCAGTTCCCCGGAGAGCCGGTCGGCGAAGTGGTCGAGGGAGCGTGTCAGGGCTTCGGGGGTCATCCGGTCCCGGTACCACTGGCTGAAGTCGGCGTAGGTGGGCCGTGCCGGATCGGCCTCGACGGGCAGGCCGCGGCCGAGGCGGTCGTAGGCGTCGAGGAGTTCGCGCAGGAAGATGCCGGCGGAGGCGGCGTCGGAGGCGATGTGGTGGATGTTGCAGATCAGCGCCGACCGGTCCGCGGGGCCCAGCGCGCAGGTCACGGCGATGACCGGTCCCCGCTCCAGGTCGAGGCGGAGGTTGGCCACCCGGTGGACGAGGGCGTCGAGTTCCTTGTCGTCGCCGTAGCGGGCGACCTCGAAGACGACGGCGTCGTCGTCCTCCGAGACGGTCTGCACGAGCACGCCGTCGCGCAGGGCGTAGGTGGTGCGCAGGATGTCCTGGCGGCGCAGGACTCCGCGCACGGCCGCGTGCAGCCGCTCGGGGTCGGCGGTGAACGGCAGCCGGACGTGGAAGGGGCCGTTGTAGGCGGCCGGGTTGGGCAGGTACTGGTCGATCAGCCAGATGCCGCTCTGGCCGAAGGACGCCTCCACGGCCTGCCCGTCGCGCCGGGCGAGCCCGGCGCGCAGCTCCGGCTGCCGGGGCGTGCCGCGCCGTTCGGCCAGGCGTTCGGCCACGTCGGCGGCGGTGGCGCCGGCCGCGAGCTCCGCGCCGGTCACCTCGACGGCGAAGACGGCGGTCAGCGTGGAGGCGAGGCCGTCGAGCAGGCCGGGGTGCGGGCACCGGTCGGCGAGCGGTTCGTGCGCGGTGAGGCCGGCACAGCCGAGGGTGGTCCGGGCAAGGTCGAGTACGGCGGTTTCGAGGGGGGATTTCACCGGTCGTTGTCCTCTGCGAGATCCACCGGCCGTCAGCGCCGGGCGCCGCACGGCCGCAGCCGGGTGACGCCTACTGGGCCTGCGCGGCGTGGTCGCGCCCGGCGTCCCGTGACTGCTCGACGAAACGGGCCAGCTGTTCCACGGTGCCGTGCCGGAAGACGTCCTCGGTGCTCACCTCGACGCCGAATATCTTCTGCAGCCTGGAGGCGAGCTGGACGAAGTGCAGGGAGTTCCCGCCGTGGCCGAGGAAGGAGTCGGTGGTGGTGAAGTCCTCGGCGCCGGAGATGTCCTTCCACGCCTGGAGGACGACGGTCTCGAGCGGGTTCTGCATGGCTGTGTCACCTTTCTTCGGCTTGTGGGAGGTCGCCGACGGGTCCGTGAGCGCGGACCGGTCGACCTTTCCGTTGACGTTCCTCGGCAGGTCGTCGAGGTGGTGGAACGAGGAGGGGACCATGTAGGAGGGCAGTTCGCCGCCCAGCCGGCGCGCCAGGTCGGCGGCGTCGAGCGGCCGTCCGTCGGGGGTGGTGTAGAAGGCGGTGAGCGACTTGTCGCCGGCGTCCTCGGGGAACGCCTTGACCACGGCGTCGCCGACCCCGTCGAGGGCGCGCAGGGCGAGGGTCACGGCGGTCAGTTCGACGCGGTAGCCGCGGATCTTCACCATGCTGTCGGCGCGGCCGACGAGGACGACGTCGCCGTCGGCGGTGGTGCGGGCCAGGTCGCCGGTCAGGTAGCGCGGCCGTCCGTCGGGCCCCGTGACGAATTTGCGGGCGGTCAGTTCGGGGTCGCCGAGGTAGCCCTGGGCGAGTCCGAGGCCGCCGACGGCCAGCTGTCCGGGTGTGCCGGGCGGGCAGGGCCGCAGCGCCTCGTCGAGGACCTCCAGGGTGACCCCGGGCAGGGGGCGGCCGACCGGCACCCGCTCCTCGCGGGTGACGTCGTCGGCGCTGCGGATGGGGTGGAGGGCGGTGATGGAGGAGTTCTCGGTGCAGCCGTAGCCGTTGTAGACGACCGCCCGCGTCGACCGTGCCGCGCGGCTCAGGTGCTCCGGCGACGGGAAGTCGCCGCTGAGCAGGATCAGCCGCAGGCCGCCCAGGCACTCCGGCTCCTCGTCCACCAGGAGGTTGAACAGACCGCAGGGCAGGGAGAGGGCGGTCGCGCCGTGCCGGACGATCGCGTCCTTGAGGGCGGGGAGGCTGGGCAGTCCGTGCGGCATCACGACGAGTCGTGCACCGTGCAGGAAGGCGAGCCAGATCTCGATGGTGGACGCGGCGAAGGAGAACGCCGCGGACTGGATGAGGCAGTCCTGCGGGCTCATGCGCAGTTCCCCGCAGTACGGGCCGAGCCGGGCGAGCCCGCGGTGGGCGATGCGCACGCCCTTGGGCCGGCCGGTGGATCCGGAGGTGAACATCACGAAGGCGGTGCTCTCCGGGTCGGACACCGTGGGCAGCGGAGTGCCGTCGTCCGGTTCGGCGCCTGTGGTGAGCTCCTCGACCGGTACGGACAGGGGGCCGCCGGCGGTGGCCGTGACGCCCGGTGCTCCCGTGTCGTGCACGACGGCCCGGGGCGCCGACTCGGCCACGACACGGGAGACGAACGGCGCGGGGTGGTCCGGGTTGATCGGCACCACGCAGGCGCCCGCCTTGAGGACGCCGAGCATGACCGCGTAGAGGTCGGGAGAGCGGCGCAGGTGCACGCCGACCCGGTCGCCGGGCTCCACCTTGCGGGCGATCAGCGCGCGGGCCACGCGCTCCGCCCGCTCGTCGAGCTGCCGGTAGGTCACGGTCTCGGCGCCGGAGACGAGGGCCACCTCGTGGCCGGCGCTGCGCACCGTGCGGTCGAAACCGTCGGTGAGGGTCAGGGAAACAGCGGGACGCGTCTCGCCTAATGCATCTTCCGTGAGCACACGTGCTCCTTGCCTCGCTGGCGGGGGCCACCGGGCGTCCACAGCGACGAGCACATCTCGACGTCCAGTGACTGGCTTTTCAAGGGATAAGCACAAATCACCTGAAAGGGGATGATTGCTGTTCGGAAATCACGTTAGGTCCGGACTCTTCGAGGTGTCAACCCCGATCTTGGAGCGGCCGGATCAGCACCCGTTCCCCGTCCGGTGTGCTCCTGCCCCCACTCCCGGCGGCCATGCCTGAGCCGTCGAACTCTCATGGAATCCAAGGGCCACAGCTACTACGACCCACCTTCGCACGCTGTGAGCCGCCGCACCCCGCATCCACTTTCGGCCACTTGCTTTCCGGCCGGAAAGCAAGTGGAATGTTGACAAAATCTTCAACAACTCATTTCTTGGAGGAAAGCATTCCGTCCGATCCCCGAAGGCGCGACACGCCTCGCGCCATATCCGGAGGGATCGCTTCCCGTCACGGGGCCCGAAGTCCGTGCCGTCCGGCGAACTCCCGGCCCCCACGGCCGCGCCGGCTCGACCGCGCGCAAACTGATTTCCGAAGGGTAATCATTTTTGGGATGGGGAGCCGTTTGGCGCGGACAGAGGTATACGCGCACCCCTCGATCGTTGATAATGGGTAACCAATCGGAGGCCGCCGCCGACCGCTCCCGCCCCGGGCGGACCGCCGTGCCTCTTCCCGACCGCATCATCCGAGGGCGCTGATGACCCGAACCGACAGTCCACAGCGCGCGTCCGAGACCTCGGCCGTGCCAGGCGAACTCGAGGACGCGCTTTCCCACCTGCAGTGCATCCTGGTCGCCCGCCGCACCCGCTCCAATCCGGAAGGCGTCACCTGGCAGCAGTACGACGTGCTCGAACTGCTGCGCATCCGCGGTCCCATGACGCCCTCGGTCCTGAGTTCCTCGCTCGGGGTGTCCCGGGCGACCACGTCCAAGGCGCTGCGGGTGCTGAAGGACCTCGGGCTCGTGGGGCAGCAGACGCTCGGCGAGGATCGGCGTGAACTGACCACCTCGCTCACGCCGACCGGCGAAGCCTTCCTCACCCGCGTCGCGGAGCAGCGGCGCGACAACGCCCGCATCGTGGGGGCCACCCTGAGCCCGGGCGAGCGGGCGATGTTCGTCGAGTTGTGCCACAAGGTCGCCGGCGCCCTGGAGCCGTACCTCGAGCCGCTGGACGCGCACCGCTGAGCCGCCGCTCACGGACGTCGGCGCACAGCGCGCCGGCCCTCCCGGCCGGCGGTCCGTCATCGGCAGGGCGCGCCGCGTCCGGTCGGCCGGTAGAACGACGACGCCGCACGCCCCTGGCGGCCGTCCGCGCTCGCGGGCGGCCGCCAGGGGCCTCTGCGCGTCGCCGCCCTGCTCAGCCCGCCTGCTTCTTGGGCTTCTTGTGCGCCTTCTTCTCCGCCGTGCCGCCCCTGTCCGCGGTGCCGGGCTTCTCCGCCCCGTCGGCCTTCTGCGCCCCGCCGGGCTTCTCCGCCTCGCCGGGCTGCTGCTGTCCGGGCACGGCCCGGTCCGTACCGGCCTGCGCCGCCCCGGCCTGTGCTCCCCCGGCGGGGGTGCCGTCGTGCGGGATGCCGGTCGAGCGGGCCGGCGGCCGGCTCGACCGGTCGGGGGCGGGACGGGAGCTGTGCTCCGGGGCGGTGGCACGGAGCGCTTCCGCGGACGCCCCGCGGGCGGTGGACGGCGGGGCGGCGGGCGCCGGGGAGGTGCCGGTCCCGCGGGTGGGGGTGCCTGCGGGGCCCTCGGACGTCCCGGTGGTGCGGCTGACCGCCCGGTCGGCCTTCCCGTCGCCTCCCCGGTGGCCGTCGCCGACGGGCAGAGCGGCGGCCATGACGGCGGCCAGCGCGACGGTGCCGCCGGCCACCAGCGCGCGGCCGCGTGCGGGCGCGGGCTTCGCAGTGGCGCGGGCGGGGGCGGGCTTCGCAGCGGCGCGGGCGGGGGCGGGCAGCGGATTCCTGTGGGTGGCGTCGCCGTCCTGCGTACGCTCCCCGCCGCCGACGAGGGGCGTGGTGCCGCCCGCGGACGCGAGGGCGGGCGTGGTGAGGGCAGGGCCGGCCAGGGCGGCCAGTGTCCGGGCGCAGTCGGGTGCCGACGGGCGGACGTGTTCGTCCTGGGCGGTCATCTTCCGCAGCAGGTCGGCGAGTTCGGCCGGCAGGGAGCTGGGCAGCACGGGCCGGCGGTGGAGCCGCGCTATCGCCGCCTCCAGGGGGCCGCCGTCGTATTCGAGCCTGCCGGTGAGGCATTCGAGGAGCACGAGACCGAGGGCGTAGACGTCGGCGGGCGGGCCGACGCACCGGCCCAGCACCTGCTCGGGGGACATGTACGCGGCGGTGCCGACGAGTGCGCCGGTGGCGGTGCGGGTGGTGGCGTCGACCAGCCGGGAGATGCCGAAGTCGGTCAGATGGGGGCGGCCCGACGCGTCGAGGAGGATGTTGGACGGCTTGACGTCGCGGTGGACGATCCCCGCCTCGTGCGCGTGCGCCAGGGCCTGGGCGAGGGCGGCGCCCAGCGCGGCGGTGTCCTCGTGGCGCAGGGGGCCTTCGGCGATGCGGCCCTTGAGCGTGGGGCCCTCGATCAGTTGCATGACCAGATAGGCGCGGTCGTCGTGCCGGCCGGCGTCGTAGGCGGTGACCAGCCCGGGATGCTGCAGCCGGGCCAGGATCACCGCCTCGCTCTCGAAGCCGTGTTCCGTCTCGACGCCGATGCCCGGCCGGAAGACCTTCACCGCCACCGGTCGCCGCAGACGCAGGTCGAAGCCACGGTGGACGTCGGCCGCGCCGCCGGAGCCGATGACGGCGTCCAGGCGGTAGCGGCCGGCCAGTATCTCGGCGGAACACCGGGAAGCCAGCGCCCGGGCCGACTCGCGGAGCCTCATTCCATCTCCCCATCCATCGAAGGCCGTGCCGCACGCAGGTACCCGCCGGCCGCCGGACTATCCCCTGACCGGCCCGCCCGGCCCCGACGGCGGGCGCCCGCGGCGAGGGGCGGTGCACGGCGCGGTCAGGCGAGTGCCGCGAGGCCGTCGCACAGGCCGGTGAGGTCGTCGAGCGTCCTGCGGTGGCGCGCTTCCGCCGCCTCCAGCCGAGCCGGCACGTCCGAGCCGGTGCGTGTGCCCGGCAGGAAGGACAGGGCGTACACCTCCGCGTCCATCGCCTCGGCGAGCACCGGGAGGGTGCGGCGGACCTGTTCGACACGGCGGTCGGCTCTGGCCCGGTGGCCGAGTGCCCGGTAGACGACGGCGAGCCACATGAGCCGCTCGATGTGGCGCCGGAGGGCGAACACGTGCGCTGCCGGGGTGCGGAGCACCGGCGCCGGCCCCGCCGGGTCGTCGGCTGTCGAGGCGGCCTCGAGCAGCGCCGCCACCTGGTGGAGCGCCGACTGCTGTTCGCGCGGCGGCAGCACCACCGCTTCCTGGAACAGCCTGGTCGCGGACTCCTGGCCGACCGCCGCCAGGGCCTGGCCGGCCTGGCGCGCGAACGACGGCTGGAACAGCAGCCTGCGCACGGCGGCGACGGTCCCCGCCCCCCTGACCAGCGTGATGACGAGTTCGATGCCCATCGCAGTCCCCCCTGGGCCGCTCGGCGTAACCGGCCTCCCACTGTCGCATGCCCGGTGTTCCGCGGCCGCGCCCTCGGCCGCGCGCCGTCCGACCGGCCCCCTGTGTCTCCGTCAGCACGTGTGCCGGAAGGGGATGCCGGGGAGGTAGGTCCTCCAGTCGCCCCGGGAGAGGGCGGACCCGGTGCGTGCGCACACCGACGCGGCCAGGTGCCCGGGGGTCAGGTCGTACGTCTGGACGGGGACGTCGCGGCCGGCGAGGTACAGGGTCCGGTCGCCGCGGCCGAAGGCGAGTGCCAGGGCCTGGTCGTCCGGGGTCGGCAGCGTGGAGCCGAGGAGCCGCGAGGAGGCGACGTCCCACAGCTGCACGGTGCCGGCGTCCCCGGCGACCGCCAGGGTGCGGCCGTCGTGGGAGAAGGCCAGCGCGGTCACCGAGCCGACCAGGTCCGCCTCGGTGTCCGCCGCGTTGCCGTCCAGCACGCCGAGGCGCCTGCGGAGTGCGCCGTCCCAGAGGGTGACGCGGCCCAGTCCGTCGCCCGCGGCGAGGAAGCGGCCGTCGGAGCTGAAGGCGGCGGCCGTGTTCATGTCCTCCCCGAGGAGGCGGGGCTCGACCCGCCCTCCCGCCCTGAGTTCGGCCACCACGCCCTCCGTGGTGACCAGTCTGTCCCCGCGGGGGCTCAGCACCGGGCCGACGCCGAAGGAGCTGAAGCTGACGGAGCCGCCGGCCCGGCGGCCGCGCACCGCGCGCACGCGTTTCTCCCGGCGCAGGTCCCAGACCTCCGCGGACGCCGGGTCCGTGGCCCGGTACACCACGAGGGTGCGGGCGTGGCCGTCCAGGGCCAGGCCGTTCACCCCGAACGCGGCGCCGGGCCGCGCCCGCGCGGGCCGGATGCCGACGGCGGCGTGCACGCGGCGGGTCCGCACGTCCCAGACGGTGACGTCCACCCGGTCCGGGTGGCCCGGACCGGCGGCGTCCCAGCCCCTGCTGTACGCCAGGTATCTGCCGTCGGGGCTGAGCGCCATGAGGTCGGAGCAGGTCACCCCGTCCTCCTGCTCCTTGCGGGGACAGGTGTCCTCGGGACTCTGGAAGAGGACCCGCCCGCTGCGGGTGTCCACGGCCTGCAGGCGCAGCGCGCCGTCCGCCGTGCGGAAGCGGGCCAGCACCCCGCCGTCCGCGGAGAGCTGCGCCAGGTGGGCCGGCTGCGTCTCCCACCGGCGCGTCGGCGGCCGCCCCAGGGTCAGCGACCGCACCACGGTTCCCGTCGCGTTGAGGTAGCGCACGGCTCCCGTCGCCCGGTCGAAGGCGAGGTCGCCGAGCGCCTCGCCCTGCAGCCGCTGGGTCAGCACGGGCGTGTCGGGTCGCGCGGGCCGCCACATGTACAGCGCCCTGCTCCCGGTGGCCACGAGGTAGTCGCCGTCGGAGCTGAAGCGGACGTCGCTCACCCCGTCCGCGTCCAGGGTCCGCAGCGGCCGCCCGGTGCGGACGTCCCATCTGCGCACGCCGGTGTCGCCGGGGAGGACCAGCGTCCGGCCGTCCGGCGAGACGGCGAGCCTGCCCGAGCCGCAGTCCGCGGGGCGGGCCGGCACCGTCCTGGGCGCGGGGAGCCTCCGGCGGTGTGCCGTGTCCCAGGTCTGAAGTCCGCGCTCGCCGGTGCACAGGGCGAGCGTCCGCCCGTCGGGGCTGAGCGCGACGGCCTGCAGGGTCTCGTCGCCGTGCTCCCGCACGCGCAGGATGCGGCGGTGGGTGCGCAGGTCCCACACGAGGACGTCGTTGTCCAGGTCGCCGGTCCAGTCCTCGGCGACGAGCGTGCGCCCGTCGGAACTGAAGTACACCTCCGTCGCCAGGACTCCCCCGAGCCTGCCCGTCAGCCGTCCGGTGCGCACGTCGCGCAGGGTGATCGCGTCGTCCGCCGGCACGGCGAGGGTCCGGCCGTCCGGGCTCACGGCGGGAAAGGCCCCGTCCGCCACGTCCTCGGGGGCGCGGGCGGAGTGGACGAGGCGGTGGGTGCGCAGGTCCCAGATCGCGACCCGGTCCGCGGTGACGGACACGACGTGCCTGCCGTCCGCCGTCAGCCGGCGCACCTCGTTGCCGGACCGGTCGTTCGGCCCCGAGTCCGCGCCCGGCACCGGGAACACGTCGTCCTCCCGCTGCGCCATGGCGGCGATCAGCGCCGACCGTGTCTCCGTGGTGTCGGCCAGCCGCCATGCGGCCACGCTGAGCCTCATCGCCGTGACCGGGTCGGAGAACCGCATGCCGTCGGCGACCGCGGCGACGCGGCGCGCCTCGGACTCCAGGCGGCGGCGGTCGCCGGTGCGGTTCTGCTGCCAGGCGACCGCTCCCGCGACGAGGGCGAGGACGGCCAGCGTCGCGAGGGCGCCGGCGAGTACGCGCCGCCGGCGCAGTTCGTTGCGGCGGGCGGTGCGGCTGGCCGTGAGGAACGCCTGTTCCAGCGGGGTGAGGGCCGGCGCGGCGAGCTGTTCCAGGGCCGCGGCGAGCCGGGCGCCGCGGTACAGGGTGCCGGGATCGCGGCCGAGTTCGTGCCAGGCGTGGGCGGCCTCCGTCAGCCGCCGGTGCAGCCGCAGGTTCTCGCGTTCCTCGTCGATCCAGCGGGACAGCCGGGGCCATGCGGTGATCAGCGCCTCGTGGGCGAGGTCGACGGTGGAGCGGTCCAGGGTGATCAGCCGGGCGCGGGCCAGGCGGTCCAGGACCAGGGAGACGTCCGCGGGGGTGGCCGGGCCGGCGAGGTCGAGTTCGCGGCGGTGCACGGGTCGGCGGGTGTCCGGGGATCCTTCGCCGGGGGTGACCAGCCGCAGCAGGAGCAGGCGGGCCAGTGCGGCGTGTTCGGCGGAGAGCGCGGTGTAGACGTCCTCGGCGGTCTGGGCGATGGCGCCGCGGACGCCGCCCGCCGCCTCGTACGCCTCCAGGGTCAGCGCCCGGCCGCGGCGGCGGCGCCAGGTCTCGCGCAGCACGTGCGACAGCAGCGGAAGGCCGCCCGGTTCGCCGGCGACCTCCTGGACGAGGCGGGCGGTGAGGGCGCGTTCGACGATGGCGCCGCCTGCCTGGGCCGGTCTGACGATCACTTCGCGCAGCTCGTCCGGTTCCATGGGGCCGACCAGCAGGCCGGCGTCGCCGAGGGCGTCGGCGAGGGCGCGGTGCTCGGCGCAGCGGCCGTAGAAGTCCGCCCGCACGGCGATGACGACCCGCAGCCGGGACCGCGGCCGGCGGGCGGCGAGCAGCAGGTCGATGAACTCCCGCCGCTCCCGCGGGTCCCGGCAGAGGGTGAAGACCTCCTCGAACTGGTCGACCACGATCAGCGTGTCGCCGTTTCCGCCCGGCCGCAGGACGGCGGCGTGCGTGCGCGCCGGGTGCTCGCCCGGGGTGATGACGCGGATCACCGCCAGGTCGCTCCCGGCGCGCAGGGCGGGGATCAGTCCGGCCCGCAGCAGCGACGACTTGCCGCTTCCGGACGGGCCGAAGAGGGCGGTGAACCGCTGGTCGGCCACCCGGCGCCGCAAGACGGCCAGGAGCCGGTCGCGGCCGAAGAAACGGTCGTGGTCGCCGGGTTCGAACCGTGCCAGGCCCTGGTACGGCGGCTCGGCGCCGTCGTCGGCGCCGGCCGCCGCCTCACGGACCTCGCGGTCCGCCTCCCGCCAGCGCCGCTGCCACTCCTCCGGGTCGCCGCCGCACGCGCGGACGTAGGCCAGGGTCACCTGGAGGGAGGGCAGCTGGTCGCCGGCCGCGGCCTGCGAGAGGGCGGTCACCGAGTAGTGCGCCCGGCGGGCGAGTTCGCGGTAGGTGAGGCCGCCGGCCTCCTGGCGGAGCTTGCGCAGCTCGTAGGCGAAGCGCTGCACCGGCCCGGCGGCGGGATCGACGGGATTCTCCCTACGGCCCATGCTGTACCGCCCCCGTTCCCCCGTCGGCGCCCGCGGCACGGCGCCTCCCCCGGCCCGCCACCCTAGGAAGCCGCCCGGACCGGCCGCAAGGGCGTCGTCGGCCGACGCGACCTCGCCTCGTCGTTTTGTTCTGTCCGGCGATCGGTGGCTGCTGAACAACGCGCCGGCGGCTGTAGTCGTCGTCACGGGCCTCCACCGGAGGGCCGCTTCCGCACCGCTGTCCCGTGCGGAACCCGACACACGGACGCCAGGAGAAGCGAACATGACGATCACCAGGAAGGCCACGACCCGCGCCGGCGTGCTCATGGCCACGGCGGCGATGGCGCTGGCCGGAGTGGCCACGCACGCCGAGGCCCGCAGCGCGAACATCTCCAGCTGGAACAGCAGGTCCGACTGCGACCTCAACAGCCGGTACAACTTCTGCCTCTACTACTCCCCCAACGCCAAGAATGCCCCCTACCGCAGCACGTCGACGAAGATCGGCGACCTGGGCACCAAGCGGTTCACCGGCAGCAAGCCGGGCCACGGCAAGAAGGTCCGCAACAACGCCGCCTCCGCCCAGAACGGCACGAAGTGCAACGTGGGCATCTGGTACTCCCCGCAGTACCGCGGTGACTCCAACTGGCTGTCGCCGCTCAAGGGCGGGAACCTGACCAGCTGGCTGCGCAACAACGAGGCGTCCATCGCCATCTCGGACCACACCCGCTGCCCCGGCATCGGCCACTGAACCGGTAGTTGCGAGAACACGCGGTGCCCCGTCGCGGACGGGGCACCGCATCGCCCGTGAAGGAAGCGATGACCATGGCGTACCTCTCCCCTCCCGCCCGCGCACGGCGAGCGCGGCGCGCCGCGCTCGCCGGTGGCGCGCTGCTGCTGGCGGCCCTGACCGCCTGCTCGTCCCCCTCGTCCCGTCCCGCCGGGCCGCCCGCGCTGGGCGCCGTCCCGCGCACGGTCGGGGTCGCGCACCTCCGCCTGCCCGTGGAGCGCTACATGCTGACGCCCCGGCAGGCGCTGGACTTCGACCGCGCGAGCGACGCGGCCGTACGGGCCTGCATGCGGCGGCTGTCCATGCCGTACCCGCCCGCGGTCCGCCTTCCGGCCGGATCGGCGGCGGAGCGGGAGGCCCTGGACGCCTACACGGTGCTGTACCGGCGGTACGGGCTCACGGACGCCGTGGAGGCGCGGACCTGGGGATACCACGCCCCCACCCGGGTGGCCGCCGGCTCCGGCGCGGCGGGGCCGTCGCAGCCGAAGCCGCCGTCGCGGGCTTCCCGCGGCGTCCTGACGGGGACGGACACCTCGGGCGCGCCCCTCACGTCGTACCGCGGCCGGCCGGTCCCGCAGGGCGGGTGCCTCGGCGAGGCCGAGCGGCTGCTCGGCGCCGCCGGTCCGCAGGGGCCGGGCACCGATCCGGAGGGGATCGTCACCCGCATCAAGGCCGACGGCTTCGAGCGGTCCATGGCCGACCCGCGCGTGCGCAAGGTCTTCTCCGCCTGGTCGGCGTGCCTGCGTGCCCGGGGCTTCACGATGTCCACCCCCATGGACGAGGTGCCGTCGGCGAACTCCGCGCGTCCGTCCCGGCCGGAGATCGCCCAGGCGCGGGCGGACGTCGCCTGCAAGGCCCGCACCAATCTGGTGGGCGTCTGGTTCGCGGTCGAGTCGGCCTACCAGGAGGCCGCGATCGCCCGGCACGGCGCGGAACTCGGCAAGGTGGCCAAGGACCGCGACCTCACCGTCCGCGCCATCGGCCGGCTGACGCACCGCGGCGGCGAGGGGACGTCCTGAGGTACGCCCGGAGCCGCACCGGGCGCTGTCGAGCCCCCGGCGTCCGGACGGGCGTGAGGCGCATGCCGCCGCAGCGCCGGCCGACCGACCGGGGTCCGTACCGGGGTGCGGGCCGACGCGCAGGCCGCCCGTCCGGTGGGGCGGTGCGGCGTCGAGGTGCGCGTGCACCGGCTCGTTCGCCGCGGCCCTCGCGTGGCCGTCCTCCACCCCCGCCGGCACGTCACCCCGCAGGCAGACGGTCTGGCCGTTCGTCGTCGTCCCGCCGGTGCGGGACGACGCGGTCGCGGCCGGTGCGGACGGCGCGGTCGCGGGCCTGCTCGCGGGTGACGGCTTCCCCCGGTGGACGGGCCCCACGTCCGTGCGTCCCGTCCGCACGGCCGGCTCCGGCCCCGTGGCGCGCGGGGACCGGTCAGCGCGGCGTCCGGCTGCGCGGCACACGGGCCAACGGGCTCACCAGCCCGTACAGTTGGTTGATCGCGTCACGCAGCACCGGGCGGTCCGGCGGCGCCGTCGTCACCAGTGCCTGCTCCAGGAGCTGGCGGCGGCGCTGACGTGTCGCTTCCAGCACGCACTTCCCGGCGCCGGTGAGCCGGAACTCACCGGGCGCGACGCGGCGCACCAGCGTGCGCCGCTCCAGCCGGTCGGCCAGTTCCATGGCCACGGCGACGTCGACGCAGAGGATCTCGGCCATCCTGCCCACGTCGCCCTGCTCCGTCTCCAGGGTGAGCAGGGCACGCATCTGCTCGTCCGGAACGGTCGGGGCGACATCCTCGTGGGCTCGCTGCCACAGCTCGATCATCGCTTCGGCGACATGCTCCGCAGCCACCGACGCCTGGGCAGGTTCGGGATGCACTGTCATGGCTTTCCCCTTCCTCGATGCCGTCGGTTGGCGCACCTACCCGCCTGGCCGCACTTCAGCCCCGCCATTTCGTTCGAAAAGGGGCTGAACTGGGCAATGGGGAGACAATCGGCGTCCATGTCCGGCCATCCGGGGGACACCGCCGTGACGCCGTCTCACCGGGTGCGCTCCGGCCGTCACTTGCCCGGGACGCCGGCCACGGGGTCCGGGCCGCCCTGCCGTTCGGGCGGAGGAGTGAGCCGGTGCCTGCCGGGCATGCGCATGTGCGGGCTCATCCGGCAGCCCGGTCCGACGCGTTCCGCTCAAAGGGGGATTCGGTGTGATCCTGGACGGCATATCGGCGGCCCCGGCCCGTGACACCGCCGGCGACACGGCGGCCCGCAAGCAACGCCTGCGCCGCCGACTCGAGCGGCTGATCGGCGTCGCCGCCACCGAGGGCAACGACCTCCTCCCCCTGCGCAACGGCGACGAGATCTTCCCCGCGATGCTGGGGGCGATCCGCTCGGCCCGGCACACGATCGACATGATGACGTTCGTGTACTGGCGTGGGCAGATAGCCCGCGACTTCGCCGTCGCCCTGGCCGACCGCGCCCGCGCCGGAGTGCGGGTGCGGCTGCTGCTCGACGGCTTCGGCGCCCAGCGGATCGAGCGGGAACTGCTCGATCTCATGGACGCCGCGGGCGTGCAGGTGGCCTGGTTCCGCAAGCCCGTCTGGCTGTCGCCGTTCAAGCAGAACCACCGCTGCCACCGCAAGGCCCTCGTCGTCGACGAGCACACCGCGTTCACCGGCGGCGTCGGCATCGCCGAGGAGTGGTGCGGCGACGCCCGCCATCCCGGCGAGTGGCGCGACACCCACGTCCAGGTGCGCGGCCCGGCCGTGGACGGCATCGCCGCCGCGTTCGCGCAGAACTGGGCCGAGTGCCACGACGAACTCTTCGACGACCGCGACCGGTTCACCGAGCACCCGCAGGCCGGCTCGTCGATCGTGCAGGTGGTCCGCGGCTCGGCCAGCATCGGCTGGCAGGACATGCAGACCCTCATCCGGGTCATGCTCACCTCCGCCGAGGAGCGCTTCCGGCTCGCCACCGCCTACTTCGCCCCCGACACCTACTTCGTCGACCTGCTGTGCCGGACCGCCCGGCGCGGTGTGCGGGTGGAGATCCTCCTCCCCGGCCCCCACACCGACCAGCGGGCCTGCCAGCTCGCCGGCCAGCACCACTACACGCGCCTGCTGCAGGCCGGCGTGCACATCCGGCAGTACCAGCCGACCATGATGCACGCCAAGATCATCACCGTGGACTCGGTCGCCTCGCTGATCGGTTCCACCAACTTCAACCGCCGGTCCATGGACCACGACGAAGAGGTCATGCTCGCGGTCCTGGACGAGACGTTCACCGCGCAGCTCGACCGGGACTACGAGGCGGACCTGGAGCGCAGTGTGCGCATCGACCTCGCCCGGTGGAAGCGGCGCACGGTGCTCCAGCGCGCCAAGGAGGCCGCCGTCACCCCCATCCGGCACTTCCTGTGAGACGGCCGGGCGCCGGATCGGCCCGCTCGTGGCCCGGCGGCGGCCGCGAGGAATTTCCGGGCGCCGGGTCGGCTCACGGCTCACCACACGTCGATGCGGCGGCCGGTCAGCGCGGTGACGCCGATGCGGACCCAGACGTCACGCTCACCACCGGCCCAGGGGGCGCTGTAGGCCCGTTCGGCGAGGCTGCGTACGGCGTCGGGGCCGGTCACGGTCTCGGCGACGCCCCGCACCACGACGCTCCAGCCCTGGCTGAGCGCGTCGTCCACGCGGTCGACCTCGAAGGCCACCTCGCGGCCGATCCCCTGGAGGGCGGCGGTGCCCGGCTGGGTCCGGAAGACGACGGCGTCGTCGACGACGCTGTAGTTGACGGGAACGACGAGCGGGGCCGCGTCGGTGGACACCGCGATCCTGCCCACGCCGTGGGTCGACAGCAGCCGGCGGCATTCCTGTTCGTCCAGTTCGGTCAGGCGGGGCGCCCGGGCGGCGTGCCCGAGGCCCGGCGGCAGGTCCACGTGGCCGCCGCCCAGTTCCGCGGGGTCGGTCCGCAGCGCCCCGGCCAGTCTGAGCAGGGTCCCGGCCTCCGGCGCTGCGGTGCTGTGCCGCTCCAGGTGCGCCAGGTAGCTCGGGGCCATGCCCGCCCTGAACGCCAGCTCCTCCAAGGTGAGGCCCAGTTCCGTCCGCCGCCGTTCGATGCGGCGTCCGAGGTCGCCCTGTGCGGGACGGCCCGCGGGGGCGTGTTCCGGTGCGCTCCGCTCGGCCATGGCTCCTCACTTCCCGGGCTGCGGTCGTCCTTCCCGGAACGGCCCGCGGCCCACGTCCGATGTCGCCCCGTCCGGCCACCAGGACCGGTCCCCGCGAACCGGGCCGCCCGGCCACCCCCGCCCCCGGCTGCCCGGAGGGGCGGGGCTCCTGCTGCTGCCGAACGGGTCGCGCCGCCGGTTTGCGTCGTCCGGCGCAACCGCCTTTCTTCCCGGGTGCCAGGCGCCCCGGCACGGGACTCCACTGCCACCGTGACACGCGCCGGCGGCCCCGTGGAAGGGCCGTTCCGCCCCCGCCCGGGGACCTTCGCCCGCGGGTGGCGCCCGTTCGGCCCCGTGCGGGCCCCGGTACGCGGCGGTCCGGCCCTCCCGGCGGTGCGCGGCTCCCTGCGACCGGGCCGTTCGGCCCACCGGCAAGGACCGGCGGCCCGTGGCGCCGGGCGCCGCAGGGCCGGAGGCTGGAGGCGGCAGCCACCTCACAGCACTCGTCCGGCCGGCAGCGGCGGGCGCGGAAGGAGACGGACCGATGACCTCCACCACCACCCTGACCGCGGCCCTCCCGTCCGCTCACCGCGAGCGGCTCATGCACCTCGCCCGCGAGGTCTCCTTCCCCGTCGGGGCCCGCCTCTTCGAGGAAGGCCGGCGAGCCGACCGTTTCTGGATCGTGCGGACGGGGACCGTCGCCCTCGACCTGCGCGTGCCCGGTCGTCGTGCCGCCGTGATCGACACCCTCGGGCACGGCGAACTGGTCGGGTGGTCATGGCACTTCGAGCCGGGCCTCTGGCAGCTGGGCGCCGAGGCCACCAGCCCGGTGCGCGCCTACGAGTTCGACGCCGAGGCCGTGCGGGCGGTGTGCGCGGGCGACGCGGACTTCGGCCGGGCCGTCGCGGTGTGGGTGGGCCGCGTGGTGGCCCACCGGCTGCAGGCCGCCCGCATCCGACTGCTCGACCTCTACGCCCCCTACGGCAGCGGCAGCCGGTGCTGACCGGCCGGCGCGACGCCGTGCCGGTGTGCGGCGTCGCGGCCGAACGCACAGAACGGCCTGTCGACATACGTGACCCGTGCGCTCCTGCGCTGCCTGGCAGCACCACGCGACCCGATCCTCTTCGGGGGCGTCACCCCGCGACGGTGGCCGCGTCCGGACCCGAGCGTGACCGGCTGACCGAGCGCATCGCCGTGCTGATCCGCGACCGTGACGCGGCCGCCGGCCACCTCACCGGGCTCCGACGGCGCGCGCCGATCCGCCGCGCGCCGCGGCGGCCGCGTCCGTCACCGTGCGGGCGGACGGCCGGCCGGGGGGCCGTCTCGTCGTCCGCGGGGTCTCAGGGCGCCGCTTCCTGCAGGGGCGCGTGCCAGACGAGCCTGGTCCCCCCGTCGCCGCCGCCGGTGAGCTCCATGTCCCCGCCCAGCTTCCGCGCCCGCTCGGCCATGTTGCGCAGACCGCTGCGGCGGCCGCCGGCCGGGACGCCGACGCCGTTGTCGGTCACCGTGAGGCGGACCTCGTCGCCGTCGGTCTGCAGGACCACGTCGGCGCGGTCGGCGCGGGCGTGCCGGGCGATGTTGGCGAGGGACTCGGAGAGGACGGCGACGACGTGGTCGGCGGTCTCCTGCGGCACGTGGGTGTCGAGCAGGCCCTCCATCCGGACGCTGGGGGCGAAGCCCAGCACCGGTGCCGCCTCGCCGACCGCCCGTACCGCCCGGGCGCGCAGTCCGGGGGCCGCGTCGTCGTCGCGGGCGCGCAGGCCGAAGATGGTCGACCGGATGATCTTGATGGTGGCGTCCAGGTCGTCCACGGCCCGCGACACCCGCTCCGCGGCCTCGGCGTGCTGGATGAACCGGCCCGCGCTCTGCAGCGTCATCCCGGTGGCGAACAGCCGCTGGATGGCCAGGTCGTGCAGGTCCCGGGCGATCCGGTCACGATCCTCCAGCACCGCGATCTGCTCGGCGTCCCGGCGGCGCTCCGCGAGTTCCATGGCGACGGCGGCCTGGCCGGCGAAGACCTCCAGCAACCGCGTCTCCCGTTCGGAGAAGCCGCTCGCGCCGCTCTCCCGGGCGAGCAGGACGACCCCCCGGACCCGGTCCCCGCTGCCGATGGGGACCGCCACCGCCGGGCCGAGGCCCGCGAACCGCGGCGGCCCGGCCGTGACCCGCGCGTCGTGCTCCACGTCCGGGCTGCTGACCGGCGTGCCCTCGGCGAAGGCCCGTCCGGTCAGGGTGCCCTCCACGGGCAGCACCAGGCCGCGGTGGGCCTCCGCGCCCCGGCCGATGGCGAGTTCCACGGCGAGGGTGGCGGTGTTCCTCATCGGTATGGCGACCACGGCAAGGGCCGCCCCGGAGATGTCCCGCGTCCGTTCGGCGATCAGTCCGAGGACCTCCTGCTGCGCGGCGCCCGACATCAGGCTCCTGGTGATCTCCGCGTTGGCCTCCAGCCAGCGCTCGCGCAGCCGCGACTCCTCGTACAGGCGGGCGTTGTCGATGGCGACGCCCGCCGCGACGGCCAGCGTGGACAGCACCGACTCGTCGTCCTCGTCGAACTGCAGCCCGCCCCGCTTCTCCGTCAGGTAGAGATTGCCGAAGACCTGGTCCCGCACCCGGATCGGGACACCGAGGAAGCTGTTCATCGGCGGATGGTTCGGCGGGAACCCGTACGACGCGGCGTGCTCGGAGAGCTTCGCCAGCCGCAGCGGCTCGGGACGCCGGATCAGTTCGCCGAGAATGCCGTGGCCCTCGGGGAACGGCCCGATGCGGGCGATCTCCTCGTCGCCGACGCCGACGGTGATGAACTGCGACAGCCGCCTGCCGTCCGGGCCGATCACGCCGAGCGCCGCGTACTCCGCGTCGACCAGCACCGCGGCGGCCTCCACGATGCTGCGGAGGGCCTGCTCCAGGTCCAGCTCGCGGCCGACGGCGAGCACCGCCTCCAGCAGGCTGCGCACCCGGTCCTGCGTGCCGCGCGCCGCGTCCAGCCGGGCCTGCAACTCCTCCAGCAGCTCGTCCAGCCTCAGCTGGGGCAGCCGCACGCGTGCCCCGCGATCGCCTTCGGAGCTTCCCACTGCGTGCCTCCCGGCCCCCGTGCCCTGTGTGCGGTCGTCCCGCTCGGGTCTCACCGCTTCTCACCGCTTGTCACCGTATCGGGGCCTGGCACGGGGCGCGGAACGGACCCCGGCGGGCGGCGGCCCGGCGGGCGCGGCGGTGCGTCCCGCCCGCCGCCGCCCCGTGCACGCCGCTCACCGCCGTGTGCGCGCCGGTGGCGCGACCCGTGCGGGCGGGTGTCTCAGCGGGCTTCGCCGCGCAGCCGGTCCTGTGCCTGGGCGGCGATGACGGCGGCCTGGACGCGGCGCTCGACGCCGAGCTTGGCGAGCAGACGGGAGATGTGGTTCTTCACCGTCTTCTCGGCCAGGTACAGCCGCCCGCCGATCTGCCGGTTGGTGAGGCCCTCGCCGATCAGCGCGAGGATCTGCCGCTCCCGCTCGGTCAGGCCCGGCAGGACGTCCGGTTCGGCCTCCTGCCGCCCGCCGCGCAGCCGGGCCAGGAGCCGGGTGGTGGCGCTGGGGTCCAGCAGCGACTGGCCCCGGGCGACGGTGCGCACGGCCGTGACCAGGTCGGAGCCCTGGATCTGCTTCAGCACGTACCCGGAGGCGCCCGCCATGACCGAGTCGAGCAGGGCCTCCTCGTCGTCGAAGGAGGTCAGCATCAGGCAGGCCAGCTCCGGCATGCCCGAGCGCAGCTCGCGGCACACGGTCACCCCGTCGCCGTCCGGCAGCCGCACGTCGAGGACCGCCACGTCGGGCCGCAGCGCGGGCACCCGCACCAGGGCCTGCTCGACCGTGGCGGCCTCACCGACCACCGCGATGTCCGGCTCGTCGTCCAGCAGGTCGCGCACCCCGCGCCGTACCACCTCGTGGTCGTCGAGGAGGAAGACCCGGATCGGATCGCCGGGGCCGGCCTGCTCGCGCACCACCATGAATCACTCCTTGCGACGTGTCGGGTCCTCAAGGAGATGCTGCCCCGTGCCACGCCCGCGGACCAGGGCCGTTCGGCCCTGGTCCGCCGCGCCTGCGCAGGCCGAGCCGGTCCCGGGCGCCCGCAGCCGGGGCTGTTCAGCCGTCCCAGGTCCAGTCCGCGACCTCCGGCAGGTCCGTCCCGTGCTCGCGGATCCACACCTCGTGGCGCTGCCGGGTGTCCGCCATGCGCTGGCGCACGGCCGCCGCCCGGACCGCCAGCCCGGGGACGCGGTCGATGACGTCCATGACCAGGCGGTAGCGGTCCAGGTCGTTGCGGACCACCATGTCGAACGGCGTGGTGGTGGTGCCGATCTCCTTGTAGCCGCGGACGTGCAGGTGCCGGTGCCCGGTGCGCCGGTAGGCCAGGCGGTGGATCAGCCAGGGGTAGCCGTGGTAGGCGAAGATCACCGGCTTGTCCGCGGTGAACAGGCCGTCGTACTCGGAGTCGCTCATGCCGTGCGGGTGTTCCTCACCCGGCAGCAGGCGGGCGAGGTCGACGACGTTCACGACCCGCACCGCGAGCCCGGGCAGATGACGGCGGAGCAACTGGGCGGCGGCGAGCACCTCCTGGGTGGGGACGTCGCCCGCGCAGGCCAGCACCGCGTCGGGTTCGCGCGTGCCGTCCTCGGTGCCGGCCCACTCCCAGATGCCGGCGCCGCGGGCGCAGTGCACCTCGGCCTCCTCCATCGACAGCCAGTCGAAGCAGGGCTGTTTGCCGGCGACGACGACGTTGACGTAGTCGCGGCTGCGCAGCACGTGGCCGGCCACCGACAGCAGGGTGTTGGCGTCCGGCGGCAGGTAGACCCGCACCACTTCCGGGCTCTTGTTCAGCACGTGGTCGACGAAGCCGGGGTCCTGGTGCGAGAAGCCGTTGTGGTCCTGGCGCCACACGTGGGAGGTGAGGAGGTAGTTGAGGGAGGCGATGGGGGCGCGCCAGGGCAGCCGGCGGGTGGTGCGCAGCCACTTGATGTGCTGGTTGACCATCGAGTCGACGATGTGGACGAACGCCTCGTAGCAGGAGAACAGCCCGTGCCGGCCGGTCAGCAGGTATCCCTCAAGCCAGCCCTGGCAGGTGTGTTCGGAGAGGATCTCCATCACCCGGCCGTGCCGGTCGAGGTGCTCGTCGATCGGGAGGGTGCCGGCCTGCCAGGCTTTGCCGCTGGCCGCGTAGACGGCCTGGAGGCGGTTCGAGGCGGTCTCGTCGGGGCCGACGAGGCGGAAGTCGCGCCGGTCCTCGGTGGCCGCCATGACGTCCCTGAGCAGGTCGCCCAGCACCCGGGTCGGCTCGTGCAGGCTCGCGCCGGGTCCGCCGACGTCGACGGCGTAGCGTTCGAGCGGGGGCAGGGGCAGCTCGCGCAGCAGCAGTCCGCCGTTGGCGTGCGGGTTGGCGCCGAGCCGGCGGCTGCCCTGCGGTACGCAGGCGAGCACGTCGGCGCGCGGAGCACCGTGTTCGTCGAACAGCTCCTCGGGCCGGTAGGAGCGCATCCACTGCTCCAGCCGGCGCAGGTGGTCGGGGTTGTCGCGCACGGCGGCCAGCGGCACCTGGTGGGCGCGCCAGGTGCCCTCGACCGGCAGTCCGTCGACCTCGGCGGGGCCGGTCCAGCCCTTGGGAGTGCGCAGCACGATCACGGGCCAGCGGGGGCGGTCGGTGACGCCGTCCTCGCGGGCGGCGCGCTGCAGGGCGGCGATGCGGTCGACTGCGGTGTCCATCGCCTCGGCCATCATGCGGTGGACGGCGGCCGGGTCGTCGCCGGCGACGTGGATCGGTTCGTGGCCGTAGCCCCTGAGGAGGTCGTCCAGTTCGGCCTGGGGCAGGCGGGCCGGCACCGTCGGGTTGGCGATCTTGTAGCCGTTCAGGTGCAGGACGGGCAGCACCGCGCCGTCGTGGACCGGGTCGAGGAACTTGTTCGAGTGCCAGGAGGCGGCCAGCGGGCCGGTCTCCGCCTCGCCGTCGCCGATCACGCAGGTGACGAGGAGGTCGGGGTTGTCGAGGGCGGCGCCGTAGGCGTGGGACAGGGAGTAGCCGAGTTCGCCGCCCTCGTGGATCGAGCCCGGGGTCTCCGGGGCGACGTGGCTGGGCACCCCGCCGGGGAAGGAGAACTGCCGGAACAGCCGGGCCATGCCGGCCGCGTCCCGGGTGATGTCCGGGTACGTCTCGGTGTACGACCCCTCCAGCCAGGAGTTCGCCAGGACGGCGGGCCCGCCGTGGCCGGGACCCCAGATGCACACGGCGTCCAGGCCGCGGGCCTCGACGACGCGGTTGAGGTGGGTGTGGACCAGGTTCAGGCCGGGTGAGGTGCCCCAGTGGCCGAGCAGCCGCGGCTTGACGTGTTCGGGGCGCAGCGGCTCGGTCAGCAGGGGGTTGGCCATGAGGTAGATCTGGCCCACGGAGAGGTAGTTCGCGGCACGCCAGTGGGCATCCAGGGTGGCGAGTTCCTCGTCCGTGAGTCCGGCGGGCGCCTGTCGGGGGGTGGGGGACATCGGGGTCCTTCCGGATCGGGCGGGCGGTCGGGATGCAGCGGGTGCCGGGGCACGCACACCACCCTCCGGCGGACCGGCGGGTACCCGGCAGGGCCGTTCGGGCCACGTCCCCGGGCCGGCCGGCAGGACCGGTTCACGGCGGGAGGCTCACCCCGTACAGGCTCCGGCCTGCGGCCAGCTCGCGCCCGGTGACCAGCTCCGGATGGATGCGCACGAACACCTCCTCGGGGGACGGCGCCCAGGAGCGCGGGCCGGTCCGGGCCAACCGCTGCCGTTCCACCGGGTCGGTGACCACGGCCGCCAGGCCGGTGACGACGACGCTCCACCCCGAGTGGGTGACCACGTCGACCTCGTCCGCCTCGAAGGCGACCACCGACCGGTCGACCGCACGGGCGAGCTCGGAGGCCGCGGAGGTGCGCAGCAGGACCGCGCCGTCGCGGTCCAGGCGGAAGTTGACCGGGAGCACGGCGGGCAGGGCGTGACGCGTGTGGACGATCCGGCCCACCGGTGTCTTCGTCAGCAGACGGAGGCACTCGTCGCGGCCGAGCTCTCGGAATCCGTCGTTCGCATACATGGCCAGTCCGTCTTTCGCCGGTGGAGCGGTGCCGCTCCATCGTCGGCGGGGCACCGGCCGCGCACGAGGGCCGCGGGTCCCTGTCCTCCCGGCAAGCGGCCCTGTTCGCCGGTGCGGGCCGGGTCCCCGGGCGGATGCGGCGCGGGGGCGCGGGCTGGGCGGGCGCGGCGGTGGGCGGGCGCGGGTGGGCGGGTGCGGCGGTGGGCGGGCGCGGCGGCCGGCGGGGCGCGGCGGCCGGTGGGGCGCGGCGGCCGGCGGGGCGAGACTGTCGGCGGGCCGAGGCGACGTAGGGGGCCGGTCCGCGCGCCGGGGCGGGCCGGGTGCTCGCCGTCCCGGGGGCGGGGCGAGCCGTGCTCGCCGCCGTCGGACGGCCCGGCCCGTCCGGTCAGGGACCTGCCCGGATCCGCCGCCGGCGTCAGGGTCCGTCGTGGGGCGCTGCCGTGTGCGGCGGTGCGACGCGCGCCGCCGGTCCGGGCTCGGTCATGTCCAGCAGGAGCAGGGCGTCGTGGTCCGGGGTGCCGGGTTCCGCGGTGTAGACGCCCAGGCGCTGGCCGGGGGTGCCCTCCAGGTGCATCACCTGGGAGGTGAGGGTGACGGTGCCGACGCGGGGGTGGCGGAAGGTCTTCCGCGCGGGCTTGCGGCCGGTCACCTCGTAGCGTTCCCAGAGCCCGGCGAAGTCGGGGCTCTTGACGAGGAGTTCGCCGACGAGACCGGTCAGGTCGGGCGCGTCGGGCGCGGTGCCGGCGACGGCGCGCAGACGGGCCACGCAGCCGGTGACCTGGCGGTCCCAGTCCGGGAACAGTCCACGGGCCGCCGGGTGCAGGAAGAGGTAGCGGGCCAGGTTGCGTCGTCCGGTCGGCCACTCGTCCAGGCCCGCGTACAGGGCGAGGCCGCCGGGGTTCCAGGCCAGCACGTCCATGCTGCGGCTGAGCACATAGGCCGGGTGGGGGCGCATCGACTCCAGCAGGAGCCGCACGTGCGGGCCCACCGTACGGCTGGGGGCGGGCGGCGGCTCGGGGGCGTAGCGGGCGGCGCGCGCGGCCAGCTCGCGCAGATGCTGGTGCTCCTGTTCGTCCAGCCGCAGCGCGCGGGCGAGCGCGTCGAGGACGGAGGGGCTGGGGCGGGTCTCCTTGCCGCGTTCCAGGCGCACGTAGTAGTCGATGCTGATGCCCGCCAGGGTGGCCAGCTCCTCCCGGCGCAGCCCCGGGGTGCGGCGCAGTCCGGGGCCGACCGTGAGGCCGGCCTGCTGCGGGCTGGTCCGGGTGCGGCGGGCGCGCAGGAAGCGGCCCAGTTCCGCGCCCTCGCTGGTGGTGCGGGTGCGCTCGGGTGCCATGGCTCGAGTGTCCCACCGCGCCGGCCTGCGCAGCCCGTCTGTGGGGGGCCCTGTCAATACCCCCGAAGGGCCCGGCCTGCCGGGGCGCCCGGAACCGCGCGAGGGTGGACGGGCCGGGTCGGCCGGACCGGCGCCGGGCCCCGTGCTGCGGGGCGGCGCCGGCCGCGCCTGCCCGGCGCCGTCACCGGGTGCCCCGTCGTACAGCGGCGGGCCGGCGCCCGGCCCACGGCGACCAGTCCCCCTCTCCCCGCCGGACCGGCGGAACACACAGCGGAACAGGAGCTGCCTCTCATGCGTGCCACCGTGATGTACGGAGCCGGAGACGTTCGGGTCGAGGAGCGTCCCGACCCGGTGGTCCAGCGGCCCACCGACGCCGTCGTCCGCACCGTCCTGGCGTGCGTGTGCGGCAGCGACCTGTGGCCGTACGGGTCCATGCCCGCCACCGGCGCCGGCCGCCCGATGGGGCACGAGTTCCTCGGTGTGGTCGAGGAGACCGGCTCCGCGGTGTCCGCCGTGAAGGCCGGTGACCTGGTCGTCGCTCCGTTCACGTACTGCGACAACACCTGCGACCGCTGCGCGCGCGGCCTGCACTTCTCCTGCCGGCACGGCGGGCGGTACGGCTTCGACGGCGTGGACGGCGGGCAGGGCGAGGCGGTGCGCGTCCCCCAGGCCGACGGCACCCTGGTCAAACTGCCGGCCGGCGTCGACGCCGGGCTGCTGCCCTCGCTGCTGACCCTGTCGGACGTGATGGGCACCGGGCACCACGGCGCCGTCACCGCGGGTGTCGGCCGGGGCGACTGCGTGCTGGTCGTCGGGGACGGCGCGGTGGGTCTGTGCGCGGTCCTCGCCGCGCGGCGGCTGGGGGCAGGGCGGATCGTCCTCATGGGCCGGCACGAGGCGCGCACCGGCCTGGGCCGCGAGTTCGGCGCCACCGATGTGATCGCCGAGCGCGGTGCGGAGGGCGTCGCCCGGGTGCGCGAGCTGACCGGAGGCGACGGGGTCGCCAAGGTCATCGAGGCCGTCGGCACCCGGCAGGCGCTGGAGACCGCCCTGACCGCGGTCGCCGACGGCGGCACCGTCAGCCGTCTGGGCGTGCCGCAGTACGAGGAAGGCCCCGTGGGCCGGTCCATGGTCCTGCGGAACGTCACCCTCACCGGCGGTGCCAGCCCGGCCCGCGCGTACATCGAGGAGCTGATGCCGGACGTGCTGGACGGCTCCATCGCACCGGGCCGCGTCTTCGACCGGAGCTACTCCCTGGAGCAGGCCCCGGACGCCTACCGGGCCATGGCCGAGCGCCGCGTCATCAAGGCGCTCATCACCTTCTGAGCGGCCGGTCCCGCAACGGGCCGCTGGACTGGTACTCCAGTACGGTCTCGCAACCTGTTCCTTGGGTTCGGCGGATCGTCGTCGGTAGTGGCTGCGTCGGGCCGTGGTGCGAGTAGGCAGCGGATCTCCGGGACGGCCAGCGCGATCAGTTCGTGGCTGCGGTGGGGTGGTTCGGATCGGTGACCCGGTCCGGGGCCGCGCTGGCGGCGTTCACACAACGCCCGATGATCACGCGGCAACCGTGGCTGTGGCCCTCCGGGCCCCCCGCAAGATCTCGGACTGAGGTGTCAGGAGCGATCGAACAGTCTGACTACGCTCTGCGGCGCTTCCTGGCCGAAGAACACCTTCAGGTTCTGTGCCGAGCGTCCGGCGGAGTCGCTGCTGCGCGGGAACAGCCGCTCTTCGTAGGCAGCGAGCGCGGCCTCGATGTCGGGTTGCTCCACCAACTCGTTCGCCAGGTCCGCACCGTCGAACATGGCGAGGTTCGCGCCCTCGCCGGCGAAAGGGGACATCAGATGCGCGGCGTCGCCGACGAGCGTCACGCCGGGTGACCTGTCCCATGTGAGTCCGACAGGAAGCGCGTGGATGGGCCGGAGCCACGGTTCCGCGTCGCTCTCCGTCACCAAGGCGGTGAGCAGGGGCGACCAGCCGTCGAATTCGCCGGCGAGCCGGCGGAGGCCCGCAGCCGGGTCACCGAAGTCGATCGACCTCATCCACTCCTCGGGCTTGTTCAGCGCCACGTACCCGCGCACATGCCCGTCGGCGTAGCGGTGGGCGATGATGCCTTTGCCCGGCGCGACCGCCATCAGCGTGCCGCTGCCGATCGCGGCCACGCTCGCCTGAGCGTCATGGGCACCTGCGCTGAGAGCGATCTCGATGAAGCAGGTGCCGCTGTAGAGAGGCTTGGCGGGCGTGAGCAGTGGACGCACCTTCGACCAGGCGCCGTCCGCGCCGACGGTGATGTCGGCACGCGTGGTGGAACCATCTGCGAAGGTGAGGTCGTGACCGCCTTCCGGGCGGTGTCGGATCGAAGCGAGTTTGTGCCCCCACCTGATCGTCCCGGGCGCCAGCGAGTCGATGAACAGCTGCCGCAGTTCGCCGCGATCCACCTCTGGACGGGTCGAACCGGGATCCGCGGGCTGGTCGAACAGGACCGTGCCGTGGCGGTCGACCACGCGCTTGGCGTCCTCGCCCGGGCGGACGAGCGTGCGGAACTCGTCGTACAGACCGGCTGCGCGAACCGCGACCTGTCCGGTCTCTTCGTGGATGTCGAGCAGGCCGCCCTGCGTGCGGGTCGTCGCCGAGGCCTCGGCCTCGTAGATCGTCGCGGCGACGCCGTGGAGTTGCAGCACCCGGGCGAGCGTCAGCCCGCCCAGTCCCGCTCCGACGATGGCGATGGTCTTCTGCATGCAGCGCTCCTCGATTGCGCCGGCACCGGCCGACGACGGTCTTTGCCGGCGGACGAGATGTCCGGCTCCGGCCAGGAGACGCTCAACGATGAGAACCATCTGCATCGATGTACGGGCGATGTCCGGCGGCGAACCCCCGGAACTTCGCTTTTCGCGACGCTGTGACTATAACCCGGGATCCGCTTCGCAGAAGCCGGGGCCCGGTGGGCTGCGACGCACCGCACAGGCCGGGCGTGCCGTGGCCGGATGCGTCGGGGCGCCGGTGGCGCCGGGCGGGCGGCCAGGACCGCCCTCAGGGGTGCGGCGCGGTGTCGCGATCGCGCATGAGCTGCCCGGCACGGCCGCCGCCGGGCGGGGCGGCGGGCAGGCGGCCGAGGACTGCGGTGACCGCCGGCGGTGCGCGGCGGCGCGCCCGGCCGGGGCCGGCCGCCGCGGCGGCCGGCCCGACGAGCCGGCCCGACGAGCCGGACTGGGGCGGGGTCGTGGCGGCGTCCACGGTGATGACGGCGCCGGTGGGCCGGTGTTCCTCGTCCTCGTGCAGCGGCGCCTGGTCTGCGGGCCGGGCGGAGCGGTCGTGGACCGACGCCCGGCGCCGTCCGGAGCCGTCCCGCGCCGTCGCCGGCGCCGGACGGCGCGGAAGGACACCGCCCGGGCACCCCGGCGGCGAACGCACGGCCGGGGCGCCCGGGCGGCCTGGGGGGCCATGGCCGTTCAGCGTCTGCGGCCCCGGGCCGGCCAGCCGCTCCCCACGCCCGCGAGGTGCAGCGCGAGCAGGGTGAGACCGATGAGCATGATGTTCGTCGAGGTGAACGTGTCGTTGGTCGAGATGTCGGCCGCGTTGATCAGGAAGGCGATGAAGAACAGAACCGCCGAGACGATGGACAGCAAGGTGCCGATCCCTCCGATGCCGTGGGGTGTCAAGTCCGGTGCACTGCGCTTGCCCCTCGGCGGGCCGGACACACCCGGCGCGTCCCTCAGTCGTCGTTGGGCACGACCTTCAGCACCTTTCCTCGGGGGTCCGCCTGCAGATAGCCGGTCTGGCCGTAGGAGTTGCTGAGGTACACGGACATGCCGGCGGGTGTGCCGAAGACCTTGTTCGGGGGATTCACCAGCAGGTAGCGGGAGGTGACGTCGTCGACGTTCAGTTTCCTCTCGCCCTCGCGCAGCAGCGCGGGCAGCGCGTCCCAGTCGAACTCGTCCAGGGTGAGGGGCGTCGTACTGCTCAGCGTGCCGCTGATGATGCCCTTCCGCACCCCCTGGCCGGCACGGTAGGTGTAACTGTCGTACTTGCTGTCGCTGCCGTTCACCATGAGGTCGGCGGTGACGTACTCCGGATACACGCTCAGGCGGCCGAAACGGTGCCGCCCGGTCTCCTTCTCGAAGGCGGCGACAGCGGTGCGGATGCCCGCCGGGGTCAGGAAATCCGTGTCACCGGTCCGCTCCTGTCCCGCGGGGGAGGCGGAGGAACCCGAACGCTCCCCCGACGGCGGCCTCGTGGCCGGACCGGCGGAGGCCGAGGGCCCGGTGCCGCCGGAGCGCCGGCCGGACCCGTCCGGCCACAGCGTCCAGGCGAGGCTGCCGGCGAGGACCGCCGCCGCGACGGGCACGGCCGCCGTCGCCCAGGGCCGGCGCCGGCCGGGGCGCACGGGCAGGGTCGTGGACGCGGGGCGCGCGTCCTTGCCCCCGGAGGCCACCGTGGGGGCGGGGCGGGCGTCGTACGGCCCCGCGGGCATTGCGGGCGCCGGACCGAACCCGGGCGCCGTGGGGCCGGAACCGGGAACCGGAGCGGCCGGGCCGGAGGCCGCAGCCGGTGCGGCCGGGCCGGGACCGGGAGCCCCGGGACCGGGAGCCGGTGCGGCCGCCTGGGACGACGCCGAACCGGCGGCCGGTGCGGCGGGCGGGGGCGACAGCCGGTAGGAGGTGGGCGGCCCGGCCGCGCCGGCCGCGGTGTCCAGCATCCGCGCCAGCTCCGCCGCGCCCGGCCGGGCCGCGGGGTCGCGGACGAGGACCCGGAGCAGAACGTCCTTCAGCCCACCGGCCCGCACCGGTGGCGGGATCTCTTCGCTCAGGACGGCGGCGAGCGTCGCGAGCGTCGTGCCCCGGCGCAGCGGATGACGGCCCTCCACAGCGGTGTAGAGCATCATGCCCAGCGACCACAGGTCCGAGGCGGGGCCACCGCCGTCGCCCGAGACGCGCTCCGGAGCCATGTAGTCCGGTGTGCCGATGACCGACCCGGTGGCGGTGAGGGCGGTGGACTCGCGGATCGCCGCGATCCCGAAGTCGGTGAGGACCGGACGCCCGTCGGGACGCAGCAGCACATTGGCCGGTTTCACGTCCCGGTGCTGGATGCCGGCCTCGTGCGCCGCGCGCAGGGCGGCCAGCACCTCCCGGCCCAGCAGCGCGGCCTCCCGCGGGTCCATGGGCCCGCGGGCGAGGCGGTCGGCCAGGGAGCCTCCGGTGACGAGTTCCATGACGAGCCAGGGGTAGGTGCCCGGGCCGCCGTCCACGATGTGATGGATGGTCACCACGTTGGGGTGGTCGACCCGGGCCAGGGCACGCGCCTCCCGCAGCACCCGCTCCCGCAGCATCCGTGCGGCCTCCGGGTCGTACTCGGCGAGGTCCGGATCGGGCGGCCGCACCTCCTTGACGGCCACGTTGCGGTGCAGCACCAGATCCCGGGCCAGCCACACCATGCCCATCCCGCCGCCGCCGAGCCGTTTCTCCAGCTCGAACCGCCCGTCGACAACCCTTCTGCCACCGCTGCCGCTGACCGCTTCGCTCATGCGCGGGAGCTTAGTTGTCCCGGCCGGCGGCGCCCGCACGGGCCCGGGGAGCCGCCCGGCCGGACCCACCGCGCTCTCTTGACGCGCCCGGTCAACTCTCGTACGTTGCGACCGCATTGTCGATTTGAAACGTTTCAATCGCCGCGCCTCCGTCGGCCTGCGTCTCCTCCGGCCGACCGTCCGCTCCGCCGCCGTCCGCCCGGCCGGCCGGTCCCCTCCCCGTCCGCCGCGCAGCCCAGCAGGCCGCTTGCCCCGCTCCCCCGACCCGCGTGAAGGAGTCCTCCGTTGTCCAGTCGGACCACTCCCCCCTCCCCCGGCTCACCCGCCCCCCGCGACCCGTCCCCGCTCAGCCGGCGGGACTTCCTCGGCACGGGATCGGCGCTGGCGGCGGGCGCTCTCGCCGCCGCGGGCGTCGGCGGGTTCCCCGGCTCCGCGGAGGCGTCCGCCGGCGCCCCGCCCGCCGGTCCCGTCGCCCTGTCCCCGGCGCGCTGGATCCGGTATCCGGACGGCGGTCCGGGCAGCGACGCCCCCGCCGGACACCGCTTCTTCCGCAGGACGTTCACCGTCGCGGACGGGGAGGTGAGCGAGGCTCAGCTCGTCGTCACCGGCGACGACACGGTCGACGTGTGGCTCAACGGCAAGCCGCTGGCGGGATCGCCCAGGACGGCGCGGTCCTGGCGCACCGCCCTCTACGTGGACCTGCGGTCCGAGGTGAGACCCGGCGCCAACACCCTCGCGCTGGCGAGCCGGAACCTGGGCGGCCCGGCCGGTGTCCTCGGCCGGGTGCGCGTCGTCACCTCCGGCGGCACGACCGACGTCGTCACCGACGCCCGCTGGTCGGCGGGCAAGGAGGTGCGCGACGGATGGGAGCAGCCCGGCTTCGAGGACGGCGGCTGGCCGGCGGCCCGGGACCTCGGCGCCTACGGGACGGCTCCCTGGCACACCGGGGTCGCCGCTCCCGACCTCGCGGCGGCCTCGCCGCTGCGCGTCGCCGCGTGCACCGTGGAGCACCGCGCCGTGCCTCTCGGAGTCGACGCCGCACGGCCGCGGTTCGGCTGGAAGCTCGGCTCGGCGGCACCTGGGCAGCGGCAGGCCGGGTACCGGATCCGGGTGTCGTCCACGGCCGACGGCGCCGGTGACTTGTGGGACAGCGGCCGGGTGCCGTCCGACCGGCAGACCGGCATCCCCTACGCCGGGAAGCAGTTGACCAGCCTGACGCGCTGCTTCTGGCGCGTGCGCGTCTGGGACGCCCAGGGCCGGGCGAGCGCGTGGAGCGCACCGCAGTGGTTCGAGACCGGGCTGCTGTCGCCGGCCGAGGAGTGGCGCGCCGCGTTCATCGGCCGGCCGCCGGGACCGGACCTGTCGGACGCCGCGTGGATCTGGTACCCCGAGGGCGATCCCGGGGCAGGACGGCCCGTGGAGACCCGGTGCTTCCGGCGCACCTTCGCGCTGACCGGTGCGCCGGCCGCCGCGACCCTGGTCGTCACCGGTGACGACACCGCGGACGTCTGGGTCAACGGGACCCTGGTGAGCGCCTCGCCCCGGGTGACCGACGCGTGGCGCAGCGCCGCCCTGGTCGACGTCACCGCCCACCTCACCGGCGGCCGCAACACGGTCGCGATCGCCTGCCGCAACACCAGCGAGTCCCCGGCGGGGCTGATCGCCAAGCTGACCGTGGCGGGCGGCCCGACCGTGGTCACGGACGCGGCGTGGAAGGCGTACGGCCAGGCGCCGTCCGGCTGGCAGGCCCCCGGTCACGACGACGGCGACTGGCCGGCGGCGCGGGTCGTCGCGCCGTACGGCGGTGGGCCGTGGGGAACCGGCGTGCGCGTCGCCGGGCCCGCTCCGCTGCTGCGCACGAGCTTCACCGTGCGCCGGCCGGTGGCCTCCGCCCGGCTGCTGACGACCGCGCTCGGTCTGCACGAGACCCGGCTCAACGGCCGGAAGGTCGGCGGCGACGTGCTGGCTCCCGGCTGGACCGACTACACCAAGCGCCTGCAGTACCGGGTCCACGATGTCACCACGCGGATCCGGCAGGGCGCGAACGCGCTCGGCGCCTGGCTGGGCAACGGCTGGTACTCGGGCAGCCTGGGTTTCGCCGGCAGCCGGCGGTACGGCTCTCAGCCGTGGTACTCCGCGCAGTTGCTCATCACCTTCACCGACGGCACCACCCAGCGGGTGACGACGGACGACGGCTGGAGGACCACGACCGGCGCGATCACCGCGGACGACCTGTACGACGGCGAGTCCTACGACGCCCGTCTGGCCGTCCACGGCTGGGACCTCCCCGGCTTCGACGACAGCGGCTGGACCGCCGCCGCCGTCCGCGACGCGGCCTCGCCCCGCCTGGTCGCGCAGGTCGACAACGGCGTCGCCGTGCGGCACGAGTTCCGGCCGCGGCGGATCACCCAGCCGGAACCGGGGGTGTGGATCTTCGATCTGGGGCAGAACTTCACCGGCTGGAACCGCATCGCGCTGCGGGGCGACGCGGGCACCACGGTCACCGTCCGGCACGCCGAGGTCCTGAACCCGGACGGCACCCTCTACACCGCCAACCTGCGCGCCGCCCGGGCCACGGACCGGTTCACGCTCGCGGGCACCGGGGACGTCGAGACGTACGAGCCCCGGTTCACCGTCCACGGCTACCGGTACGTCGAACTCAGCGGGCTGCCGGACGGCTTCCGGCCCGACGCCGGCACGGTCACCGGCCGGGCGGTGTGGACCGACGCCGCGCAGCCGGGCACGTTCCGGACCTCCGACCCGCTGCTGAACCGGCTGCAGCACGCCATCGTGTGGGGCGAACGCAGCAACATGCTCTCGATCCCCACCGACTGCCCCCAGCGCGACGAGCGGCTGGGCTGGACGGGCGACATCGCCGCGTTCTGCGCGACCTCCACCTTCAACCTGGACACCCACGCCTTCCTCGCCAAGTTCACCGACGACCTGACCGACGCCCAGCAGGCCGACGGGGCCTTCACCGATGTCGCGCCCGCGGTGATCGACGGCTCCGGCGCGGCGGGCTGGGGCGACGCGGGCACGATCGTCCCGTACACGCTGTGGCAGCGTTTCGGCGACCTCGCGGTCGTCGACCGGCACTTCCCGGCCATGGCGAAATGGGTCGACTACCTGCGCGCCACCGCCGGCGGCGACCTGATCCGCGACCGGCGGACGTTCGGGGACTGGCTCAACGTCGGCGACGACACCGCGCACGATCTGATCTCCACGGCCTACTTCGCCCGGTCGGCCCGTCTGGTCTCGCGCATGGCCGAGGCCACGGGCCGTGCCGCCGAGGCCGCGTCGTACGGGCGGCTCGCCGACCAGGTGGCGGCGGCCTTCAGCGCCCGCTTCGTCACCGGCGACGGCACCGTCCGCGGCGACACCCAGACCGGTTACGTGCTCGCCCTGGCCTTCGGCCTGCTCCCCGCGTCCCTGGTCCAGCCCGCCGCGGACAAACTGGCCGCCAGGGTCGCCGCCGCCGGCGGGCATCTGAGCGTGGGCTTCCTCGGCGTCGAGAACCTGCTGCCCGTGCTGGCCGCCCACGGCCACGCCGACACCGCCTACCGGGTCCTGCTGCAGCGCGGCTTCCCCGGCTGGGGCTACATGATCGAGCACGGCGCCACCACGGTCTGGGAACGCTGGGACGGCATCCGTCCCGACGGCTCGTTCAACGACCCCGGCATGAACTCCTTCAACCACTACGGGCTCGGCTCGGTCGGCGACTTCCTCTACCAACACGTCGGCGGCCTCGGGCCCGCGAGTCCCGGTTACGCCTCCCTGCGCGTCGCACCCCGGCCCGGCGGCGGGCTGACCGGCGCCGAGAGCACCTACGAGACCCCGTACGGCACGGCGGCGAGCGTCTGGTCGGTGTCCGGCTCCCGGCTCACCCTGCGGGTCACCGTGCCCGTCAACACCGTCGCCGAGGTCACGGTCCCCACCTCACGGCCGGGGGCGGTCTCCGCCCCCGCGCATGCCGTCCCTGCGGGCCCGGCGACGTACCACCTGCCGTCCGGCAGTCACACCTTCACCGCGCCGGTCTGACCGGACGGCGACCGCGCCCGGCCCCGGGCTCGGTCGCCGGACGGGCGTGCCCGGCGCGGCGCCGGAAGGGCTTCGGTGCCGTGCGGCGGGTCGACGGTGTCTACCGGTCCAGCGCCGCCGGGCGTCCCCGTGGCGCCGGCGGCGCGGGCACGCCCGGGCAGGCGTGCGGCGGGGCCGCCGCGCCGGGCGGGTGCGCGCGCTCCAGCCACTCGCGGTAGGCCGGCGCCTCGTAGGCCGCCGTCCAGTAGGCCTCCTCCAACTCCGGGTAGGCGTCGTCCAGGTCGGCCTCGGTACGGGCCGCCAGCAGCAGGCGTACGCCGATCGGGTCGCCCTCGAGGGGGCGGATCGCGAGGTCGGGGCGGGGATGGGCGGTGGCCTGGCTGACCGTGACCACTTCACCGGTGGCGGCCAGCGAGTACGCGGTGAGGTAGTCGCCGTGCAGCATCTCGCACTCCAGGCCCGCGGCGCGCAGCACCCGGCACAGGGCGTCCCACTCGCCGTCGACCGTGGAGTCGACCATCCAGCGGTCGCCGGCCAGGTCGGCGAGCCGCACCACCCGCCATGACGCCGCCGGATGGTCCGCGGCGAGCGTGACGAACTGCGGCTCCCGCTCGACCAGTACGCGCACGCACAGGCCGGGCGGCACACGCAGCGGGCTGCCCTCGACCTCGTGCACGAAGGCCATGTCGAGCCGGCCCGCGGCGACCATGTCCAGCAGGGCGTTGGCGGACACGTTCATCTGCAGCGTCGGTTCGATCCGCGGTACGCGCGCCCTCAGCAGGCGCAGCCAGCCCGGTATGGCCCGGCTCGCCGTGGCGCCGATGCGGAGCTGGAAACCGCCGGCGGCGCGGGCGGCCGCCGCCCTGGTCTCGGTGACGATCGCCGCGAACTCCGCCAGCAGCGGCCTGGCCCGGCTCAGCACGGCCAGGCCCAGCGGGGTGGGGCGGCAGCCGGTCCGGGCGCGTACGAAGAGCTGGGCACCGAGCGCTCGCTCGATGCGCCGCAGCTGAGTGCTCAACGACGGCTGGGCCAGGCCGAGTTCCCGTGCCGCTTTGTGCAGGCTGCCGGTGTCGGCGATGGCGCAGAGAACGCGCAGATGCCTCACCTCGAGCTCCATGGGGGGAGCGTAGGTCCGCGCGCGGCACCGCACCAGACGTTCAAGTTCCAACGAAAGCGGACGAGTCGGCCCGCGATAGCCCCGCACTATCCCGAGTTGCCATCATCCGCCGTCCCGTCTGCCTGTCCGAGACTCACTGGCAACTCACCGTTCAACCCCACAGGACGAGTAGGAGCCCCCACATGGCGTCGTTCCGCACCCCCGACGGGCCGAAGAACTCCCGCAGACTCGTGGCCCTGGCCCTCGGTCTCGGTCTGGCCTCCGCCGCGCTGGGCACCGCCGGCCCGGCCGGCGCCCAGGACACCGCCGCGGCGCCCGCCCGTACCGCCTCCGCCGCCTCCGCCGCCTCCGCCGGCTATGTCGGCACGGCGGCCGAGCAGGCGGGCAGCAAGGCGTTCTTCGACGCCGTGCTGAAGTCGGTCGCCAAGAGGCAGGCCGCGCAGCCTTCCCTGAAGGCGGTGACCGTCTACTACAACGCCTCGCAGGCGCCGAGCTTCCGCTCCCAGATATCGAGCGCCGCCTCCATCTGGAACAGCTCCGTGTCGAACGTCAAGCTGCAGGCGACCTCGGGCAGCGGCGACTTCGCCTACTACGAGGGCAACGACTCGCGCGGGTCGTACGCCTCCACCGACGGGCACGGCAGCGGCTACATCTTCCTGGACTACGCGCAGAACCGGCAGTACGACTCCATCCGGGTCACCGCCCACGAGACCGGTCACGTGCTGGGTCTGCCGGACCACTACAGCGGCCCGTGCAGCGAGCTGATGTCGGGCGGCGGCCCCGGCCCGTCCTGCACCAACCGGTACCCGAACGCCACCGAGCGCTCCCGGGTCAACCAGCTGTGGGCCAACGGCCTCGCCCGGGCCCTGGCGCAGGTGGCCGCCGAGCGCTGACCCCGGTGAGCGTGACGGGCTGAGCTCCCCCACGGCCCAGCCCGTCACCGCGGTACGGACCGCGGCGCCGGCCCGCGGTCCGTACCGCAGACCGGGGGCGCGCCGAGGGGCTCGGCCTTCGTCCGTGGAAGGCCGAGCCCCTCGGCGCGCTCGCAGGGCCGTGCCGTTCGCGGCGGGACCTGGCGCCCGCACCGCCTGGCGCGGTCGCGCGGCCCCCGCCGCACGGTGTGTTGCGGCGACCCGTCAGATGCGGCCCTGGGTGAGGCGCGTGAGGGGTCCGTGGGTGTGGCGCTCGGCCCGGCGGCCCACCGCGTACGACGCGGCGGTCAGCGCGGTGAGGCCGGCCCCGACCCCGGCGGCGACCAGCTTCCGCCGGGCGACCACCGTCCAGGCCGTCCTGGCGGTGGCCGCGACCCGGCCCGATGCGGTGACCAGCGCCCGACGGCCCGACTCGACGCTCCGGGCGGCGGTGCGGGCGGCCGCGCCCGTCGTCTCGGCCGCACGTCCGGCGCCCGCCTTCACGGCGGAGGCCGCGTCGTCGGAGGCCGCCGCGGCCTTGTCCGCGGCGCGACCGGCCGGCGCCGTCGCCTTGTCGGCCGTCCGCCGGGCCTTCGAGGCGGTCGCCTGATCCCGTGCGGACTTCTGACTCGTCCCGTTGTTCGATGCAGTCATGGGCTTCGCGTTGCCCGCCCCGGCACGGGCAAACGTGTCGGTCCCCCGGCCCCGCCGGGCCGCGTCCCCGAGGCCGGTCCCCGGCCGGCGGCCGTGCGGCGACGCCCGAACTCCCCGACGGCGCACGCCGTTCGGCACGCGGCGGGGCGGACGCACCGGCGCCGGGGGCGGGGACGGCCACCGCCACCGGGGCGCGCGGTCCCCTGTTCACAGCTCCACGGCGACGCTCCACACCAGCGCCGCGAGGCTCACCGGCAGGGCCAGCAGCATCACGAGGAAGGCCGCGCCGGACAGCTGAGCCGGGTCCTGACGCCCCGCCTCCCGCCAGCGCCCGTTGCTCCAGGCCACGGCCACGAAGAGGACGGGCATCAGCCAGTACGGGCCGTCGTGCCGGTACAGCTGCACCGCGCCCACCGCCAGGCAGAGGAACGCGAAACCGGCGATGTGGGCGGGCTTGATCCCGTAGAGCGTCACCTGTCGTACTCCTTCCGTCGTTCACGGGCGTGCGTTCCGCGCGGACGGGAGCGCTCAGGGGCCGCCGTATCCGGCCGTCTCGTCCTCGACGTCCTCGGTCGCGTACAGGGAGGGCCCCAGGCGCCGCGCCAGCTCGTCGCCGAAGAGCCGCGTGCGGGTCACGGCGCCGTCGTCCGCCACCGTCAGCCGCGCGTAGAAGGCCGCGGTCGTCCAGTCGCCGGGATGGTGGTGGTAGAGCTCGACGGCGTCGTGCGGATACTCGTCGCGCAGCCGGGCGACCGCCTCCTCGTACGCCCACGCGCCGGGACCGCTGATCACCGCCGCCACCCGGCCGGGTCCCCGGCGCCACACCCGCAGGTGCGTGCCGCGCACTGCGCCGGCCGCCTGCCACGGGTCCTCGTCGCGGACCAGTACCGGAAAGCCGTCTTCGTCGGCCATGTCCCAACCCCCCGTCACCGCCCGGCCGTCGGTGTGCCGAACCACCATGCCAGAGCGACGGCGCCGGGGGCGACCACCGCGACGTCCCCGCACGGAGCTGCGCCGCGCGCGGACCACCCGGGGCCGGAGGGCTGGATCGCCGGAGACCGGGTACACGCGGTGTCACAGGACCTGGAAGGAGCAGGGACCCCGGACGGAAGGATCGTCGTGTCCGCAGTGATCGAACGGATCAAGCAGTTCGCGAGAAGTCCGCAGGGCAGGCGCACGATGGAACAGGCGCGCCGCGCGGCCGCCGACCCCCGCCGCCGCGCCCAGGCCCAGCGGCTCCTCGAGAAGCTGCGCACCCGCCGGTGACGGCGCGCTCCGGCGCACGAGGCAGCCCCGTCCGGTGATCACGCCGGACGGGGCTCGGCGTGTGCGGGCCGTGCGGACGGTCCGGTGCGGGCGGGGCGGGTGCCGCCGGTGCGGCGGGCCGCCGCAGGGGACGCCTCCCGGCGGCGGTGACGCGGCCGGACGCGGACCCGACCGGGGCGCACCGCCCCTTCCGGCCGTTCTCATGGGTACCCGGACACGGTCAGGACTGACAAGGAAGAGGTTCAAACAGTGGACGGATCGTCCCTCCGGGCAGTGGGCTGGGCACGCTCACTGCCGCTGAACAGCGAGGTCAAAGCGGCACGGGACTGGGCGCGCGAGCACCTGCAGACCCTGGGCTGGGCCTCCCGCAGCCCCGAGACGGTGGACGCGATCCTGCTGACCGTCTCGGAACTCGTGACCAACGCCTACACCCACGCGCACAGCGACGCGCAGTTGATCATGACGTGGGACAACCGCTGTCTGCACATCGCCGTCCACGACGCCTCCAGCGCCCTGCCGTCGCCCCGCCCGCCGAGCACCGAACGCGACGGGGGACGGGGCATGTTCCTCGTCGACGCCTTGGCCGACACGTGGGAGACCCGCCCCTGCCCCCACGGCAAGACCGTCACCGCCTGCTTCCGCCCGCCCGAGGAGACGGGGCCGGGCCCGCACCGCGACGGGGCGCGGACGGAACGCTGACGGCACGGGGCGGCCGCCCACGGGCCGGCGGCCGCCCGGCCGGACCGTCGCGGCGCGCGGCGGCGCGGCCCGGGCCCTGCCGCCCGGACCGTAGCCGCCCCGGGCGGCGCCGGTCGTCCGGGACGCCGTCCTCAGTGGCGCAGGCCGCCGCCGGGAGCCGGGGCGCCGCCGGTGCCGCGGAACGCGCCCACGGCGTCCCGGACAGTGGGATAGAGCGGGAAGATCTGGTCGAGCCCGGCCACGCGGAACAGCTCGGCCAGCCCCGGGCTGAGTCCGGCGACGACGAGCGGGGAGCCCGCCGCCTCGGCGCGGTGGTAGGTGGTGATGATCACGGTCATGCCCGTGGAGTCGCAGTACTGGACGCCGGAGAGATCGGCGATGAGCCCGGTGCCGGGGGTGCGCAGCACCTCCTCGACGGCCTGGCGCAGCGCGGGACCCGTGTAGTGGTCCAGCTCTCCGGTGACGGACAGCACCACGGCCCCCGAGGCGTCGTGCTGGGTGGTGATGGCGAGAGCGCCCTCTATCTCGGCCACGGTTTCCTTCTGTGCGACGAGGTCGGCGGGGCAGCGGGACCTGCATACCCCCACCAAGTGCCCAAAGGGCAGCATTATCCTAGGGGCCCACCGGCTCGCGCGGGCGGGACCCGGTTCTCTCGGGGCCCCGGGCCTCCCGGCGGCCGTCCGCGGGGGACGGGCGACCGGCGTCGCGGCGGCGGGCGCGTCCTCCGCCGCGCCGGTGCGGGCCGGGGCGCGGCGGGCGGTGTCCTGCGCACGGGGCCGCGTGGACGCGCCCCCGCAGGGTGACGGCCTCAGGGGCCGGCGGATACGGAAGGGTGTCGCATGGCGCGTGCGGACGACGCTGGGCACATGCCGTCCACGGCGGCCGGGGGCGGCGTCTTCGCCGCCGACCGCGAGGTGGGAAGGGACCTGGCCGAGGTGGACTGGGCGGCCACGCCCCTGGGTCCGCCGGAGGGCTGGCCGCAGAGCCTGCAGACCGCGGTGAGCATCCTGCTCTCCTCCCGGTTCCCCATGTGGATGGCCTGGGGCGAGGAGCTGACCTTCTTCTGCAACGCCGCCTACCGGCGGGACACGCTGGGCCGCAAGTACCCGTGGGCGCTGGGCCGTCCGGCGAGCGAGGTGTGGGCGGAGATCTGGGACGACATCGGGCCGCGCATCGACACCGTGCTCGGCACCGGGCAGGCCACCTGGGACGAGGGGCTGCTGCTGTTCCTGGAGCGCTCCGGCTACAGCGAGGAGACGTACCACACGTTCTCCTACAGCCCGCTCCGGGACGACGGCGGTGACGTCGTGGGCATGCTGTGCGTGGTCAGCGAGGACACCGAGCGGGTGATCGGCGAGCGGCGGATGGCCACGCTGCGGGACCTGGGATCCGACCCGAGCGTCATCCGCACCGAGCAGGAGGTGCTGGCCTTCGCCGACCTGCAGCTGAGCCGCAACCGGCAGGATCTGCCGTTCACCCTGACCTACCTGTTCGACGACGGGACCGCCCGGCTCGCCGGTGCGACCGGCATCCCCCCGGGGCATCCGGCCGCACCCGCCGTCCTCGCCGCGGACGACACCGACCCGGTGTGGCCCGCGGCGGCTCTGGCCTCCGGTGAGGCGCGGCTGGTGCCGCTGGCCGGGGAGGCGTTCGCCGATCTGCCCGCCGGCGACTGGCCGGAGCCGCCCCGGCAGGCACTCGTGGTCCCGCTGCTGCAGCAGGGCAGCGCGCCCTACGGCTTCCTGGTGGCGGCGCTCAACCGGTACCGGGTGCTGGACGAGGGGTACCGGGGCTTCGTGGAGCTGACCGCGGGCCACATCGCCTCCGGCATCGGCAGCGCCCGCAGCTACGAGGCGCAGCAGCGGCGGGCGGAGGAGCTGGCCGAACTGGACCGGGCCAAGACCGCCTTCTTCTCCAACATCAGCCACGAGTTCCGCACCCCGCTGACCCTGATCATGGGGCCGCTGGAGGAGCTGCGCGCCCGGTTCGCCGGCGGGGACGGACAGGTGCGGCGGGAACTCGACGTCATCCACCGCAACGGGCTGCGGCTGGGCAGGCTGGTCAACACACTGCTGGACTTCTCCCGCATCGAGGCCGGCCGCATGCAGGCGCGGTACGAGCCGGTCGATCTGGCCGTGGTCACCGCCGAGCTGGCCAGCGTCTTCCGCTCGGCCGTCGAGAAGGCCGGGCTGGCCTTCCACGTGGACTGTCCGCCGCTCGGCGAGCCGGTCCACGTCGACCGCTCCATGTGGGAGAAGGTGGTCCTGAACCTGCTGAGCAACGCGCTGAAGTTCACCTTCGAGGGTTCGATCCGGGTCGCCGTGCGCGCGGCGGGCGCGCACGCCGTGGTCACCGTGGCCGACACCGGCATCGGTGTGCCCGAGGCGGAGATGCCCCGCCTGTTCGAGCGCTTCCACCGCATCGAGAACGCCCGGTCCCGCTCGAACGAGGGCAGCGGCATCGGGCTGGCCCTGGTGCAGGAGCTCGTCGCTCTGCACGGCGGCTCCATCACGGCCGAGAGCACCGAGGGCGTGGGCACCGCGTTCACCCTCCGCATCCCGTTCGGGACGGCCCACCTGCCGGCCGACGCGGTGGTGGCGGAGGCGGGCAGCGCCGTGGCCTCCGCGACCGCCGACCCGTACGTCCAGGAAGCCCTGCGCTGGCTGCCGGGCGCCGCACGGTCCGCCGAGGAGACCGTGGTGCGCGGGGACACGGGGGCCGCCGCCCTCGACAGCCCGGGCCGGACGGCGCGGGCCCGGGTGCTGGTCGCCGACGACAACGCCGACATGCGCGAGTACCTCGCGCGCATCCTGGCCGCCTCGGGCTACGACGCCGTGACCGTCTGCGACGGGGCCGAGGCCCTGGACGCCGTCCACCGCGGCGCCTACGACCTGGTCGTCAGCGATGTGATGATGCCCCGGCTGGACGGGCTGGAGCTGGTGGCGCGGCTGCGCGGCCATCCGCGTACCGCGTCCGTGCCGGTGCTGCTGCTGTCGGCGCGGGCCGGGCAGGAGGCGTCGATCGAGGGCCTGGAGGCAGGCGCCGACGACTACCTGGTCAAGCCGTTCGCGGCGGCCGAGTTCCTGGCCCGGGTCCGCGCGAACGTCGACATGGCACGCCTGCGCACCCATCACGCCCGCTGGCGCACCGCGCTCATCGACTCCCTCCAGGAGGCGTTCTTCGTCTGCGACGACTCCGGGGCCGTCGTGGAGATCAACGCGGCGTTCACCGGCATCCTCGGCTACGGGCCCGAGGGCCTGCCGTACCGGCCGGTCCACCCCTGGTGGCCGGACGCCGACGCCGATCCCGAGGCGCACCGGCAGGTCGAGGAGGCCTTCCGCGACCTGGTCGCCGACGCCCGGGGCTCCTGCACCGTCCCTGTCGTCCACCGCGACGGCCACCGGCTGTGGGTGACCGCGAGCTTCAACAAGGCCCAGGACCCCGACACCGGGCGCGTGGTCACGGTGGGCACCTTCCGGGACGTCACCGCCGAGCACTACGCCGTCCAGCGGGAGACGGCACTCGCCGCGCTGAGCACCGCCCTGTCCCGGGCCGCCAGTCTGCCCGAGGCGCTCTTCGCCGCCCTGCGCGAACTGCAGACCCTGTGGCACGCGCGGAGCGTCCTGGCCGCCGTCTTCGGCCGGGAGGACGTGCCGGCGCTCACGGCCACCGAGGCCGGTCTGCGGTGGGAGGACCTGCCCGCCGACCGCCGTGAGGCGCTGGACGGCCTGCGCCGCCGGACCCCGCTCACCCCGGTCCCCGCGCAGACCGGCGCGGGCGTCCTGCTGGAGCACCCGTGCGGCCCCCTCGCCGTCTGGATCGACCTGGGCGAACACCGGCCCTTCACCCCGGAGGACCAGCTGCTGCTGTCCCTGCTGGCCGGCCACCTCGCCCAGGGTTTGGTGCGGGCGCACCAGATCGACCAGCAGCGCGAGACGGCCATCGCGCTGCAGCGCGCCATCCTCGGGCCGGACCGGCTGCCGACGGGCTTCGCCGTCCGGTACGAACCCGCCACCCCGCCCCTGGAGGTGGGCGGCGACTGGTGGGACACCGTCCCGCTGCCGGACGGGCGGATCGGCATCGTCGTCGGCGACTGCGTCGGCCGCGGTCTGGAGGCGGCCAGCGTGATGGGGCAGCTGCGCAGCGCCTGCCGCGCCCTGCTGCTGCAGGACGCGAGTCCCGCGCGGACGCTGATGGCCCTCGACCAGTTCGCCGCCGGCGTCCCGGGCGCGGCCTGCACCACCGTCTTCTGCGGCACCCTCGACCCCGGGACCGGGGAGCTGACGTACTCCAGCGCCGGCCATCCGCCGGGGGTCCTCGCCCACCCCGACGGCAGCACCCGGCTCCTGGACGACAACCGCTCCCTGCCGCTCGCCGTGCGCCCCGGCAGGCAGCGGCCCGAGGGCACGTGCACGCTGCCGGCGCGGGGCACGCTGCTGCTCTACACCGACGGCCTGGTCGAACGCCGTCGCCGCTCCCTGCGGGACGGCATCGAGCAGGCGGGCGCGGCCGTGCAGGAGGGCCGCGGCGAGCCCGTCGACGACCTCGCCGCCCGCGTCCTGTCCGGGCTCGCGCCGGCCGACGGCTACGACGACGACGTCGCCCTGCTGCTGTACCGCCATCCGGCGCCGCTGGAGGTGGCCTTCCCGGCCGAGTCGGCGCGGCTGGCGCCGGTACGCAAGGCGCTGCGCGACTGGCTCGCCCTGTGCGACCTGGCCCCGGGAACCGTGCAGAACGTCCTCGTCGCCGCCGGGGAGGCGTGCGCCAACGCCATCGAACACGGCCACCGGCACTCCCCCGGCGGGACCGTCCGCCTGCGCGCCGAGGCCTTCGCCGACCGGCTGCGGCTGACGGTCGCCGACAGCGGGCGGTGGAAGCACCCGCAGCCGGGGAGCGAACCCCACCGCGGCCGGGGGGTCGCCCTGATGCGGGCCCTGATGCAGCAGGTCACCATCGTTCCCGGTCCGTCCGGCACCACCGTCGACATGCAGATGAGGATCGCCTGATGTCCACTCCTCTCACCCTCACCCCCGGTCGGCGCCCGGACGGAACGCGTCAGCTCACCGCCGCCGGTGAGATCGACATGAGCAACGCGGGCTCCCTCGCGAAGGCCCTGGAGGCCGCCGAGGGGCCGGTCGTGCTGGACCTGACCGGCGTGGAGTATCTCGACAGCGCCGGGCTGAGCGTGCTGTTCGCGCACGCGGACCGCCTGGAGCTCGTCGCCACGCCCCTGCTGGAGCCCGTGCTCACCGTCTCGGGCCTGTCCGCGCTGACCACCGTCCACGGCCCGGACCCCGGTGAGGAGCCGCCGCGGTGAACGCGGGACGGCCGCCCCGGCACCGGGCTGCGGGGCGGGGGCTGTCTCGGGTGGAGCGGTGCGGCCGCGGCGACGGCCGGCGCCGGGTGTTCAGGAGACGGCCGGGCCGCCGTCGGGGCGGAGGGTGAAGACCTGGTCGAGGCCGACGATGCCGAGGACGCGCCGCAGGGCGGGCGGCACGGCGGACAGGGCGATGTCGGCGCCGGCGGCCTGCGCGTACTGGCGTGCGGCGAGCAGGGTGGTGATGCCGGTGGAGTCGCAGTACTCCAGGCCGGACAGGTCGAGCGTCAGGCACTGTCCCGGCCGCAGGGAGACCTCCTCGATCCGCCGGCGCAGAGCGGCGGCCTGGTCGTAGTCGAGTTCTCCGGTCACGTGCAGGACGGGCCCGGTGGCGGTGGCGCGGTGTGTGATGTTCAGCGGGGTCATCGTGGGTCGTTCGTTGCCGGGTCGACGGGTGCCGGGACGCCGAGGGCGAGCAGGGCGGTGTCGTCGTTGAGACCGTCGCCGAAGCTCTCCAGCAGGTCGGACAGCGCGCTGATCACGGTGCCGGGAGTCGGGGCGGCGTGTTCGGCGGCGAAGGCGAGCAGGGCGTCCTCGCCGTACAGGGTCTCACCGGTCAGGCCGGTGCGGGCCTCGGTGAGGCCGTCGGTGTAGAGCAGGAGGGTGTCGCCGGGGGCCAGCACGGCCGTGGCGGTCACGAAGGGCGCGGCGGGCAGGACGCCGACGAGGAGACCTCCCGGGGTGGGCAGGAACTCCGCCCGTCCGCCCGCCCGCATCACGAGCGCCGGCGGGTGGCCGCCGGAGCCGAGGCGGACCGCCACCCGGCCGTCCTCGCCGGGTTCCAGGACGCCGAAGATGCAGGTGCAGTAGCGGGGGTCTCCGCCGGCCGTGTACCGCTCGTGCAGGACGACGTTCAGCGTGCTGAGCGCGGCTTCCGGGTCGGGGTCGTGGTAGGCGGCGGCGCGCAGCGTGTAGCGGGTCAGCGAGGTCAGGGCGGCGGCCTGGGGGCCCTTGCCGCACACGTCGCCGAGGAAGAAGGCCCACCGGCCGCCGTCGATGGGGAACAGGTCGTAGAAGTCGCCGCCGAGCTGGTCGGGGGAGGCCGTGTGGTAGTAGACGGCCGTCTCCAGTCCGGGCAGCGCCGGCAGGGTGTGGGGGAGCAGGGACTGCTGCAGCACGGCGAGCGCGTCGGCCAGCCGTTCCCGGTCGGCCTCGGCCTGGCGGCGGGCCCGTTCCGCCTCGGCACGTGCCTGCTCCGCCTCCGCACGGGCCTGCTCGGCCTCCGCGCGTGCCCGTTCGGCGTCCTGGCGGCGGCGCAGCAGCTCCTCCTCGTAGGAGCGCCGGTCGGAGGCGTCGAAGACGGTGGTGCGGATCAGCAGCGGGTCGCCCTCCGTGCCGTGCTTGATCACGGAGGAGACCAGTACCGGCAGCCGGCCGCCCTTCGCCGTCTTCATCTCCAGGGCGATGCCGCGCAGCTCGCCCTGCATGCGCAGCAGCGGGGCGAAGTGCGTCTCGTGGTACAGCTTGCCGCCGACCGTCAGCAGGTCGGCGAAGCGCATGCGCCCCACCACGTCCGCGCGTTCCAGGCCCAGCCAGTCCAGCAGCGTGTTGTTGACCTTGGCTATGGTGCCGTCCATCAGTGTGGACAGATAGCCGCAGGGCGCCGACTCGTACAGATCTTCCGCGCTGTCCTCCAAAAGGGCGGTGAAGGCCGCGTCGGTGGCCTCCTCGTCACCAGTCTCGGACGGCTCGGGCACGCCGTCCACACGGCACATCACGACCCGGCCGCCAGGAAGCCGAGGATGGCCTGCGCCGTGGCCTCCGGGGCGCTGAGCTGCGGGCAGTGGCCCGTGGCATCGAGGGTGACCAGGCGGGAGCCGGGGATCGCGGCGTGCACGTAGGCGCCGACCTCACGGGGGGCGATCACGTCCTGGGCGCACTCCAGCACCAGGGTCGGCACGGTCACGCTCTTGAGGTCGTCCCGGCTGTCGGTCAGGAACGTGGTGCGGGCGAAGACCCGGGCGATGTCGGGATCGGTGGCGCAGAAGCTGTTGGTCAGCTCCTGCCCCAGCTCCGGACGGTCCGGGTTGCCCATGATCACCGGGGCCATGGCGGAGGACCAGCCCAGGTAGTTCGACTCCAGGGAGCCGAGCAGCTCCTCGATGTCGGCGGCGGTGAAGCCGCCGCGGTAGCCCTCGTCGTCGATGTAGCACGGGGAGGGCGCCACCATCACCAGCGACCCGATCCGCTCGGGCGCGGCGTTCGCCGCCAGCACCCCGACCATGGCGCTGACCGAGTGCCCGACGAACGCCGCGCCCTCCAGGTCCAGCGCCGCGCAGACCTCGACCACGTCCTGGGCGTAGCCGTCCAGCGAGGAGTACCGCTCCTCGCTCCAGGCGGACAGGTCGGAACCGCCGGAGCCCACGTAGTCGAACAGCACCACCCGGTACCGTTCGGCCAGCGCCGGTACGACCAGGCGCCACATGTTCTGGTCGCACCCGAACCCGTGCGCGAGCACCACCACCGGCGCGTCGGCCGGGCCGGTGACCGTCACATTGTTCCTTCGGCGGATATCCATACCGGCCATCCTCGCACCTCGTGCGAGCGGTCCCGCTCGCGGGCCGCCGGGACGCGTGCCCGGCCGGGGCCGCCCGCTCGGGGGCCGGGGCCGCCGGGAGCCTCCCGGAAGCCCGCCCCCGCCCGCCACCGGACCGGCCCGCAGCCGACGGGCGGGCCGCCGGGGCCCGCCACCGGACCGGTCCGCCGCGGGCACCGGCTGGCCGGTCCCCGGACCGGGCCCCCGCCGTGTGACACGTGCTCCGCGCGTGGTTCCCGCGGCCCTCGCCAGGTGATAGACACAGCGGGATCACAGTTCCTGTCCGCCAGCAGGAAGGTTGCTGCCGCATGTCTGCAACACGCCGCCAGGTCCTGGCCGGAGCGAGTGCGCTGGGGGCGGGCATCGCCTTCACCGGGGCCCTGTCCGAGCTCTTCGCGGGCACCGCCGCCGCGCAGGACCTGGGCCGCACCGGCTACGGCCCGCTCGTCCCCGACCCGCACGGACTGCTCGACCTGCCGAAAGGTTTCCGCTACACGGTGCTCTCCCGCGAGGGCGACCGGCTCCGCTCCGGGGAGGGCAGCGTCCCCTCGCACCACGACGGCATGGCCGCCTTCGCCGGCAGCGGGGGCCGCACGCACCTCGTCCGCAACCACGAGAACCGCGTCACCGCGAAGATCCCGGTCCCGTCCGTCAGCGGCCTCACCTACGACCCGGCGGGCAAGGGCGGCTGCACGGCCCTGACGGTCGACGCGGGCCACCGGGTCCTGTCCGAACGGGTCGCCATCGCCGGTACGGCCGTCAACTGCGCGGGCGGCCGAACGCCCTGGGACACCTGGCTCACCTGCGAGGAGACCGAGGACAGGGCGGGCGTCAACGGCTACACCGAGGACCACGGCTTCATCTTCGAGGTCCACCCCACCGACCCGCACCGCACCGGCGCGGTCCCGCTCACCGCGATGGGCCGCTTCCAGCACGAGGCGGTCGCGATCGACCCGCGCACCGGCATCGTCTACGAGACGGAGGACGCCTTCGAGAAGCCGTTCGGCCTCTTCTACCGATTCCTCCCGCACCGGCCGCTCGGCGGCGTCGGGTCACTGCGCGCGGGCGGCCGGCTCCAGGCGATGCGGGTGCCCGGCGTGCCGGACCTGTCGACGATCCAGGAGACCGGGGCGCACTTCGACGGCGTGGCGTGGGTGGACGTACCCGACCCGCTGGCCGCCACCGTCCCCACCCGGCTGCAGGACTACGGCCCCGGCGGCATCACCCACGCGCAGAAGCTGGAGGGCTGCTACTGGGGCGGCCGCTGTGTGTACTTCGTGTCGTCCTTCGCCCGCAGCGCGGACGGCTCCGCGGCCGACCACTACGGCCAGATCTGGCGCTACGATCCCGCGCGCCGCCGGCTGACCCTGGTCGTCGTGTTCGGCCCGGACACCGATGTGCGGCTGCCCGGCGAGTCCCCGGACAACATCTGCCTCGCGCCCGGCGGCGGCCTGATGGTGTGCGAGGACGGCAACGGCGCTCAGCACGTCTTCGGCGTGACCCGCACGGGCGAGGTGTACCCGCTGGCGCGGGGCCGCCAGAACATCGGGACGGCCGAGGAGCCCGAGTGGGGCGAGTTCGCCGGGGTCACCTTCTCCCCCGACGGCGGGACGATGTACGTCAACTGCTACACACCCGGCACCACGTTCGCGGTGACCGGCCCGTGGCGCAGATAGCAGCCCGCGTGCGGGGCGGGGCGCCCGTCCCTCGCCCCGGCACGCGCTCGGCGATCCGGTCCGGCTGCGGGCCGTCCGCTGCCCGACGGGCCGGGACCGCCATCGGCGCCGTGGGCATCCTCGTCCGACCCGGCGCCGACCGCGGAGACGGACACCTAGGACTGCTCGGCGTGGGCGCTCGCCGTGGGCCCGGCCATGTCCGCCCGGCGACGCGTCCCGGCCTCCCACAGGCACCACGTCGTCCACAGCAGCAGGACGAGGAAGACGGCGAGCAGGCCCAGCAGCGTCACCGTCTGCCGTGCCGACCCGTCGTCCCGGACCATGGCCAGCACCAGGCAGAGGGACCAGGCGGCCACCCCGCCCGCGTACACGGCCCTGAGCTGTCGCAGTTGCCTCAGCGAACCCATCGTCACCCTTCCGTACCGTGCCGTCGCGCCTTGCCCTGCCGATACCCCCGGACGGCGATTTCACCGCACGTCCCGGCGCCGTTTCCCGGCCCGTCGGCGCGGCCTGCGGAACCGCCCCGCCGCCGCGGCGGGTTCCCGGGCCGTGCCGTTCACTCACACGGGTCGTTCTCACCGGCGGGTCGCGGCCCGCGCGCATGACCGGCCGCCGGACGGTGAGACATCGGACATGGACGAAGCGACACCGGGCAGCCCGCTGCCGGCCCCCCGCCGCCCGGCCGGTTCCGACGTGGTGTTCACGGCGGACTTCACCTCGGCGGCCCAGTGGGTCGCGGGGCGTTCCTGGGCCTATCCGGGAGGCGGCCCGGTCAACCCGGACGACAACAAACTGGACTACCTGGTCCCGGACCCCGAGTACAGCCGCTCGGGGGTCTTCCGGGCCACCCGCCGGCCGGACGGGAGGTGGAACACGGGCCTGCTGACCACCGAGGGCAGCAGGGAGGGTTTCACCGTCCGGCCGGGAGACGTGCTGGAGGCCCGCGTCCGGCTGCCGCGGGAGATCGGCGCCTGGCCGGCCGTCTGGACATGGCGGGACGGCGACCAGGAGATCGACGTCTTCGAGTACCACCCGGACAACCCCGACCTGCTCGAGTTCACCAACCACGTGCGCGGCGCCAACCGCTACCACCGCGACGACGCCGTCCGCCCCGGCGCCTGGGTGGACCTGCGTACCGAGTTCGGCACGCACTCCGTGGTGTGGTGGCTGAACGGGAAGCGGGTCTTCGCGGACGGACGGGGCGTGGGACATGCCTGGCGGGCGTATCTGATCGTCAACCTCTCGGTGTGCGCCGGGCGTTACCACCCGGCGCCCGCCCCCGGCACCACCGAGATGTCGTACGAGGTGAGCGGCCTGGTGGTACGGCGTCCGTCCGCGGGCGGCGCCGCGCGGAGCGGGGCGGCCGCCGCCGAGGATCCCGGGACGGCGTCCGCGGCGGGCGAGGGCGGGCGACGGCCGGCCGGCCCGTGACGTGCCGCCGGTTCGGGGGGCCGGCGCGCCGGGGCGGGTGCGGTGCACGTCGTCAGCCGTGCGAGACCGTCAGTCCGTAGAAGGCGACGCGGGCTCCCTTCGTGGTGCTGTCCGACGACGACTGGTTGTACGAGCCCGCCTTGAAGTACTGCTTGTACGGCTTGAAGGACGACGGGATGGCGTAGTGGGTGGTGGTGCCGTTGACGGTCAGGTCGATGGTGTCGCCGCCGGAGACGGCGATGGTGTAGCTCCAGGTCCTGCCGATCGGCACGTGTCCCACCGTGTGCGGCGTCTGGCCGCCGGACGGGGAGTTCTCGGTGCCCAGCACGATGTCGCCGTCGGCGTGCTGGTACAGCTCGAGCAGCGGTTTGGTGGAGGAGCCCCCGCTGCCGAGGTGGATCTGGCCCACGCAGACGCTGGAGGTCACCGAGACCACGCGCAGCGTCGCGCTCATCCGGTGGGCGCCGCTCAGGGGCCAGTCGGCGGCGCTGCCGTCGCGGTTCATCTCGCGCAGCTCCGAGCGGGCGTAACGGGAGTTGGGCGTGGTGACCCCCTTCTCCGGCGCCCAGAAGGTCATCGCGCCGTCGCGCGTGTCGGTGGAGAAGTACGCGTCCTGGTAGCCGTCGGGTCCCCTGAGGCGGGAGGAGGGGATGGTGCGGTGAGTGCTGCGGGACAAGTCCCCCGACGAGCTGGAGGGTGGGGGGAGGAGACAGACCGGCGTTCAGCATGCTGAACAGCGAGCGCATCCTTGGATGGCTGGTGACCCGTGAACATAAAGGTCTGAACCAAAGCCGTCAAGGGGCCTGCGGGCGGGCGGAGTCAGCGCTCGCGCGGGGGGAGGCCGGCCAGGCCGGTGTCGGACATGACGCGGTCGACCGTCCGCCCCAGTGGACTGCCGGCGCCGATCACGGTCTCCGCACCGCCGGGCAACAGGTCCAGGGGCCGGTACCAGTCGCGCAGCTCCGCCTCGCCGTACGCGCTCATCTGCGGCTTGGTGGCGTGCCGGACGAGCGTCTCCTCGAACGGCACGTCCAGGTAGTAGCAGTGGGTCGGGCCGCGGTGGTCGGCGCACAGCCGGGTGAGCATCTCGCCGTAGTGGGCGGCGTAGAGGATGCCTTCGACGACGACGTGGAAACCGGCGTCCAGGGCGTGACGGGCCGTCAGGTCGATCAGCCCGATGTTCGCGGCGCCGGGCCGGTCGCGTTCGCGCAGCACGACGCGGCGCAGATTGTCCTGGCCGACCAGGGCCACACCGCGGCCGAACCGCTCCCGGACGCCCGCCGCGACGGACGACTTGCCCGAGGCGCTGTTGCCCCGCAGCACGACGAGCCGGGTCTCCTCGGTGCCCACCCTCACAGCCGGCACGCTACCCACCGCCGGGCCGCGGCACACGCCGGGCGGCAGAGCCATCAGGGTGGACCCGGCCCGTGTCGGGCGGCCGCCGGCGGCCCCGGTTGGCCATGCTGGGCCGATAGGGCCCCCTTGGCGGCGAGGAGCACGGTATGCGGACGGACCCGGTCGAACGATTCCTGGCGGCCCTGGACCCCGGCCACCGGGAGGCCGTCGGCGCGAAGCCGCGCGAGGAACAGGAACAGCTCGCCGCGGCCTGGGAGCGGGAACTGGAAGCGGACGACGAGCTGGACATCCTCGACGAGCTGTCCCCGGCGGCGGCGGAGGCGGAGGCGGCACGCCGCGTCATGGACCGCGACGCCGGCTAGGGCGTGTCTCTTCGGCGAGCCACACGCGGCCACCAAGGGCCTCGGCCGATCGGGTACGCCGGCCCCCGTCCGTGCCGTGCGCGGACTCGGACCGCGCGTCTTCCCGCATCCACCACGCCGCGAGCGGACCCATCGGCACCCCTTCCCTGTACCGTGTGGCGCATGGAGCCCGTCACCGTGTCGATCGACGTGCCGCAGGCGCCCGAGCAGGTCTACGACTTCCTCGACGTCATGGCTCACCACCAGCGGTTCACGGACCACTACCTGACCGACTGGCGCTACAGCGGCCCCGCCCGCGGCGTCGGATCGTGTGCCACGGTCACCGCCGCGCTGGCCGGCACGAGGACCGACGTGGCCATCGAGGTCGTCGAGGCCCAGGCACCGCGGCGCATCGTCGAGCGCAACGTCAGCGCGGCCGGCCGGCGCGTGGCCCACGGCGTCTACACCATCGAACCGCTGCGGGACGGCGGGAGCCGGGTCGCGTTCACCTACGCCTGGTCACGCGCCCCGGTCGCCGACCGCCTGCTGGCGCCCGTCGTCCGGGCCACGATGCGGCGCGCCAACCGCACGGTCATGCGACGGCTGGCCGCCGAGTTGGCCCGCCACGCGTCCGCCGCCGGATCCTGACCCCGGTACCGGGCCGGACAGCATCCGAGCGGGCGCACGCGGGGCGGGCGTACGCCGGGCGGGCGGCGTACGCCCTTCCCGTCGGTCAGGTCGCGCAGGCCGGTACGCCGTCCAGCCAGGCGGGGCCCTGGATGTAGATGTTGGTGACCCAGGCGCGGTAGTCGGGGAGGTAGGACCAGGCGTCGTTCGTGTAGCCCTCGGCGGTGACGACTTCGGCGTGCTTCTGGCAGGCGACGCGGACGGTCGTGGGGCCGGGGAAGGCGTAGACGCGGGCCGCCCTGGTGGAGGGCTGGGCCTTGGTCCACACGCCGGTGCCCCAGGTGCGCACGACGGGGCCTTCGACGGTTCCGGTGTCGACGCGGACGGCGCCGAAGTAGTCGCCGCCGAGACGGACGTCGCTGACCATCAGCCTGGTGCCGGACTGGCGCGCCTCCACCATCCTGCCCTCGCCGAGGTAGAGGGCGACGTGGTGCAGGTGCGCGGAGGTGCCCCAGGCGAGCAGGTCGCCGGGGCGCAGCGGGGCCAGCCCCTCGGCCGCGGTGAAGCGGGCGGCGGTGCGGTGGGTGTAGTACTGGGCGCTGGCGTCCCCGTCGAGGATGTCGGCGCCGGTGGCCCGGGCATAGGCGTGGCGGACCAGGCCGGAGCAGTCGAAGCCGAGGCGTTCGGGGTCGTGTTCGCTGGCCGGGTCGGTCGGGTCCACGTGCCCGTAGGTGGGGCCGGGCTGGGGTCCGTGGCCGCCGCCCCAGGTGTACCAGACGCCGGCCGCGACCTGGGCGCAGGCGGCGTCGACGGCCCGTTCGGCCGCGGCGGAGGCGCCCGGCGCGAGGACGCCGCAGCCGGCCGCCGCGGCGGCCGGCCGGGTGAGCCGGTCGACGGCGAGTGCCGCCGGGGTGAGGAGCAGAGCTGTCAGCAGGGTGATGAGTGTGCCGATGGCGCCGGTTCGGCGGAGCATACCGGTACCCCCGTTCCGTGATCCGGTCCTCCGCCGGTTCCGCCGGGGAGGAGGAAGAAGTGGTGCGGCCCCAGCCTTCCGGGGCGAGGGGCGCCGGTCGAGCAGTCCGCGCGGGCCTGTTGCGAAGGGCAACGGGAAACCCCGGGGGAAACCCCTGCCGAGCAGGCCGGTCGGTCAGCGGCCGCACGCGGGCGCGCCGGGCAGGCGCTCGCCGGGCAGCAGGGCCCGGCGAGCGGCCGGGGTCATGCCGCGGTCCAGGCGGCAGATGTCGGCCAGCCGCGCCCCGGTGTCCAGGCTCCACAGGCGTACCGTGCCGTCGCTGCTGCTGCTCGCCACCGTCGACCCGTCGGGTGCGAACGCCACGCTCCACACCGCGTTGGCGTGCCCGGTGAGTGTGGCCCACGGCCGTCGGCGCGGGACGTCCCACAGCCGTACCGAACGGTCGTTGCCGCTGCTGGCGAGCATCCGCCCGTCCGGGGAGAACGCCAGTCCGCGCACCGACCCGGTGTGGCCGGTCAGCGAGACGAGGAGCCGGCGCCGCGCCGCGTCCCACAGGCGCACGGTGCCGTCGTTGCCGCAACTGGCCAGCGTGCGGCCGTCGGGGCTGAAGGCGACGCCCCGGACGGCGCCGGTGTGGCCGGTCAGGGTGGCCAGCGGCCGGTGGGTGCGCACGTCCCACAGGCGCACCGTCAGGTCGTCGCCGGAACTGGCCAGTGTCCGCCCGTCCCGGCTGAAGGCGACGTCGTTGACGTAGTCGGTGTGGCCGGTGAGGACGGCGAGCGGGCGGCGGCCGGGGACGTCCCAGAGGCGCAGGCTGCCGTCGGCGCCCGCGGAGGCGAGGGTGCGGCCGCCGGGCGCGAACGCCACCGCGAACACGGCGCCCTTGTGCCCGCGCAGCGCGGTGAGCGGGCGGCGGCCCGCCACGTCCCACAGCATGACCGTGCCGTCGGAGCCGGCCGAGGCGAGGGTGCGGCCGTCCGGCGCGAACGCCACGGTGGTGACGCTTCCCTGCCGTCCCGTCAGGGTGGTGGGCGTGCCGCGGCGGGCCGGATCCCACAGGCGTACGGTGCGGTCGGCGTCGGCGGTGGCCAGCAGCCGCCCGTCCGGCCGGTAGGCGACGGCGGAGACCTCCGTGAACGGGCGTGCGGCCAGGATCCGGCCGCGCAGGTCCCACAGCACCACCGACTGGTCGAACCCGCCGGTGGCGAGCCGTGTGCCGGTGGCGTCGACGGCGACCGACATCACGTAGTCGGTGTGTCCGGTGAGGGTGGTGACGATCCGTCCGCCGCGGACGTCCCAGAGCCTGGTCGTGCCGTCCCCGCTCGCGCTCACCACGGTGGTGCCGTCGGGGGTGTAGGCCACGGCGTTGACGTCGTCGCTGTGGCCGGTGAGCGTCGCCGTGGCCCGGCGGCCGCCGACGTCCCACAGCCGTACCGTGCGGTCCACTCCCCCGCTGGCCAGGCCGCGGCCGTCGGGGGCGAACGCCAGGCCGAGTACCTCCTCGGTGTGGCCGCGCAGGACGGCCGCCGGCCCGGCCCGGCGGGTGTCCCACAGCCGGACGGTCCGGTCCGCGCCGGCCGAGGCGAGCGTCGCGCCGTCCGGGGCGAACGCGAGCGCGTCGACCTGTCCCTGGTGGCCGGTGAGGCGGGCCGTCCGCCGCGGGGTCGTGGCGGTGTCCCACAACTGGACGGTTCCGTCGGCGCCGGCGACGGCGAGGGTGTGGCCGCGGGGGGCGAAGGCGACCGCGCGGGCGGCGCGGGTGTCCGCGGCCGGCAGCGGGGTGGCGCGGGCGGGTCCGTCCGGCGACCACAGGCGCACCGGACCCGCGGTGGACGTGACGGCGAGGGTGCGGCCGTCCGGGCTGAAGGCGATCGAGCGGATCCGCCCGGGCACGGTGAGGACCGCGGTCGTCCGACGGCCGGTCAGGCGCCGCAGGCGGACGGTGCCGTCGGAACCGGCGGTCGCCAGCAGACGGCCGCCGGGCGCGAAGACGACCGCGTTGACGGGGCCGCGGTGTCCGCCGAGCCGGGCCGCGAACGGTTCGGCCTGCGTGCTCAGCAGGGCGCCGCGGGCCGCGGGGGTCGGCCGGGTGCGGTAGGCCTCCGCGGCGAGCAGCATGGACGCCTCGGGGCGGCCCCCGGCCAGCAGGGTGGACCGGGCGGCGAGTGCCTGCGAGCGGGCGAGGCGTTCCTGGGCGAGTGCCTCGGCGCGCTGCCGGAAGGCGAGGCCGCCGGCGGTCAGGGCGCAGCCGAGCAGGACGACGAGCGTGGCCACCATCGCCTGGCGCAGCCGCGCCTGACGGCGGGCCTGGCGCCGGCGGTTCTCCTCCTCCGCCTCGCCGGCCCGCAGGAACGCCTCCTCGACCGGGCTCAGCGGGCCGAGCCCGTCCGGTTCCTCGGCCCAGGCCCGGACGGTGTCCAGCCGTGTGCCGCGGTACAGGGCGGAAGGGTCGCGCCCCTCGCGTTCCCATTCCGCGGCGGCGTGGGCGAGCTGCTGGCGGACCAGCAGTCCGGCCCGGTCGGCGCGGATCCATTCCCGCAGCCGGGGCCAGCTGTGCAGCAGCGCCTCGTGGGTGATCTCGACGCTGTCGCTGTCGACGGTGATGAGCCGGGCGCGGACGAAGACGTCGAGCGCGGTGTCCGCGCTCTCCGCGTCGGCCGGCCGCGACATGAGGGCGGCACGGCCGACCCGGCGCCGGGTGGCGCCGGCGCCCTCGGAGACGTGCACGAGCCGGGACAGGATGCGCCGGATGGTCTTCTGCTCGGCCGGGTAGAGCTGCGCGAACGCGTCCTCGGCGGTCCGTGCCACGGCGCCCTGGATGCCGCCGGTCCGCTCGTACCCGGCGACGGTCAGCGTGCCGTCCTCCCGGTGGCGCCAGGTGGCCAGCAGCGCGTGGGACACCAGCGGCAGCACCCCGGAGGGGACCACCTGCGTGTCCGGGGCGCCCGCCAGCCCGGCGTCGCGCAGCAGCACCGGAAGCAGGCCGGGATCGAGGGTGAGACCGGCGAGTTCGGCGGGCCGGGTGACGGACCGGCACAGCTCCGCCGTGGTCATGGGGGGCAGCACGTGGAGGCCGTCGGTGAAGACGGGGGCCAGTTCCGGCAGTTCGAGACATCGGCCGGTGAAGTCGGCGCGCACCCCGAGGACGACCACGGCGGGATCGCGGCCGGCGGACGGCGCCGGTGCGGCCAGCGTGCACAGCACGCGGGCGTAGGCGCGCCGTTCGGTCTCGTCGGAGCAGAGGGTGAACAGTTCCTCGAACTGGTCGACCAGCAGGACGAGCCGGGTGGGCGGGGGCGGCCGGCGGCCGTCCCCGCCGGCGTCCGCGCGGGATTGGACGGCCGTCAGGAGCGCCTCGGGCCGCTCGCCCAGCCGGGCCGCGGTGAGCTCCAGATCGCCGCCGAGGACCTTGGCGGTGCGCTCCAGCAGTTCCTCCAGCGGGTGCGCGGTGGGGGTGAGGGCGACGACCGGCCAGCGGTCGACGCCGGCCATCGGGAAGCCGCCCGGGCGTCGGAGCGCGGGCACGAGGCCGGCGTTGAGCAGCGACGACTTGCCCGCTCCCGAGGGGGCGACGAGCAGCACCGGTCCCTCGCCGACCCTGCTGAAGACCCGCTCCACGAGCGCGGCCGTGGCCCGCTCCCGGCCGAAGAAGCGGCCGGCGTCCTGCGCGGTGAACGCCGACAGGCCCGGATAGGGGCAGGCGGGGCCGGCGGCGTCGGCCCCGTCGCCCCCTTCCGCCGTGCGCGGCGGCGCGACCAGGCGCAGCAACGCGCCCTCGGCGTGCAGGACCAGGTCGCAGCGGCGGGCCACGTCGACGGTGGCGCGCTTCGCACCGGTCTCGATCTTGCTCAGGTACCCCTTGCTGTAGTGGGTCTGTCTGGCCAGGTCGGCGAGCGACAGACCGCGCTGCTGTCGCAGTCGGCGCAACTGTGCGGGGAAGGACGGCGTGGTCGGCGCCGTCCGCTCCCCGTCGTCCTGGTTCCGGTCGCCGGCGTCGGCTCCCTGCTGCGGCTCCCCCAAGGCGTCCCCCATGGCGAGTGTGCCCAGGCCGTGAGACGGCGGGAGCCCAGGTTACTGCCGGGCCCCGACCGGTGGCCCGGCCACGCGTGCCGAGGTGACCGAAAACGGGGCCGGCGGGGTGGACGCCTGCGCTTCAGGGGGCGTGCGGGATGGTCGGCCCGACCCGTCACCGGCGCAGTGCGGCAGCCCGCTCACCCCGTCCCCGCCGGGATCCCCGGCCGTTCGTCGTGGCCGGCGGGGTGCCGGGCCGCTCGGCCCGCCGCCGGCGGCGGGTGCCTGGACCCTGCGGCATCCCTCGATCGTGGCAGACGGAGACCGGCGTTGACGAAAGGGCCGCCGGGCGGGATCCCGTCGATGGCGCGCGGCCGGGCACGTGCGGCACGTGCCTACAGTGGAAGGGAGGACTCCACCTCCGACACCCCGGCCATCCCGAGCATCCCGAGCAGCCTGAGCATCCCGACCATCCCGAGCGGAGCACTCATGAGGCACCCCTCCGCCGGACCGGACGACGGTTCCGACGCCCTGTTCGGTCTCGACGCGCTGGGCGCCCCCGCGCCCCGGGGAGCGGGCGGCGCGCACCCCAGGGTCCCGCCGGAAGGCCGCTTGCCGTTCCGCGACTCCCCCGCGGCCCGCCGCCTCCTGCCCGTCCGCGCCGTCTACGCCGAACCGGCCGCGGCGGCCTCCCCGCGGGGCCGCGAGATCCTCGCCCGCTTCCCGGACGCCGAAGTGATCGAGGTGGACTCCCACTGGCGCATCCCCGGACTGCACGGCAACGAGGGGAACGTCGAGCGCTGGGTGCGCGTGAAGGGCGAGACCCTGGTCCTCGGCGAGAAGAAGACGCTGGCCACCCGGCCCAACGGGCGGTCCGCCGACTGGATCGCCCCCGGCCCCTCCAACGGCTGCGCCATGTCCTGCGCCTACTGCTACGTGCCGCGGCGCAAGGGGTACGCCAACCCGGTCACCGTCTTCACCAACATCGACGGCATCATCGCCCACCTGGCCCGGCACATCGCCCGCCAGGGGCGCAAACGGGAACCCAACCAGTGCGACGACTCGGCCTGGGTCTACGACATCGGGGAGAACGGGGACTGCTCGGTGGACGCGCTGATCTGCGACAACACCGCCGATCTCGTGCGGTCCTTCCGCCAGTGGCCCACGGCGAAGGCGTCGTTCGCCACCAAGTTCGTCAACCCCGACCTGCTGGCGCTCGACCCGCGGGGGCGCACGCGCGTCCGGTTCTCGGTGATGCCCCCGGCGGACTCACGGCTGCTTGACCTGCGGACCTCGCCGGTGGAGGACCGGATCGCGGCCGCGGCCGACTTCCTGGACGCGGGGTACGAGGTCCACTTCAACCTCTCCCCCGTCGTCCTGCGCCCCGGCTGGCAGGAGGCCTGGGCCGATCTGCTCCGGCATCTGGACGACGTCCTGCCGGACCGCGTCAAGCAGCAGGCCGCCGCCGAAGTGATCATGCTGACGCACAACCGGGACCTGCACGAGGTCAACCTGGGCTGGCACCCCCGTGCCGAGGAGGTGCTGTGGCAGCCCGCCCTCCAGCAGGGCAAACGCTCCCAGAACGGGGCCCTGAACGTCCGCTACACCAACCGTGTCAAGGCGGAGGCGGTGGACGCCCTGCGCGGACTCGTGGCGGCCCGGGCGCCCTGGCTGCGCATCCGGTACGCGTTCTGACGGCCCGGCCCGCGGTGTGCCCGGCACGCGGCGGGCGGCCGGGGCCGCGCGCTCGCCGCCCGCCGCGGCCGGGACGCCCCGGGATGACATCACCCCGCTCCCCGTGGGTACTCCGGCGTGGGTACTCCTGCACGGGAGGTTGCGATGTTCGAGGCATCCGATATCCGTGAGTGGCGCGGCCACGACGTGGTCGACACGGCCGGCCACAAGATCGGCGTCCTGGAGTCGGTCTACGTCGACACGGCCACCGACCAGCCCTTCTTCGCCACGGTGACCCTGGGCCTGCCCACCCGCCGCCGTCTGGCGTTCGTGCCCCTGACCGGGGCGACGGTCGGCCCGAACTACCTGAAGGTCGCCCACAGCAAGGACGCGGTCAAGAAGGCGCCGTCGATCGACACCGACGGCGAGCTGCCCGCCGCCGACGAACCCGAGGTCTTCGCCCACTACGACCTGCCGTACACGCCGGGCGCCGGCGGCGAGCGGCGCCTGGGCCGCCGTTGAGGCACCACGGCCGCCGGGAGTCCGGCCGACCGGCCGGCACCCCCCGCGCGCGCGGCGGCCCGTCCGGGCGGCGACGGCCTGCCTCACGGCATACCGCTGGCCTCGACGAGCATCCGCATGACCGCGTCGAGGCCGCCCCCGGCCAGGGCCTGGCGTTGCCGGTCGGCGCCGGTCCCCTCCTGCAGCAGACGGTGCACCAGCGAGGTGATCCCACGGCTGTCACCGGCCGCCTCCAGGGCCGGAGCGACGTGTTCCAGGAGTCCGCAGACCACGTCCCCGGCGCGCCGGCGCCGGCCCTTCTCGTCGATCAGTTCACCGCTGAGCCCGTGCCGCGCCGCCTGCCACATCGCCACCCGCAGCAGCTCCGGGTCGGTCTGCCGCAGCGGCTGCCCTCCGTCCGCCTCGCGGGCCGCGGTGTCGACCAGCGCCCGCACCAGGCCGGCGAACATCACCGCGTCGTCCGTGCGCAGCTGCACGTCCGTGCACCGCACCTCCACCGTCGGGTACCGCTCGGACAGCCGCGCCTGCCAGTACACCTGCCCGACGTCGCTGATCACCCCGGTCTCCACCAGCCGCCGCACCCGGGCGTCGTAGTCCTTCTCGTCGGCGAAGTGCGGCGGGATGCCGCTGACCGGCCAGCGGTCGAAGACGACGGTGCGCCAGCTGGCGAAACCGGTGTCGTGCTCCTCCCACAACGGGGAGTTGGCCGCCATCGCAGTCAGCGTCGGCAGCCACACCCGCAGCCGGTTCAGCACCGCGACGCCCACCCGCCGGTCGGGGACGGCGACGTGCACGTGCATGCCGTTCACCATCTGCTCGGCGACCAGCTGGGGCGCCTGCCGCTGCATGGCCTTGTACCGCGTCTGCTCGGTGACCGGGACCGGCACCTCCTCCCGGCGCAGCGCCGTCCCGCTGGCGACGATCCTGCAGCCGTGCTCCTCCGCCACCCCGGCCACGGCGTGCCGCAGCCGCAGCAGGTGGCCCCCGACCTCCTCCAGCGAGCTGCAGACGGGCGTGGCGACCTCGACCTGCGCCTGCAGCAGCTCCGACTGGATCTCCCGGGAGGTGACGAACGGCTCGAGACCGGCCGCCGCCCGGATCTTCTCCGCGTACGGAGCCAGCCGGCCCGTGACCGGGTCGACCAGCAGGTACTCCTCCTCGACGCCTACGGTCGCCATGAGCCGACCCTCCGTTCCCACGGCACGCCAACCCCAGCGGGGAACGGGCGCGTTCCCGCCGGGCGCACACCACTCCGCCCGGCGCCGCCCCCGTCTTCCTCAGGGTGCCCCCTGCAAGTGCCGCGCGGAAGGGTTCCGTAAACGTGGCCCCCCGGCGGCGAACGGGTGAGGCCGACTTCCGGCCGTCCGCGCGGCGTCCGGTTTCATTCCGTGCGGGACAGCGGCGGCGGGGTCATGGCCCAGCGGATGGTTCTGGTGAGCGCATGGCCGGCGGGGCGTACGGCGATGTCCTCGACCAACGGCAGCCGGGGCAGCCACAGCATGCCCCGGGCCCACGGCGGCAGCAGCGCGACGGCGTTCGCGGCCAGCCCGCCGTAGAAGGGCCGTGCCACCAGGGGCAGCGGGGGCTGGAGCAGCAGGAAGCGTGCGGCGGCGCGGGCCTCGGCGGTGGCCCGCAGCCCGGGCCGGTGGGCGGCGAGCCGTTCGGACAGCTCACCGCGGTCCCGGGGCGGGTCGACGACCCCGAGGGCCTCGGCGACCCGGGCGGTGTCGGCGACGTAGGCGTCGTAGCCGGCGGCGTCGAGCGGGCGGGCCCCGAAGCGCTGGTGGGCACGGAGGAAACTGTCCGTCTCGGCCGCGTGCACCCAGCCGAGCAGCCGCGGATCGGCCGCGTGGTACGCCAGTCCCTCGGCCGTCGTCCCGCGGATCCGCTCATGGATGCCGCGGACGTGGTCGACGGCCCGCTGGGCGTCCTCGGCGGTGCCGTACGTCGTCACGGCCAGGAAGGTGCTGGTGCGCTGCAGTCGGCCCCAGGGGTCGCCGCGGTAACCGGAGTGGGCGGCCACGGCCGCCATGGCGAGCGGGTGCAGGGACTGCAGCAGCAGGGCGCTGATCCCCCCGATGAACATCGACGCGTCGCCGTGGACCGCCCGGATCGGACGGTCGGGGCCGAACCAGCGCGGGCCCGGCGTCCCGTGGATCCGGGCCCGGACGACCGCTCCGTCGGGTCCGGCCACCCGCCGGAACAGGGCCTGGCCCAGCTGCCCGCGCACATCCCTCACCATGGCCGCCTCCCATCACCTTCCAGTGTCCCGGATCCCCGGGCGTCGTCCGGGGGCACGGGGTCCCGCTCCGGGCAGGTCCGGGCGGAAGGGCGGTGCGGGTCGCCCGCGGCGGCTGCGCCTGAGGGGGCCGGGGGGACGCCTCCGGGGACCCCGTGGGACGGGAGCGCGCGCGGGCCCGCCGCCGGCCTGGGCGCGGGAGCGGGTGGGCGCGGAGGCGACCGCGACCGCGCGGGCCCCTGTGCGGCACCGCCCGGGGCCGGGGGGACGCCCCCCGAGGGACGCCTTCCGGACGCACTCCGCCCTGTGACGGCTGCGGCACTCGGCCGGGAGAAACGGGGGCCGGGCGTCCCGCGCGGTCCGGCTCTGTCCGCACACCCGCGCGCGGGTGTGCCGTGCGCGGCTCTCAGTCGCCGTAGCCGTACTGCGTGCGCAGGTGCCGCCAGCAGCGGTACACGTGTTCCTCGGCCTGCCGGACCGGCGGCGGGACGTCGCCCGGTGCGGGAGTCCCCGCGGTGCGGCGCCAGGGCGGCCGCGCCGGGCCGGCCCGGAACCTGGTGCGTGCGCCTCTGCCGGCGCTCCTCCAGCGAGCGGCGAGAACGATGCCTGTGGCCACGGTGGCGGCGATGGCGGACGTCGCGTGTGCGGGCACGACCGTGTCGACCTTTCCGTGCGGTGGGCTGAAGCTGGGCGGGGCGCCGGTACGCGGACCCGGTCCGCGGCCGGCGGCCGGCGGCCGGCGGGCCGCCCCGGTCGGTGCGGCGGCGGGGCGGCCACCGGCCGAACCGGCGGCCGCCCTGCTGCCCGTACGGGCCCTCGGGCCCGCGGTCCTCGCCGCGTGTCTGCGGGACCCGGCCGTCAGGGACGAGCGGGTCCGCCGCACCCTCCGGGACGCCTCACCGGTGCGAGACGTCGGGACGTCTGCGGGGGCTCACCCCTTGCGGCGGCGGCAGACCAGACCGACGACGACCACCGCCCCGGCGGCCGCCAGCAGCAAGGTGCGGTTCTCCCGCGCCATCCGAGCACCCTGCGCCGCCTTCGCCCGTACCGGCTCCGGCGCCTTCTCCTCCCACAGCCGGCCCGCCTCGGCGGCCTTCGCCCGGGCCTGCTCGGCGGCCAGCGCGGCCTTGTCCTTGACCGGTTCGGGCAGCTTGTCCTGCATCCGGGCCGCCGCCTCGGCGGCCCGGACCCTGACCTCCCCGGCCTTCACCGCGGCCTGCTCCTTCAGCTCCCCGGCCTTCACCGCGGCCTGCTCCTTCAGCTCACCGGCCTTCGCGGCGGCCTGATCCTTGACCTCGACGGCCTTCTCCTGGGCCCGGGCCTTGACGTCGGCCTTGGCGGCGAGCGCCTCCACGGTCTCCCCCAACTCCTGCCGGGTCTGCTCCACCTGCTCGCGCAGCTCCTCCTGGCTGGAGGCGGTCGGCTCGTCATGCGGCGGCTGGGTCATCGATGCGCACTCTCCTTGATCTCGGCCACGTCGGCCTTCACGTTCTCGATCGTCTGCTGGGGTGTGGGCGGCGCGGCCTGCGCGACCTCCTTCTTCCCGGTCATCGCCAGCACGGCGGCGATCACGCCGAGGACCGCCGTCACGATGAGCGCCGCGGCCCACACCGGCAGCGGCACCGCCAGCGCGGCGATCACGGTGGCCACCAGGGCCTGGAGCATCAGGAAGCCGACGACTCCGGCGCCGCCGAACAGGCCGCCGCCCTTGCCGTACCGCTTGCCCTTCTCCTTCATCTCCGCCTGCGCCAAGCGCAGTTCGGCGCGTACCAGTTCCGTCAGCTGCTGCGACGCGCGCTGCACGAGCTCGCCCACCGGCTCGTGGCCCGGGACCTGCCGGTCCGTTCCCTGGTGGGCCTGTGTACTCGACATGGCGATCACCTCCCGTCTCTCGTTGCTTGCGTCCCGCCGGCCGCGTCCGGGCCGAAAGGCCCACCGGTGCGCCCGGCCGTCCGGTGACCGTGCGAGTACCCGGTACGGGCCGGTTCAGGGGCCGGGCGGCCCGGCTTCCTGCTCCCGGCGCCGGCCGGTGCGGCGCCGGCGCTTTGCGGGGTGGCCCGCGAAGCCCCGGTGATGCGCCGGACGGACGCGGGTGCGGTCACTCGGGCGGCAGCGCGGGGACGGCGCTTTCGGCCCCGGCTGCCAGGTCCAGCGGCTGCAGCCGGCTCCAGTAGGCGCGCAGCACCGCGTCCGGTGCGCCGGCGGGCGGCGCCGCGGGGTCCTGGAAGGCCCGGTGCAGTCGCGCCACCCGGTCCTCGCCCGGAGGAAGCGGATCGGGCCGCGGCCGGCGGCGGGCCCACCAGCGGACGGCCGCGACGGCCGCCCCCGCTCCCCCCACGGCCGCAGCGCCGATCGCGAGTGCCTCGTAGCGTCCGATCACCATCGCCTCGTCCCCTTCTCACAGCGCGGTAGCGCGCAGATGCCTAGGCGTATAGCCCGCTCGGCCCGGGTCATGCCGGGCGGCGCACCGGCGCCCCGCCCCCGTGGGAGGAGGGCGGGGCGCCGGGTGGGGCGCCGGGTGTCACACCTGGCCGCGCCAGGCGCCGGTCTCGACGCCTCCGCGGGACTCGATGAACTCCTTGAACCGCTTGAGGTCACCGGTGACCTGCCGTTTGACGAAACCGAGCTTGTCGCCGACGTTCTCGGACAGGCCGTCGGGTTCGTAGTCCATCTGCAGCATGACCTTGGTGCGGGTGTCGTCGAGGCGGTGGAAGGTGACGACCCCGGCCTGCTTGGCCTCGCCTCCGACGGTGGTCCAGGCGACGCGCTCGTCGGGGATCTGCTCGGTGATCTCGGCGTCGAACTCCCGCTCGGCGCCCCCGATCCTGGTCACCCAGTGGGTCAGCGTGTCGGTGCGCTGCTCGATGCGCTCCACGCCGTCCATGAACTGGGGGAAGGTCTCGAACTGCGTCCACTGGTTGTAGGCCGTGCGGACCGGGACGTCGACCTCGATGGACTCTTCCACCTGCGACATGCGTGTCCTCCTTCTTCTCGCGTTCGATGCCGGGCCGGGGCCCGGCCGGGCACGTGCACGTGTGCGTGCGACGGTTCGGCTCGCGCTGCGGCACGCCGCTACAGGGCGCGCCGCAGCAGCAGGCGCGGCGAGCGCCGGACGAGCCAGGCGCTGGCCAGGCCGATGGCGGCGCCGGTGACGACGTCGCTCGGGTAGTGGGCGCCGGACTGCACCCGTTCCAGCGCCACCGCGGCCGCCGGCACGGCGCACAGGGCGCCCGCGACGGGCCAGGTCGGTGCGACGGCCGCGGTGAAGGCGGCCGCCGCGGCGGTGTGTCCGGAGGGGAACGAGGAGGAGTCGGGGCGGTCGTGGACCTCGTCGTGCGGGATCCATTCCTTCGGCGGCCGGTCCCGGTCGGCGAGCTGTTTGCACAGCCCGTTGGAGACGAGCTGCGCCAGCGCCATCGACGCCAGTCCGGCGCCGGCCGCCGTCCGGCCGCGCCATCCGCCGACCGCTGCCATCACCACGGCGGCGCCGCACCACAGTTTGGTGCTCTCCGCGGCCTCCTCCACCACCGACAGGGCCTTCCCCACGCCGGGCGGAATCCGGGAAGCGGCCTTCCGTATCAGCACCCGGTCGGCTTTCTGCAACTCCGCCATCACCCTCATGCAGCGCGTGTATCCCGCAGCCGGGGCCCTACACCATGATCGTCCACTTCGGCCGGGCGATCCCCCGCCCGGGCCGCTCCTCCCGCCCCCCGCGTCCCGGAGCGCGCGATGGCCGCAGCGGACCCGCACGGCCCGCCGGGCGCACGTGAACGGCCTTGCCTCCGGGCCGCGTTGCGCAAGCCCGCGCCGGACGTCGCACTCCTGGCATCGGGGCGCCGGACCCGGCGGGGCGCGCCGTGCGTCCGTCGATGACTCGACGTCGGTTTTCCGCCGGTGCCGAGGCCGCCGCCGCCGCACAGTGGAGTGTCCGCCGCCGGCGGATCATCGTCCGGGCGCGGCCCGGACGGCAGCACGACAGGTGGAGCCAGAGCATGCACCGCACCATCGACCCACGAGTCCTGTACTTCGGCACACCCGTGGTCCTGCTCGGTACGGCGAACGACGACGGGTCCGCGAACCTGGCGCCGATGTCGTCCGTGTGGTGGGTGGGGCGGTCCTGCATGCTGGGGCTCGACGAGACGTCGCGGACGACGGAGAACCTGACCCGCACCGGGGAGTGCGTGCTGAACCTCCCGTCGTCCGCACTCGTCGCGGCCGTCGACCGCCTCGCCCTGCTGACCGGGTCACCGGTGGTGCCGGAACACAAGCGGCGCAAGGGGTACCGCTACGAGCCCGACAAGTTCGGCGCGGCGGGTCTGACGCCGCTGCCCGCGGAGACGGTCGGTGCGCCGCGGGTCGCGGAGTGCCCGGTGCATCTGGAAGCCGTCGTCGACAGGGTGCACGCCTTCGCCGAGGAGGACTCGGGCGTCGTGGCCGTCGACGCGCGGATCGTGCGGGTCCACGTCGAGGAGGACCTCCTGGTGCCGGGCAGTCGCCGGTACATCGACGCCGACCGGTGGGACCCGTTGATCATGAAGTTCTGCGAGTTCTACGGCGGCGGCCCCAACCTGCACCCGTCGGCGCTGGCCCGCGGCTGGGAGATGCCGGCGCGGCGCGCCGCGGAAACCGCCACCCGGGGGGAGCCACCGCACGTGCGGTGCTGATGCGCAGGGGGCGGCGGAAAAACGAACGGCAAGGAGCTCACCCACTCCTTGCCACTCTCAACGTATAGCGCACCGGGGGTCTTGCGGCAAGGCCCCCGTCGTACCGCAGAATTGCCGGCCGGACCCGGATAGCTGCGGATATGGGAGTTTCACGAAGTGCGCACTGTGTTGTCGGCCTCAGGGTCACGCGGGGACGCCGAACCGCTGGTGGCCCTCGCGGTGCGGTCGGCGGAACTCGGCGCCGCGGCGCGGGTGTGCGCTGCGCCGGCCGAGACTTCCGAGGAGCGGCCGGCCGGCGCCGGCGTGCCGCTCGTGCCGGTGGGCCGGTCGGCGCGGGCCCCGACGACCGCGGCGCCGGCTCCGTCCTCCCCGCCCCGGCGTGCGGCCGACGTCATCGCCGCCCGGTTCGAGACGATCCCGGCGGTGGCCGAGGGAGGCGACATGCCGGCGGCGGCCGGGAGGCTCGGCGTCCGCTGTGTGCCCGTGACCTTCCAGCGGCTCACCCTGCCGTCGCCGCACCGCCGGCCGCCGGTGTCCCATGTCCGCGACCACGTCACCGGGGACCGGCCCTGGCCGGCGACCGATCCGCTCCTGGATCCGCGGCGGGGGGCGCCGGGCCTCGACGCCGTGCGGACCGGGGCGTGGACCGTGCCGGACGAACGGCCGCTGCCGGAAAGGATGGAGGCGTTCCTCGACGCCGGAGCGCCGCAGCTGCACGTGGTGTTCGGGAGCATGCCCCTGCACGCCCCCCAGGACGTCGCCCGGGCGGCCGTCGAGGCGGTCCGCGCGCACGGCCGCCGTGTCCTCCTCGCCCGCCGCCGGGCCGGACTCGGCCCGGAGGACGACCGCGACGACTGCCCCGTCGTCGGCGAGGCCCACCGGGAGGCGCTGTGGCGGGCGGGTGGCCGCCGTCGTGCGCCACGGCGGCGCGGGCCCCACGGCCGCGCGGGGACCACGACGGCCGCCGCCCGCGCCGGCGCGCCCCAAGTCGTGGTCGTCCAGGCGGCGGACCGGACGTACCGGGCCGGCCGCGTCACCGAGTCGGGCATCGGCGCTGCGCACGACGGTCCGGTCCCGGCCGCCGGCTCCCCGGCGGCCGCGCTCGCCACGGCCCTGGCCCCCGCGACCCGCGCACGTGCGGCCGAAGCGGCCCGCGCCGTCCGCGCCGACGGGGCGGCGGTGGCCACGCGGCCGCTGTCCGGCACCGCCGGCCGCTGAAGCACCGCCCGTGTCCGCGTGCACCTCACGGGATCACCGAACCGGACACGGCGACCCACCCCGACAGCCCGCCGCACATCATGGCCGCGGGCGACCTCACCTCGGAGCCGAAACCATGAACCCCCTCACCACCGGCGTGTTCGACCTGCCCGACCACCTCTCCCCCAAGGCCGACCCGACGCTGATCGCCGGGGACGAGCGGCACTTCGCGGCCGTCGCGGAATGCCTCGGCCGCTCGATCGCCGAACTCACCGACCGCCTCGCCGCCGAGCGCAGGGCTCCGGGCGGCACGGGCCGGCAGGCGCTGGACCGGGACGCGGAGATCCACCGGCTGACCGCCCGCCTGCGCACCCTGCGCCGCTTCGGCCTGGACCTGTGCCTCGGGCGCATGGTCGGCGCGGACAGCCCCGAGCCCGTGTACGTCGGGCGTCTCGGCCTCACCGACAGCGCGGGGCGCCGGCTGCTGCTGGACTGGCGCTCCCCCGCGGCCGAACCGTTCTTCGGGGCCACCCACGCCAACCCGATGGGCCTGGCGAGCCGCCGCAGGTACCGGTGGTCCGACGGCCGGGTCCGGGACTACTGGGACGAGGTGTTCGTCCCCGACGGGCTGGAAGGGCACGCGGCGCTCGACGACCAGTCCGCCTTCATCGCCGGCCTGGGCGGCAACCGGTCGGCCCGGATGCGGGACGTGCTCGCCACCATCCAGGCCGACCAGGACGCCGTCATCCGCGCGGGGTCCCGGGGCGCCCTCGTCGTCGACGGCGGCCCCGGCACGGGCAAGACGGTCGTCGCGCTGCACCGCTCCGCCTACCTCCTCCACTCCGACCCCCGCATCGGCCACCGCCGGGGCGGCGTCCTGTTCGTCGGTCCGCACCGGCCCTACCTGGCGTACGTCTCCGACGTCCTGCCCAGCCTCGGGGAAGAGGGCGTGCAGACCTGCACGCTGCGGGACCTCGTCGCCGAGGGCGCGTCGGCCGGGGTGGAGACGGACCCGGAGGCGGCCCGCCTGAAGTCGTCCGCGGACATGGTGAGGGCGATCGAGACGGCCGTCCGGTTCTACGAGGAGCCGCCCGCCGAGGCGATGACGGTCGCCACCGACTGGTCCGACATCCGGCTCGGCCCCGAGGACTGGGCCGCGGCGTTCGAGGCCGCGGAGCCCGGCACACCGCACAACGAGGCGCGCGAGCAGATCCTGGAGGAGCTGCTCGCCATCCTGGTGGGCAAGCACGGCGACGACGTCCCGGACGACCTGCTGCGCAGGTCGCTGCGGCAGGACGGGGAACTGCTCACCGCCTTCGACCGCGCCTGGCCGCTGATCGAGGCGGCCGACCTCGTCGGGGACCTGTGGTCCGTGCCCGCCTACCTGCGGATGTGCGCACCGTGGCTCAGCCGCGACGAGGTGCGCAGGCTGCAGCGCGCGGACCCGCAGGCCTGGACCGTGTCCGACCTGCCGCTGCTGGACGCGGCACGGCAGCGGCTCGGTGACCCGCAGGCGGCGCGCCGCAGACGCCGGCAGGAGGCCGTCCTCGCCGCCCAGCGCGAACGCATGACGCAGGTCGTCGACAACCTCGTCCGGGCCGCCGCCGACTCCGGCGCCGACGGCGACGACGGCGAGGGCCTGGTGACGATGCTGCGCGGCGCGGACGCGCGGGTCAGCCTGGTCGACGAGTCGGAGCTGCCCATCGCCGAACCCGACCTGCTGGCCGGCCCGTTCGCGCACATCGTCGTGGACGAAGCGCAGGAACTGACGGACGCGGAGTGGCAGATGCTGCTGCTGCGGTGCCCGTCCCGGAGCTTCACCGTCGTCGGGGACCGCGCCCAGGCCCGGCACGGTTTCAGCGAGTCGTGGCGGGAGCGGCTGGAGCGGGTCGGGTTCGACCGGATCGAACTGGCCTCGCTGAGCGTCAACTACCGCACGCCTAAGGAGGTCATGGCGGAGGCCGAGCCGGTCATCCGGTCGGTGCTGCCGGACGCCAACGTACCGGCCTCCGTCCGCCGCAGCGGCGTCCCCGTCGTCCACGGGTCCGTCGGCGATCTGCGCCCGGTCCTCGACGCCTGGCTGGCCGAGCACGCCGAGGGGACCGCCTGCGTCATCGGTGATCCCTCGTTCCGGCCGCCGGCGTCCCGGGTCCGTTCGCTGACCCCCGCGCTGTCGAAGGGCCTGGAGTTCGACCTGGTCGTCCTCGTCGAGCCCGGACGGTTCGGCGAGGGCGTCGAGGGGGCGGTGGACCGCTATGTCGCGATGACCCGGGCGACCCGCCAGCTGGTCGTCCTGACCCGTCCCTGACCTGACCGCCGAAAAGGGCGCACTCCTGGATCACCGTGCCGCAGCCGACCGCGAGGGATCCGGCATCCGCACGATCCGCGCCCAGGCCCGTGGACGAGCACGGAGCAGGAGTGGGTGGGGAAGCGCCTCAGCCCGCAGGCGGTCCGTCCCCGGAGGTGGTGCGCGGCGGCGAGGCCAGCGTCGCGCTCACCAGGTTGCGTACGGACTGTCTGTCGAGGCTGACGCCGTAGAACAGGCTGCGGAACAACATCAGTCCGGCCCACATGTCCAACACCGTGGAGATGTCTGCGTCCTGCGGGAGGACGCCGCGGTCGACCGCGCGGTCGAGCACCACGACCGACTGCTTCTTGCGCTGCTCGATGAGTTCCTCGCGCAGACGCTGGCCGAGTTCGGGATCGGCCGCCGCGTCCGAGACGAGGGCCGGCAGGACCAGCCTGACCTTGGGCGAGCCGTAGATCTCCGCAAGCGTCTCGGCCACAGCGACGATCTCCTCCTTGCTGTCGCCGATGTCGGCCACGGGCACCTCCGGCAACTGGACGCGTACGGCGTCGAGCACCAGAGCCGCCTTGTTGGCCCAGGAACGGTAGATGGTCGCCTTGCCGACAGCGGCCTCCTGCGCAATGCCTCCGACCGACAGCCGGGAGTATCCGAGGGCTCCGAGCATCCGCAGCGTCGTCGAGAGGATGCGCTCGCGTGCCTCCAGGTCCCGCCTGCGCCGACCTCGCTCGTCCGACATCGGAGAGAGGGTTCTCTTCTGTCCCATGTGTTGAGTTCTCCGATCGTGCATGGCGGCGCGCACCACCGCGGCAGGGCCCCAGAACGAGCCGTCTCGTTCCTTTATAATGAAAGGTCGCGAGCCATTACTCAAGCCTGAGGACCGAACCGCCCCGAGGCCTTCACGGAGCCCTCAGGTCTTCGTGGAGGCCTCGCAGGGGGCGCCTGTCGCGGGCGGTCGCGTTCCGGTCACGCGGGTCGACGAGCCGTTGCTTCCCTCTCCGCGAGCCAATGGGAGATCCGTTCGGCGATCGCCGCGCCGCGGCGGGCCCACCGGACATGGTCGACCCGGTTCCCGCCGTCGGGCCGATAGTGCCAGCGGTCCACGTCGGCCGCCGGAAGCTTCGCGCACAACCGGTCGACCGCACCCGCCGGCGCGAGGTGGTCGCCGGCCACCGACACAGCCAGCACCGGCAGGGTGACCTCGCCGAGGTGGGCCTCGTAGTCGAAGCCGGCTCCGGCGGGCGCGAGGCGGCCGGTGCGGCAGACACGGGCCCAGTCGCGCATCAGCCGGGCCGGCTGGCGGCCGCCGAAGCCGAGCCGGTGGCCCGGCCAGAATCCCCAGAGGGCGGAGATGAGGGCGACGAGTTGGGTGGACGCCAGCACCCGGTACCGCGCCGCGCCGCGGAAGCCCCGGAAGTCCACCGAGCCGGCCGCGACGAGGAGCAGGCCGTCCACCGACTCGGGCTCGCGGGCCAGGTGCAGAACGCTGATCTGACCGCCGATGCTGTGCCCGAGCGGGTAGAGCGGCACGGCGGGGCCGAAGCGCTCGCGTACGGCGTCGAGGACCGCCGGCCAGTCACGAGAGGCGAGTTCATGGTAGCCGTAGCGCGTGCCCCGTCCGGGCCGCGGGCCGCTCGCTCCCTGGCCCCGCAGGTCGACGGCGACCGCGGCGATGCCCAGGTCCGCCAGACGTTCGCGGAACGGGTCGTAGTAGGAAGCCTCCACCCCGAGCGCCGGCCAGATCACGATCACCGCGCGCGGCGGGCCGACGGGGGTGGTGACGCGCGCCGCGAGTGTGGACGGGGACGCTTCCCGCGCGCCCGCCGGCGAAGGAGTCGGGGCGGCGTCCCGAACCGGCCCGCCCGCGGCCCCCGCCAACGGAATCCGCCAGACCTCCGACAAGGCCTCTCCCTCCCCCGGACCGCGCATCACAGCGCCCCGTCGAGCAGCATGTACGCCAAGCGTGCCTCCTGCGTCTCGCGGGACCACCGCTCCGCGGCCTCCATCCGCTCCTGGACACCGGTGTCGACCAGGCGGCGGCCCGGCCAGATCTCGTAGTCGGCGAGCAGGTGGCCGTGTTCGGCGAGGCCTTCCTGGAACAGGGACTCACGGCGGAAGAGCACCTCGGCCATGGGCAGTTTCTCCCACAGGTCGCGGCCCTGCCGGATGAGGTCCAGCAGGCGGGATCGCTGGTCGGGACGGCGGGTGAGGTGGTCGCGGATGACGGCGCTGCCCACGGCGAGATGGCGGATCTCGTCCATGCTGGCGCCCCGTTCGACGAGGGCCGCGGACGGATCCAGCACCTTCCACTTGCGCTCGCTCAGTTCGGCCGCGGGTGCGAGCACGCCCTCCACCAGGACGGTCAGCACGAGCACACCGCCGTAGAAGTCGCCCTGGTCGCGCAGGACGTGCAGGCCGAACTCCTCCAGCGGATCCAGGACGGCCGCCCCCGAGGAGGCCGCGGTCCGGGCGATCGCCCCCGGGACCTCGTCGGCCGGGACTCCCGCCGTGATCAGGTGTTGCCTGAAGACGCGCGCGTGCCGGGCCTCGTCGACGAGTTGCGTGGAGAAGAACTCCAGGCAGTCGTTGTCCGGCGCGTGGAAGACGAGGAAGGACAGCGCGCGGGCGGCCTTCTCCTCGGCAAGGGTACGGAAGGTGAACTCGTCGACGAGCGCGTCGTGCAGCGGGCCGGGGCGGGTGACCGCCTCGGTCGGGGCGTCCGCGCGCACCGTGCCGTCCGCCAGCCTGCGCAGCATGGAACCGGCCACGTGCTCGATCCAGTACGGCAGATTGCAGGTGGCGGGGGTGAGTTCCAGGCTGCGGGCACCCTCCAGGACGCCCGGAGCGGCATCCCAGTCGGCCTCGACGGGCACTGCGGGGGGCTGGGTCATGGTGTGGTCCTCATTTCGTGCCGGGAGTCCGTCTCGGTGGTCGTGGGGGTTCATACAGCGCTGATCGCCCGCAGCAGATGCCATACGGCCCCTGCCCGGACCCGGTCCTGGAAAGCCGCGTACTCGGGCTCGATCACATGCGGAGCCCACTTGAGCTTGAAGGCCTCCTGGGTGCGGGCGGGATACAGTGCCGCGCCGTGTCGGGCCACCTGCCGCAGCGCCCGCGTCAGCAGCGGTGAGGCGGCTCGCGGTTCGAGGTCCTGGTCAAGTCCGGCGAACGGGGTCAGGCCCAGGTGCAGCCAGCGCGCGCCCTCGTCGGCGAACGCGGTCAGCGCCGTCAGGTTGATCAGTTCGATCGTGCCGACCGGGGCCTGCGGTGAGCGGCGGGTGAGGTCGTACAGCCATCCCGGGCGGCTGCCATAGACGGGCGAGTAGGTGATGTAGGCGACGGTGGTCCCGTGCCGACGGGCGAGGAAGGTGCGGCGCAAGGCCCTTCCCGGGCCGCCGCGTTCGCCGACCAGGAACGACAGCTCCTTGACGTGCCGGCCCTTGGCCCGCAGCCAGGCCCGGTCGATGTCGTCCAGGGATCGCTGGTCGGCGAGGTCGTCGGGGCCCGCTTCCACGACCGTCACTCCCTCTCGACGGGCGCGGGAGACGTTCTGGCGGATCTTGGCCGGTCGTCTGCCGCGGAGCGTGAAACGGCCCAGGTCGATGGCGTACGAACTGCCGATCTGGTTCACCGCGAAGCCACGCCGGATGTACAGCGGCAGGTCCGCCCGGCGGAGTTGGACGGCCGTCAGCACGGCGCCTGGGCCGAGATGCCGCAGATAGTCGTCGAGGAGGTCGCCGCGCGCGGACTTCGGGGCGAAGGGGGCGGCGAACTGGATGTGGTGGCGCCGACCGGGCAGGTGGGCGACGATTCCGGGCACTGTGTCGCTGCGGTAGTGGCAGGTGCCTGCGTTGACCGCGAGGAAGGCGCTCGGGTGGTCGGCGTGCTCCCTGAGGACGTCGAGCGCGCCCGGCGCCCGGGCCGGGGCGCTCATGTCGCCGACCGGGCGGCCCGGGCCCCGCGTGAACGCCCCACGCCGGGGTCGGACTCGAGGTCGCTCTCCAGCCGTGCGAACGCGGGATGCGGCTTCGGCTCGAAGGCCACGGCGAAGGGCTTGAGGAAGTTGCCGAGCAGCCCGCGGTCGCCGCACAGGTGGATGGGGACCGCGAGCAGGGCCCATTCCGGACGCACCAGCCAGGCCCACAGGGCGACGACCGCTCCGGCGGTGAGCCAGCTGTGCATGGTGTTGTACAGGACGTAGTACACGCGCGGGATTCGGCCTCCGGCCGCGCGGCGGTGGGCCAGGGCGCCGGGCAGGTAGCCGATGACGTCGATGTACGCGAACAGGGCCAGGGCGACCGACCAGCGCACCTGGTCGAGGTGCCACAGGAACAGGCCCGTGCTCAGGGCCAGGCCGACGCAGTACTCGGCGCGCAGCAGCCCGAAGGTGGCGGGCGTCTCGAAGCGGTTCACGGCATCCATCACGCCGCCCTTCCGCCGGCGCCCTCGGCCGACGGCTCGCTGCCCGCCGCCCGCAGGGCCTCCGCTCCCGGGAGCTCCTCGGCGTCTGCGGTGTCCTGCCGCCCCTGTTCCGCCAGCAGCGTGCGCAGTATGTGCTCGATCGTCTCCAGCAACACCCGCTCCGCCACCGGATCCACGATCCCCGCCAGACTCGGCAGGCCGAAGTCGAACGTCGCGGCGAAGCGGACCTGCGCGGTGCCGTGCGGCCCGGCCGCGATGTCCCACCGGCCGTCGAAGGACTCGAAGTCCCCCTCGGTCTGGCGGAAGACTATGGACAGGTCCCGGTCGTCGAAGACGTCCTCCTCGCTCCACGCGAGGACGCCGTTGCGGAAGTCGACCTCCCAGTCGCTGAGGACGGGTGAGCCGGATCCGGCCGGGTGGACGGTGACGGAGCGGACCGTGTCGACGAGGTCCGGGTAACGGGCGAAGTCGCGCACCCGCTCGTAGGCTTCGTGAGGGGACAGGCGGGTGTCGCCGTACAGCAGTTCCACCGAACGCATGGGGTGGGTCCTTTCCGATGTGGGTACCGGACTACGCGGCCGGGAAGCGCTGGGCCAGCGAGCGGAAGGCCCCGTCGAGCGCGTCGTCCAGGTGGTCCAGTTCGGGCTCGTCGAGCACGGCCGGCGGGGTGAGGCGTACGACGGTGTGCGCGTTGAGGGAGTGGTTGGCGATCACGTCACGGGCGAGCAGTTCCAGCAGGAACTCCCCCGCCAGGCCCGCCTCCTCGAACTCGACACCGATGAGCAGGCCGAGGCCGCGGACGTCGCGCACCAGGTGCGGGCAGTGGCGGGCCACGGTGGACCGGAGAGCTGTCAGGATGCGCCCGCCGAGCACGGAAGCGCGTTGGACGAGCCCCTCGTCCTCGATGACGCCGATCGCAGCCTCGGCGGCCGCCATGGCCAGGGGGGCGGCGGAGAAGGTGGAGGTGTGCAGGAACGGGTCACGGTCGAAGGCCGCGAAGGCCTCGGCGGTGGCGACGGCCGCGGCCACCGGGACCACGCCGCCGCTGAGCGCCTTGCCGACGAGCAGCACGTCGGGGGTGACGCCCTCGCGGTCGGCTCCCCACCACTCGCCGAGGCGGCCGAGGCCCGTCATCACCTCGTCCAGGACGAAGAAGGCGCCGGAGGCGGCGCAGGCCGCCGCCACCTCCTTGAGGTAGCCCTCGGCAGGCACCAGGACGCCCGCCTCGCTCTGCACGGGCTCCACCACCACGACGGTGTCGGAGGCGTCGGCGCCCAGCGCCTCGCGCAGCGCGTCCGCGTCGCCGTAGGGCACATGCGTGGTGTCCGGCAGCAGGGGGGTGAAGGGATCGCGGTAGAACGGCTTGCCGGTGGCGGAAAGGGCGCCGAGGGTCTTGCCGTGGAAGCCGCCCGAGGTCGACACGATGCGCCGGTGGCCCCGGGTGCGGGCCAGCTTCAGGGCTGTCTCCACGGCCTCGGCCCCGGAGTTGGTGAAGTGCACCCGCGCAAGGCCCGTCGGCGCCACCCTGGTCAGGGCGGCCGCAGCGTGCGCGGCCCGCGGCTCCAGCAGCAGCCGGGTCGCCAACGGGTGGGTGCGCAGCTGCCGTTCCACGGCGGCGACGATCCGGGGGTGGCAGGCGCCGGCGAGGAAGACGCCGTAACCACCGCAGTTGAGGTAGGCACGCCCGTCCTCGGTGCGCACCCAGGAACCGGCGGAGGCGACCTCGACCTGTCCGCCGAACATCTCGCCGAGCTTTCCGCGCCCCTGGCTGAGGTGCCGCTTGTAGAGGCGGGCGATCTCCCGGCCTTCGGTGCCCGCCATCACCGCACCCGCAGGGGTGCGCCGTCGTGGTGGTCGAGCAGCGCCTGGGCGGTGGCCCCCCGCGAGGGCGGGTGGAAGGCCAGGGCACGGCTGACGGCCAGCAGGTGGCCGACATCGGGGGTGGTGGCGAAGGCCAGGCCGCCCAGCAGTTCGGCGGCCCGGTCGGCCGCGGAGACGAGGAGTTCCTGCACGGCGTAGCGGGCGGTGAGGACGGTGGCGAGCTCGTCGTTGCCGACCGTGTGCTCGTCGACGATCCGGGCCACGTTCTCCGCCAGGCCGATCGCCGCCTCCACCCCGGTCAGCAGCGCCGCCCGGTCGGTGGCGCTGCCCTTGCCGGCGCGCAGGGCGCTCTCGGCGAGCCGGGCCACGGCACCGGTGTAGACGCTGGTGACCAGCAGCTCGAACCACACGAACCCGACGGTCTGCAAGGTGTCGAGGCCCGTGCCCAGCTCGACCTGGGGCCGCAGCATCAGCTCCTCGGGGATGTGCACCTCCTCCAGGACGACCTCGTCGCTCTCGGCGCCGGCCAGGAAGGGTGCCTGCCAGAAGGGGCGGCGGGAGACGCCCGGGGAGTCGGCGGGCACCAGGGCCACGCCGAGTTCGGTGCCGCCGTCCTCGGCGGGCAGGGCGACGCTCGCGGTGATGAGGTTCATCGACGCCGACAGGCTGCACGGCTTCTTGCTGCCGCTGACCAGGTAGCCGCCGTCGACGGGCACCGCGGCAACGCCCGAGTCGAGGACGCCCGCGCCGGTACGGCCCTCGGCGAACGCGGAGCCGACCAGCAGCCGGTCGCGGGCGATGCCCTCGATGACCAGCCACTCCAGGCCGCTCGCATCGGCGGAGGCGACCAGTGCGACGAGGCTCGCCACGGAGAAGTTGTGCATCGCGGTGGCCACGCCGAGGGAGGGCGACAGGGCGCCCAGCGCCCGGGACACCCGCGCCGCCTGAAGCGCGCTCGCCCCCGCTCCGCCGTACGGCGTGGGCACGAGCAGGCCCGGACCGCCGTGCCGGCGGAAGAGCTCCGTGCCGGGGCTGCCGGACGACTCCAGTTCCATCAGGGGCACTTCGGCCAGGGCTTCGGCGAGCCCCGGCAGGAACTTCTCGCACGTCGCGCGTGCGCTGTCCATGCCGCGCGTCACGCGGACACCTCCTGTACGTCGACGTCGTCCGGCCCGGCCTGGGCGAAGACCGCCGCGCCGGGCCGCACTCCCCGGGCCACGCTGACTCCCTGCAGGTGGGAGGTGCGCAGGATCGGGTAGTTGGCCTCGCCGGTCGGGCCGCCGGTCAGTCCGGTGCCGCCGTGGGTGGGCAGCAGGGGCAGGAAGCCGATGTGGGAGTCGTTGACCTTGAGCAGCCCACCGTTGCGGATCATGCGCAGGAAGGCGTCGACGGTCCGCTCGCTGCCGGACCACAGCGAGTTGCGCAACCCGTACTCGTTGGTGTTGACGAAGTCGGCGACGGACACGAGGAGTTCGGCCTCGTCGGCTTCCTCGGGCACGACCACGGGCAGCAGCGGGAAGAACGTCTCATGGCGGACGGCGTCCAGGTCGCGAGCCGACTTCAGACCGTTCACGCGCAGCACCGTGGGCTCCAGGAAGAGCCCCCGGGTGTCGTCGGGCCGCCCGTGCACGTCCAGGCGGCGGCCGCCGCAGACCAGCTCGGCGCCCGCCTCGGTGGCCTGGCCGAGGACGTCGTAGAACCTGTCGGGGCGCAGGACGGGCGACAGCAGCGCGTCGGGGGCCTCCGGAGGGCCGGGCCTGATCGCGGCGGCCCGCTCCCGCAGCTTGGCGAGGAGTTCGCCGGCGATGCGCGGGTGGACGACGGCGCAGTTGGGCACCATGCAGATCTGCCCGGAGCCGTAGAAGGCCTCGGCGAGGGCCTCGGCGGCCAGGTCGAGGTCGGCGTCGTGCCAGACGACGCAGATGTCGTTGCCCGCGAGTTCGAGGACGGGCTTCTTGCCGCGGGCGACGCACTCGGCGCCGAAGGCGATGCCCTGCTCGCTGCCGCCGAAGTACATGATGTCGTCGACCAGGGGGCTGGCGAGCCACTGGTCGAGGGTGCCGCGGGCGTCGGAGCACAGCACCGACAGGGCGGCCGCGGGGGCCCCCGCCCGTTCGAGGGCGGGGGCGATCAGCTCGCGCAGCGCGTACATCACGCCGAGGGGCGCGCTGCGGGGGGCGCGGACGACGAGGGCGTTGCCGGCCGCGAGCGCCCAGATGCCGAGCAGGGCGTTGGCGACGGTGGCGTTCTGCGGCGGGTTGAGGCAGACGACTCCGTCGGCGACCCGGCGGACCTGGAGGGTGCGGGGGCCGTCCTGGGCGGTGTGTCGCATCTGTCCGGCGAGGAAGGACCGGGTGGCGGCGCCGGTGTTGGCCAGCATCCCGGCCGCCTCCCAGCGGGCCAGGGCCCTCGGGTGCCCCTCCGCGATCATCAGGTCGACGAGCGTGTCGTGGTGGGTGCGCACCAGGTCGTGGAACTCCTCCACCACCCGCATGCGGCGTTCCAGGGGCGCCGCCGACCAGGTCCGCGCGGCGCCGGCCGCGAGTTCCAGGGCGGCGTTCATGTCGTCGGCGTCGGCGGTGGCGCACCGGCCGACGACGTCGGTGCCGGCCTCGTCGAGCGAGACGCGGCCCCGCTCCAGGCCGCGCTTGAGGCGGATCGCGCCGAAGAAGTCGTCCAGCATGGCCGAGGCGCGCAGGGTGTAGATCCACTGCTGCCCGGGCTGTTCGGTGCCGCCGAGGTAGGAGCCGTAGCTGAGCACGGGCCTCACCGCTTCCCGTACCGGGCGACGGCGTCGTCGAAGGCGGCGGCCAGCGTGGTGATCCGCTCGCCGTCCTCGAACATCGTGAAGTGGTGGCCGGGCACCTTCTGCATGCGCAGCCTGCCGGTGATGTGCTCCTGCCACAGCGACTTGTCGCGCACATTGATGCGCAGGGCGTCGAGCAGTTCCTCCGGCTCGGACTCCTCCGCCTGCAGCAGCAGGATGTCGCCGTCGAAGGGGCGGTCGGGGTAGTAGGTCTTCAGCATGTCGTGGTTGGCCTGCCAGATCGTCAGGAACCCCTCCTCGCGCAGGACGTCGACGTCGACTCCGCGCATCAGGGAGGTCTGTTCGGACAGCACGTCGAACGCCGCGTCGAACTCCCCGGGGCTCAGGCGCCCGCCGACGTAGCTCTCGGGCACATGGGTGTCGAGCATCAGAACCGGTTCGACCCGTTCGCCGGCGGCCTGGAGCTGAACGGCCATCTCGAAGGCGACGTTGCCGCCGAAGGAGTAGCCGCCGAGCCGGTAGGGGCCGTGGGGCTGCACCGACCGGACCCGCTCGACGTACAGGGCGGCGAGGTCGCGCAGGGTGGCGGGCCGCCGGCCGGCCTCGGCGGCGGGGAAGGACAGGGCGGTCAGCGGGACGGTGGAGTGCGAGGCCTCGGCGAGCCTGACGTACAGCAGGTTGGTGCCGCCCGCGGGGTGCACCAGGAACAGGGGTGCGCCGTCGCCCTCGCGAACGGTGACCAGGCCGCTTCCGGCGGGCGCCCCGGCCCGGGCGGCGCGCACGGCTTCGGCCATCCGGCTCGGGGTGCGCAGGGTGCCGAAGGCGTCGAGGTCCAGGGTGACGCCGACACGGTTCCGGAGGGCACTGACGATCTCGACGGCGAGCAGCGAGTCCCCGCCGAGGTCGTGGTAGTCGTCGTCCGGGGCGATCCCGCGCACGCCCAGGTGCTCCTCGAGTACGGCGGTGACCTGCTCCAGCACGCCGTCGTCGGCGCCGGACTCCGCCGCGGTGGTGACGGAGCCCGGCGCCGGTGCGCCCGGCAGCCGCTCGGTGGACGGCTGCTGCGGGACCGGCCGGGGGGTGTCCGGCTCGATCCAGTGGCGCCGGGGGCGCAGGGGGTGGCCCGGCAGGGAGATCTTGCGGGCGAGGGGGAACGGGGCGTCGTCGGCGGGCAGTTCCCCGTTGGCGCCGTCGGCGATCAGCGCGTCGAGTCCCGCCCGCGCTTCGGCGAGGTCCCCGGCGGTGAAGGTGTGCACCACCGCGTGCCGGGTACGGCCTGCGGACAAGGTGTGCGCGAGGTCCACGAGTCGGATCCCGGGGTGCTCGCCGAGGTGGGCGCGCAGTCGGCGGGCGAGGTCGGTGAGGGCGTCGGCGTCGCGTGCGGAGAGGACGATCGGGTACGGCGTCGCCGTGTGCTCCTCGCCGGCGGGCGGGGCGGCCGGCGCCTGGGCCAGGACACAGTGGGCGTTCGTCCCCCCGATCCCGAACGAGCTCACTGCGGCGGCCCGCAGCGGCTCGGCGTCGAAGTGGACCGCGGCGCGCGGCACCTCGTACGGCAGCCGGTCCAGCTGCAGGAACGGATTGGGCTCGCCGATGTTGATCTGCGGCGGCACCGTCTGGTGGTGCAGCACGAGCGCGGCCTTGATCAGTCCGGTGACCCCCGCGGCGGCGTCCAGGTGCCCGAGGTTGGCCTTGAGGCTGCCGATGAGGGCGCCCTCGGCGGGCGTGCCGGCGGCACGGTGAGCGGCGGCGAGCGAGCTCAGCTCCAGTGGGTCACCGACCGCCGTGCCGGTGCCGTGGGACTCGATGTAGCCGATGTCGGCGACCGGGACCCCGGAGACCTCGATCGCCCTGCGGATGACGGCCTGCTGCCCCGCCGTGCCCGGTGCGGTGAAGCCGATCTTGGCCGAGCCGTCGTTGTTGAGGGCGCTGCCGCGGATGACGGCGTAGATCCGGTCGCCGTCACGGCGCGCGTCGGCCAGCCGCTTGAGGACGACGACCCCGCAGCCGTTGCCCTTGACCGTGCCGGACGACTCCGAGTCGAAGACCCGGCAGTGCCCGTCGCGGGAAAGGATGCCGCCCTCCTGGTAGTCGTAGCCGGCGGTCTGCGGGAAGGTGATGCTCACGCCTCCCGCCAGCGCCGCATCCGCCTCGCCGTCGTTCAGGGCCCGGCAGGCCAGGTGCACCGCGGTCAGGGAGCTGGAGCAGGCCGTCTGCACCGTCAACGCGGGGCCGCTCAGGCCGAGCTTGTAGGCGACGCGGGTGGCGAGGAAGTCCTTGTCGTTGCCGAGCAGGACCGGGTACGTCAGCGCGCCGTCCGCGTGCTCGGCCGAGCGCAGGACGTTGAAGAGGAGGTAGGTGGAAAGGCTCCCGGCCGCGTACACGGCCACGTTCGCCCCGCCCCCGGTGACCAGGCCCGCGTCCTCGGCGGCCTGCCAGGCGCAGGTGAGGAACACCCGGTGCTGCGGATCCATCAGGCCGGCGTCACGCGGGGTGACGCCGAAGAAGTCCGCGTCGAACAGGTCGGCGTCGGCGAGGTCGGCGCCGTAGGGCACGCGGGTGGGTGCGTCCAGGTCCGCGGAGCTCGCTCCGGCGGCCGTCATCTCCTCGGCGGAGAAGCGCCGCACGGCCTCGCGTCCGGCCAGGAGCAGCTCCCAGAGTTCGGGCACGCTCGCGGCGCCCGGGAACCGGCCGGCCATGCCGACGACGGCGATCGGGCCGGTGAGCGGATCGGGCTGGTCAGTCATGCGTGGTCCCCCGTATGGCGTCTATGTGGGCGGCGAGCTGCCGCGTGGTGGTGTGCGTGAAGAGTTCGATCATTTCCAGGCCGTCGACACCGAGCCGCTGCTGCAGCCGCCGGTGCACCTCGACGACGTGCATGGACGAGCCGCCGATGTCGAAGAAGTTGTCGTCGGGCCCGAACCTCGCTGCCGGCAGCACGCTGCGCCAGACGTCCCCGACGGCGTCGACGGTGGAGGCGGACTCGGCGGTGGCGGCGGAGTCCGCCGCGGCCGGCCGCGGCACGGTGTCGGTGGCCGACGGCGGCCAGGGCAGGGCCCGTTCGTCGACCTTGCCGTTGACGGTCAGCGGCAGCGCGTCCACCCGGACGAGGTGTGACGGCATCATGTACGGCGGCAGCAGCCGGCGCAGCACGGAGCGCACCGCGGCGTCGCCGGGCAGTCCACGGCCTGCGAGGAAGGCGACGAGCGCGGGATGGTCCGCGTCCCGTGCGTCGAGACGCACCGCGCACTCCTGGGCGCCGGGCAGCGACAGCAGCGCCGATTCGACCTCGCCCAGTTCGATGCGGAAGCCGCGCAGTTGGACCTGCTTGTCGATGCGTCCGAGATGCACCAGGGTGCCGTCGGAGCGGACCAGGCCGAGATCCCCGGAGCGGTAGACGACCGCGCCGTCGTGCACCGGGAAGCGCTCGGCTGTCAGCTCGGGGCGGGCCAGGTAGCCGCGGGTGACACCGGCGCCGCCGACGATCATCTCGCCCGGCACGCCCGGCGGGCAGAGGTGTCCGTCCTCGTCGACGACACGCACCGTCAGGTCGGACAGCGGCCGTCCGATGGCGGAGGCCGTTTCGTACTGCGCGTCCTGCTCGGTGACCGGGTGGTGGGTGACGTGCACGGTCGTCTCGGTGATGCCGAACATGTTGATCAGCCGGGTGCGGCGCCCCATGAGCTCGAACCAGGGCTGCAGGGCCGCGTACCGCAGCGCCTCGCCGCCGAAGACGACGTACCGCAGGGCGAGGGCGTCGCGGTCCTCGGGGCGCAGCACCTTCATGAGCTGGCCGAAGGCGGACGGCGTCTGGTTGAGGACGGTGACCTGCTCACGCGTGAGGAAGTCGCGGAAGGAGTCGGGTGACTTGGCGACGGTCTCGGGGACGACGGCCAGGCGTCCGCCGTACAGCAGCGCGCCGAAGATCTCCCAGACGGAGAAGTCGAAGGCGTACGAGTGGAACAGGCTCCACACGTCACACGGCCCGAAGCCGAAGTGCTCCTCGGTCGAGCGCATCAGCCGCATCACGTTGCGGTGGGTCACCTGGACGCCCTTGGGGCGGCCGGTGGATCCGGAGGTGAAGATGACGTACGCGTCGGCGTCCGGGTCCGCCGGCTGCCGCGGCACGGGTCCGGCGGGGCCGGGGGCGAGGAGGTCGCCGGCGTTCAGGGCCGCGGCGCCGAGGTTCTGCCGGCGCGCCTCGTCCTCGATGACGGGCAGGCCGTCGGGGAAGCTGCGCAGGATCTGTTCGATGCGCGCGGCGGGCGAGCCGGGGTCCAGCGGTACGTAGGTCTTGCGGGCCTTGAGGACACCGAGGATCACGGCGACCAGCGCGGTGCCCCGGCGCATGGCGATGCCCACGTGCTGCCCGGGCACCTCGCGCACCAGCCGGGCGGCGATCCGGTCGGACAGCTCGTCGAGTTCGGCGTAGGTGAGCCGGTTCTCGCCCGCGGTGACGGCCGTGCGGCCGGGAAACCGGTGCGCGATCTTGCCGAACCAGGCGTCCAGCGACCGGTCGACCGCGTACGCCGGGCGCGCCCTGTGCGGGTTGACCAAGTGGTCGAGCGCGGCCTCGCCCTGCGGGGAGAGCGCCGGGATGCCGGTGACGGCGATGGCCGGATCGTCCCGGACGGTGTCGAGGACGGTGCGCATCACGGACAGCGGGTCGGTGGCCCACTGCTCGTGCGAGCACTCGACGTTGACGGTGAAGGAGCGGCCGAAGTCCTCCACGTTCATGGACAGCGGGTACTTGACCAGTCGCCGCGGCTGGATGAGCCACTCCACCTCGCAGCCCGCCAGACGCAACTGGAGGGGCTCCTTGTAGTAGGTGAAGGTGCTGTCGGTGCTGAGGATGCCGCCGACGGCCCGGGGGCAGACCTCGCGGGCCGCGGCGGCGAGGTCGAAGTTCTGGTGGCGCAGCATGCCGGTCGTCGTGGCCTGGACGGAGCGGCACAGGTCGGCGAAGGTGTCGTGCTCGGTGAGGTCGACGGCCAGCGGGAGGGTGTTCACGTAGTAGCCGTACGCCTTCTTCTGGCGCAGTCCGCGACGGCCCGCCAGGGGCAGCCCGGTGACCAGTCGGCGGCCGCCGGTGCAGCGGGCGTAGGTCACCAGATAGGCGGCGAGGAAGTAGGAGAAGGGCGTGCAGCCGAGCTCCTTGGCCTGCTGCCGGATGCGGTCGCTGGTGGCGGCGTCCAGGCGCAGGCGCCGCTCCTCGCCGAGCATGCCTCCGTCGGGGGCGCGGCGGCCCTGGAGACGGTCGTCGCCGAAGGTGGTGAGGTGCTCCAGCTGCTTGCGGAAGAAGGCCACCGCGTCGGGGCGCGGCGTGAGCGGGGCGACCAGGCCGGAGGGGTCGTCCTGGGTGGAGGGGGAGAGTTCGGCGTCCGGGTCGGCGTACAGCCGCTCCAGCTCGGCGATGAAGTTGAAGTAGGAGTAGCCGTCCAGGACGATGTGCGAGAACAGCAGGGCCGCGTAGACGGCGTGGTCGTCCTGGTAGAGCGTGAAGATGTACTGCCGCGGGGCGTCGGGCGGCAGCGGGGTGTCGGCGCGCTCGGCCAGTCGCCGGGCGACCTCCGCACGCTGGTCGCCGCTGAGCCTGATCAGCGGGATGTCCTCGGCCCGGGGCTCGGGTCCGGGCCGGTGCACGGCGAGGACCTGTCCTCCGTGGTGTTCGAAGACGGTGTTGAGGGCGCGGATGCCACGGCCGAGCCGGGCGAGCGCGGTGCGCAGCCGGTCGATGTCCACCTCGCCGGTGATCCGGTAGGCGCCGGCGAGGTTGAAGGCCGCGTTGTTGGTGAAGAGCTGGGTGTGGGTGTGGAGCTTGAGCTGCGCCGGAGTGGCCGGCCTTGCTGAACGGCACTCAGTCATGCACTTGTCTCTCTTCGTCCGTCTCTTCGTTGTTCACGGGCTGGTCAGTGGGCCGGCTTGCTGATGTCCCAGGCGACGGTGAGCGCGAGCCTGCGCGGCAGATGGCGCAGGCCCCACGCGGCGATCTTGTAGCGGAGGCTGGGGATGCTGACGACCTTGCCCTTCTCGAGGTCCTCCAGGGCGGTACGGACCACGTCGTCGGCGCTCAGCCACAGCCAGGGCGGCGGGAAACCGGTGGGGATTCCCGCGCGCTGGTGGAACTCCGTCCGGGTGTAGCCGGGCAGCAGGGCCGTCATGCGCACCCCGGCCGACGTGACCTGGTGCGAGGAGGCGAGGGACTCGGTGAAGGCGATGATCCACGCCTTGCTGGCCGGGTAGGTGGAGCTGAGCCAGGCCGGGCCGAGTCCGGCGACACTGGCCACGTTGAGGACGGATCCGGCGCGGCGCTCGGTCATCGCGGTCAGGGCGGCGTCGGTCAGCCGCAGGACGGCGCGGACGTTGAGGTCGAGCAGGCGCTCCTCGGCGGCGATGCCGGTGGCGAGGAAGGGCCGTTCGTAGCCGATGCCGGCGTTGTTGACGAGCAGATCGACGGCAGGTGCGGCCCCGAGGCGCTCGGTGACCGCGGCGCAGCCCTCGTCACTGGTCAGGTCGGCCGGGATGGTCTCGACGTCGACTCCCTGCTCGCGCAGGTCCTCGGCACGTTCCTTGAGGTCGGTCTCGGAACGTGCCACGAGGACGAGGTCGTAGCCCCGTGCCGCGAGATGACGGGCGAAGGCGCTGCCCAGTCCGGCGGTGGCTCCGGTGACGAGGGCGGTGGGCATGGCGGTGACTCCCAGTCTGGCGGGTGGGACGGGTGTGGTGGGCCGGTCCAGGACGCTCGTGGGGCGCGGACCGGGGTGCCGGGCGGATCGGTGGTGGCGCCCGGATCGTCATGGACGGACGAGTCGCGCGGCGAGGAACGGTCGTGGCTGCGGTTCAGCCGTGCGGGCACTCGGGTGCGTGGGCTGGGGTCGTGCGGGGCGGTTCCACCGTCCCGGGCGCACCCGGCCTCGGTCGGGCGGGCACCGGCTCCGGTGACCCGGACCCGGTCGCGGCGGGGGGACCCCTCCTGGCCGGCGGACCCCTCCAGGCCGGCGAACCCGGCTGCGGCGAGCCGACCCGTCCGCGGCAGTCGGATCAGCGCTGCCTGACGCGTTCGGCCCGGCCCGGCGGCCTCGTCCTGACGCGCACCCCCGCCCCGGTCGGCGGTCTCAGGCCGCCACGGACAGTCCCAGCACCCGCTCCCGCACCGCCGCGAAACCGGCCACCGCACGGTCGAGGTGTTCGCGCGTCTGCACGGCCGTGTAGCTGGTGCGCAGCCGGGGTGAGGCGGCCGGGGGGAGCACGGCATTGACGTACACCCCCTGTTCGATCAGCAGGTTCCAGGCGTGCAGCGTGGCCAGGTCGTCGCCGGTGTCCACGGGCACGATGGGGGTGGCGCTCGACCCGACCCGGTAACCCAGCGCGGTCAGCTCGCGGCGCATGTACGCGGCGTTGTCGGCCACCGCCGTGCACCGCCAGGGCTCGTCGCGCAGGATGCGCAGGGACTCCAGCGCGGCGGCGGTGTTGGCGGGGCTGGCGCTCGCGGAGAACATCAGCGAGCGTGCGTTGTGGCGGAGGTAGTCGATGACCTCCTCATCGCCCAGGACCGCGCCGCCGATGGAGCCGAAGGCCTTGGAGAAGGTGAGCGTGATCAGAGGGACCCGGTCGGTGAGACCGAAGTGGGAGCAGGTGCCGCGCCCCTTGTCGAGCACACCGGCGCCATGGGCGTCGTCGACGAGCAGGGTGGCGCCGAACTCCTCGCAGACGTCCACGAGTTCGGGCAGCGGGCAGAGATCGCCCTCCATGCTGTAGACACCGTCGACCACGACGAGCACACCGCCGCGGTGATCGGTGCGTCGCAGCTTTTCGGCGAGGTCGGTGGTGTCGTTGTGCGCGAACCACTGGATCTTGGCGCGGCTGAGCCGGGCGGCGTCGATCAGGGAGGCGTGGGCCTCCTTGTCGATGAGGATCAGGTCGCCCGGGCCGCACAGCCCGGCGACGGCCCCGAGGTTGGCCTGGTAACCGGTGGTCAGCACCAGCGCCGCGGGCTTGCCGAAGAAGTCGGCGAGCTCCCGCTCCAGGCGGTCGTGCAGGTCGAGGTTGCCGTTGAGGAAGCGGGAGCCGGTGCACCCGGCGCCGTACCGGGCCGAGGCCTCGGCGGCGGCCGCGACGACCCGCGGGTCGGTGCTGAGCCCCAGGTAGTCGTTGGAGCCGCACATGACGACCTCGCGCCCGCCGGCCATGCGGGCGACGCCCGCGTCCCGCCCGTCGAAGTTGAGGAAGTAGGGGTAGAGGCCGGCGTTCCTGGCGTCGCGCGCCCGTGTGTAGGAGGCGCATTTCTGTATGAGGAGAGTCACTCTCATCCACCTTTTCGAAGGTCGTGGGAAGGTGTGGACGAACTCGGTCGCGGAATATGCAATTCCATCTCTCGGACGACCATGTGAAGGATGCTGGACACGGTCGTGAGTTCCCGCGGCGGCGCCGTTGCCGACCCTTCGGAGGCATGAGAGAGAGGTCCTGGATCGTGTTCCGCTGACTTGGGGCGGAATCCGCTCATCGGCCGGCGCGGTCCCAGCTGTTCCAGAGCAGCTGAAGGACGGACGCGATGTCACAGAGTGCATTGCCGACCGCGTTCGCGATCTTGTTCATGTATCCCCCCGGTTCGACCACGAGGGAAAACGTCACAGGTCGACACGTGCCGACCTGGACGCACCACCCCCGTGGGTACGTCTTTGACGTGCGAGAACGGCAAGGTGGCGACCACCTGCACCGAACTTCAGAACGATCCGACTCGTTTCAAGCTACGGTTGCGATCCGATCGAGTCAAGTGACGTCCTGATGAATGGTTCGTCGTTCAATTAGTCTGAAGAAAGGGAGTCGTGGGCTCCGTTTCAACCATTGCACCGTCGGCCGGTATGCCATTACAGTCCGCCGGGTCCGGCCCCGCCTCTCTTTTCCTTCCATCGAATTCAGAAACCACCTGGGAGAACCCTGTGGAACGCCAGTGGAAAGTGCAGGAGAGCATCGTCGTCGACGCGCCCCCCACGGAGGTCTACGCCGCCCTGTCCCGCCTTCGGAACATGGGGAAATGGAGCCCGGAATGCTTCTACGTATGGCATCGCGGCACGACGGCGCGCGAGGGGACCGGATTCGTGGGGTTCAACCGCAAGGGCCCTCTGGTGTGGTTCACGACCTGCCGGGTCACCGTGGCCGAAGCGCCCCGCGAGTTCGCCTTCCGGGTCAGCACCTTCGGCCTGCCCGTGGCCCTGTGGGGCTACCGGCTGGAGCCGGACGGCGAGAGGACCCGCGTCACCGAGTACTGGCAGGACCTGCGGAGCGGTCCCGGCGCCCGCGTCACGGAAGTGCTCGGCCTGGTGTTCACCGGCACCCGCCCCGAGGCGCGCGCGGCGGCCAACCGGGCCGGCATGCGTACCACGCTGCGACGGCTGCAGCAGGCACTCGCGGGCTGACCGACAGACAGACGAACGACCGAGAGGCAGCGCGGCTCATGAACCTCACGACGGACGCACGGTCCTTCGCACCGCTCAAGGAACGGATACGCACCGCCGGCCTGCTCACCCCCTGCCGGGGCTACTACGCGGCCAAGTTCGCCACGAACACGGCCCTGCTGGCCGGCTCCTGGACCGTGTTCGCCCTGGTCGGCGACTCCTGGTGGCAGCTCGCCTGCGCCGCCCTGCTCGCCTTCGCCTACGGCCAGACCGGGCTGCTCGGCCATGACGTGGGCCACGCCCAGGTCACCCGCAACAGGCGGGCCATGGAGGTCCTCGGACTGCTGCACGGCAATCTCGCCCTCGGCTTCAGCTACGGCTGGTGGATGAGCCACCACACCCGCCACCACAACCACCCCAACCACCTCGACCTCGACCCGGACATCCTGCGCCGGGTGGTCGCCTTCTCCCCGCGCCAGGCCGAGGGCGTCTCCCGCCTGCGCGCCTTCGTCATCCGCCACCAGGCAGGCCTGTTCTTCCCGCTGCTGTGCCTGGAGTCGCTCGGCCTGCGCATCGGCTCGGTCATCGCCATCCGGCGCGGGGTGGTGCGCCGCCCGCGATGGGAACTCGCCCTGCTCGCAGCGCACGCGATCGCCTACGGCGTCGTGGTGTTCACCACCCTCTCCCCGCTGCCGGCCGTGCTGTTCGTGGTGGTGCACCAGGGCCTGTTCGGCGTCTACCTGGGCTGTGTCTTCGCCCCCAACCACAAGGGCATGCCGGTGCACGACGGCGCGGAACCCGACTGGCTCGCCCGCCAGGTGCTGACCTCCCGCAACATCCTGAGCTCCCGCCTGCACGACTTCTTCTACGGCGGCCTCAACCACCAGATCGAACACCATCTGTTCCCCACCATGCCCCGGCCGCACCTGCGTCGCTGCCGACCGCTGGTCAGGGAGTACTGCGCCGAGATCGGCCTGCCCTACTACGAGGTCGGCGCCGCCCGCTCCTACCGCGAGGTCCTCGCCCACCTCGACGAGGTCACCCGCGCCGTCGCCCGGCCCGCTCCCGCGCCGCGCTGATCCCGTCGGCGAGCAGCGCTATCAACTGCCCGGTGAAGTCCTCCGACACCGGCCGGCGCCGCACCAGCAACCGGATCCACAGGGCACCGGCCACCGCGTCGACCAACAGGGCCGAATCGAGGTCGGCGGGCAGCTCGCCCCGCTCCACGGCCCGGGTGAACAGCGGCTGGTGGCGCCCGAGCCGGTCCTCCAGGAACTGGGTCACCAGCTCGCGCATGGCCGGATGGCGTACGGCGCCCACCAGCGCGGCCTCCACCACCGCCCGCGTCTGCGGCTCGGCGAGCAGCCCCTCGACCCGGGCGGCCAGTTCGGTCAGGTCACCGGTCAGGCTCCCGGTGTCGGGCAGGTCGAAGGCGAGCGTCCCGGAGTGCAGCAGGGCGTCGCGCAGGAGCTCGGACTTGGACGGCCACCAGCGGTAGATGGTGGTCTTGTTGACGCCGGACCGCTGGGCCACCCCTTCGACGGTGAAGGCGTCGTAACCCTGCCCGGCCAGCAGCTCCAGACTGACCGCGAAGATCTCCTTCTTGCGGCGGGGGCCGCTCCGCCCACCGGCCCGCGCCTGCGCCTGCGCCTGCGCCTGCGCCGCACCGCTGTCCACCACTGCCGCCTCCACACCGGCCCGACAGGCCAACGCAACGTTGTGTTGCGTCGATCATATCCGGACCCTAGGATTGCAACGCACCGTTGCGTTGCGTTCGCCGCGGCGGCGGTGCGCGTGCGTCCGGCTCAGCGCCCAGGGGGAACCGCATGACTCCGACCGCCCGACTCGTCTTCCCGCCCTGCACCGGTGGCGGCGCCGACGTCCACCGGCCCTGGGCGTCCGCCCCGCCCGAGGACGGCGACCCGGGCGGCCGACCGCGCGACGGCGGTGCGGTGACGCGGTGATGACGACGAACCCGAACACGAAAGAGGAGACCGCCGTGCGAGCCAGCACTGTCTGGAAGCAGCCACGCGCCTGGCTGGTCGTGGTCGTGGGCTGTGTGCTGGCCGCCCTCAGCACCGTCAGCTATCTGGCCCCGGCCACCGACCCGGAGGGCCGTCTGCACCGGCTGCCGCTGATCCTCGTCTCCGAGGACGAGGGCGTCACGGCTGCGGACGGCACCAAGGTCGACCTCGGGGCACAGCTGGTCCGCGGCATCACCCGCGCCGCCGCGCGGGACAACCGGGTGGAGTGGACCGTCGTGGGCGACCGGGTGGACGCGGAGCGGGCGTTGGCCGACCAGGACGCCTACGCCGCACTGGACGTCCCCCGCGACTTCACCGAGAAGTCGCTCTCCCTGCTGACCGCGGGCAGCTCCGCGGAACGGCCCGCGCTGACCGTGCTCACCCACCGAGGGGTGGGCGGCATGGCGGCCTCGATGGCGGACAAGGCCGTGCGCGGGACCGCGGCGAAGGCCTCCACCCGGCTGGGCGCCCAACTCGTCGCCCGCGCCGAGACGGTGAAGAAGACCGCCACCGGCCCCGCGGCCACCGCACGCCGCGCCGCCGGCCCCGCGCGCGCCGACGCCCGGCCCGAGAACGCGGCCGCCACCCCCGGCTTCCTCGCCCTCCTGGACGATCCTGTCCGGGTCACGGCGCAGCAGCAGCCCGCGGACGCCGGCTCGGCGTCCTCCGGTGGCATCGTCCCGCTCTATCTGACCGTGGCGCTGCTGATCTCCGGGCTCCTGCCGGCCAGCCTGCTGACGATGCTCGTCGATGCCCGGCTCGGCTACCTTCCCTTGGAGGTCGGTCCACGCCGTCTGCTGAAGCCGGTCGTCGAGATCGCCCGCTCCTCGACGTTCCTCGCCAAGGCGGTCGTCGGCGCCGTCATGGGGTTCGCCGCCGGCGCCGTCGTCGCCGAGGTGGGCCTCGCCAGCGTCGATCTCGGCGCCCAGGCCCCCGGCCGGCTGGTGGTCTTCTGCGGCCTTGCCTGCGCCGCCGTCACCCTGCTGACCCTCGCCCTGTTCGCCGTGTTCGGCGCCCCCGGCCAGATCCTCGCCCTCCTCCTGGTCACGCTGATCGGCATCCCTCTGTCGGGCGGCGCCATCCCGCCCGAGGCCCTGCCGGCGCGCCTGGACGCCCTCGGACAGCTCCTGCCGGCCCGCCACGTCGTCGAAGGCATCCGGTCCCTGCTGTTCTACGGCGGTGACACCGCGCAGGTGACCACCGCCTGGCTGGTCCTGGGAGCGTACGCGCTCGGCTCCGTCCTGCTGGGGCTGCTGGGCTCGCACCTCTACGACCGGCGCGGCTACCGGCGTGCGCACGAGCACGAACTGACGCCCCGTCCCGCGGCACACCCCGCACCGGAGCCGCTTTCCCGTCCGTCGTCGTGAGGTGAGACCCGCCATGGCCATGTTCCTGACCGTTTCCGGCAGCACCTCGCCGGACTCCTGCGCCGAACAGGTCCTGTTCACCCAGGTGGTGCCCCGCCTGGCGGGCGACGGCCACGAGACCCGTCACCTCGCCGTGCGGGACCTGCCCGCCGATGCCCTGCTGCACGGCGGCGCCGGCCGTCCCCGGCTGGCCGCGGCGGCGGAACTGCTCGCCGCGGCCAACGGCGTCGTCGTCGCCACCCCCGTGTACAAAGCCTCGTACGCCGGCCTGCTCAAGGCATTCCTCGACGTGCTGCCCCGACGCTGCCTCGTGGGCAAGGCCGTCCTTCCGCTGGCGACCGGACACATGGCCAGCCACGGCACGCTGCTCCACGAAGCCCTGCGCACGGCGCTCCGTTCCCTGGGCGCGACCGCCATCGCGCCCGGCTGCTTCCTGACCGAGCGGGCCGCCCGCTCACTGGGCGCTCCCCAGTACGTCGGCGCCCGTGAGCAACTCGACCGGGTGACAGCGCTGCTCCGGCGCACCACGGCACGGCTTCCTTCGCAGCAGGCGGCCGGCGTGCGGAGCGTGGCATGAGCCTGCCGGGACTGCACGTGTTCGACGGCCACGATTCGGCCTCCGCTGTGGTGCTGGTGCACGGCATCCGCGTGTCCTCCTCCATGTGGGTCCCGCACGCCCGGCGGCTCACGCCCGACTTCCGGGTGAGTGCCCCGGACCTGCCCGGCCACGGCGCCCTGCACGGCCGGGCGTTCACGCTCGCCGCGGCCGTCGAGGCGCTCGACGCCGTGGTCACCGAGGCACACACGGCGACCGGCCGACGGCCCCTGGTCGTCGGCATGTCCCTGGGCGGCTTCGTGGCCATGGCCCACGCGGCGGCCCACCCCGACCGGGTGCGCGGACTGCTGGTGTGCGGCTCGACCGCGCGGGCGCGCGGCTGGAAGGCGCTCGCCTACACCGCCGCCGCACGCGTCGACGAGCGTCGCAGCGCGGAGCGCAGCGCCGCGGTGAACGCGCGCTTCTTCCGCCGCCACACCAGCCCTGAGTGCGCCGAGGCCGTCATCGCCGGCGGCTTCGCCCGGCACGCCTTCGGTGAGGCCGTCCAGGAGCTGCGCCGCGTGGACTTCCTCGGCCTGGCCGCCGGGCTGCGGACCCCGACCCGGTTCGTCAACGGGCGCCGTGACCTCCTCTTCCGCCTGGAAGAGCAGGCGTTCCTCAAGGCCGTGCGCGGCGGCGGTACGACCGCCCACCTCGCGCACGCCCCCGGCGGCCACCTCTTCCCGCTCCAGGACCCGGACGCCTTCTCCGACTTGGTCCGCGACGCCCATGTGCGGCTGCTCGCCGTCTGACGGATCTCGTCTCAAGGCCCTGGACGTCGTACCGGCGGTATGCACGCGAGCACTTCCCTGAAGCGCCCCCATCGCTCTCGTCCGAGGGAGCTTCGGCTCGCACACCGTCGGGAATTCGGTCGAACCGCCGGCCGTGCGCTGCTAGTTTGCGGCCGTGGATCTCTTCTCGCGCTCGTGGGCGGCGTTGCGCGCGGCGGTCGCGGACCTCGCGGACGAGGACTTCGCGCGGCCGTCCGGCTGCGCCGGCTGGCTCGTCCGGGATCTGGTGTGCCATCTGGTCATCGACGCGCAGGACGTGCTGATCACGCTGGTCACGCCCGCCGCCTCGGAGCCGACGCACACCGCGGTCACGTACTGGCGCGTCACCGGCACGCCGCCGACCGGCGAGGACCCGCTCGACGCGCTGACCGTCCGGCTGGCCGCCGCCTACGGGGATCCGCGGCTGCTCGCGTTCCACCTGGACGACGTCGGTTCGGCCGCCGGGCGCGCGGCGGAACTGGCCGACCCCGGCCTCCGGGTGAGCACGCAGGACATGGTCCTCACCGCGGGCGACTACCTCTCGGCGTACGTCCTGGAGTGGACCCTGCACCACCTGGACCTGATCGCGCACCTCCCGGGCGCCGCGGAGCCGCCCGCCGAGAGCCTCGCCCGGGCGCGGGCGATGCTGGAGGAGATCGCCGGGGCTCCGTTCCCCGCCTCGTGGTCCGACCAGGACGCGCTGCGGGTCGGCACGGGGCGGCGTGCCCCCACCGCCGCCGAGCGGGCCGAACTGGGCCCGCTGGCGGCGAAGCTCCCGCTCGTCCTGGGCTGAGTGCGGAGGCGGGGGGTCAGCCGGCGTCGTCGTCGCGCAGGATCAGGTCGAGCAGCCCGGGGAAGCGTGCGTCGAACTCCGCCCGGCGCAGCCGGTTGACCCGTCTCGGCCCCTCGTCCCGCTGCTCGACCAGTCCGGCGCCGCGCAGCACCGAGAAGTGGTGGCTGAGCGCCGCCTTGCCGACCGGCACGTCGAAGCTGCCGCAGCTGCGCGTCCAGTCGGCGCAGGACGCCAGCTCGCGGATCAGCTGGATGCGCACGGGGTCGGCGAGCGCGGACAGCGCGGTCAGCACGGACACCTGCGCGGGATCGGCGTGGACCGGCGCCGCACGGTGACTGCCGCTCCCGGCCCGCTTCGTCATGCCCCGCTCCCCGCCCTGCCCGTCGTACCCGTCGTACCTGTTGTGACCGTCCCCGCCGGGACACTCCGAGGTGCTCCGGCGCTTGCCGAGTGTTCGACGGACATCATACAGTCCGAGTGTTCGCTTTTCGTTGAACACTTTGGCGGAAGGGCGTGTGCTGCTCATGCGTGCGGTCGAGTTCCACGAGTACGGCGGTCCCGAGGTGCTGAAGCCCGTCGAGGCCGAACCGCCCGAACCGGGGCCGGGGCAGGTGACCGTCGACGCGGCCTACACGGGTGTGAACTTCGCCGATCTCAAGGCGCGCGCGGAGGGGTACCGGGTGACCGCGCTGCCGTTCCGGCCCGGCCTCGAGGTCTCCGGACGGATCCGGGCCGTCGGCGAGGGCGTCACCGGGCTGCGTCCGGGACAGGACGTGGTCGCGCTCGTCGACGGCGGCGCCTACGCGGAGGTGGTGGCCGCCGACGCGGCGACGGTGTTCCCGCTCCCCCGGGGTCTCGACCTGCGCACCGCCGCCGCGCTGCCCACCGTCCTGCCGACGGCCCACGCCCTGATCCACGAGGTGGGACGGCTGCGGGCGGGCGAGACCGTCCTGGTGCACGGCGCGGCAGGCGGCGTCGGCACGGTGGCCGGGCAGCTCGCCCGGGCGGCGGGCGCGGGCGCCGTGTACGGCGTGGTGTCCTCGCCGGCCAAGGCCGATCACGCGCGCAGGCACGGCTACGACGAGGTGTTCACCACCGCCGGCTTCCCCGCCGACGTCCTCCGCGCCACCGGCGGCAGGGGCGTCGACCTGATCCTCGACCCGGTAGGCGGCGACACCCTGCGCCGCGGCCTCGACGCGCTGGCCGTGTTCGGGCGCCTGGTGTCCTTCGGCAACGCGAGCGGGGCGGAGCCGTGGCAGGTCGGGCAGCCGGAACTGTACGCGCGGGGCCGGAGCGTGGCGGGATTCTCCGTCCTGGGGCTGGCGCAGTCGGCGCCCGAGGCACTGCGCCGGGTCGCCGAGCGCGCCTTCCGCACGGTCACCGACGGCGGCGTGCGCCTTCCGGTGACCGCGGAGTTCCCGCTGGCCCGGGCCGCCGAGGCGCACCGGCTGCTGGGCGGGCGCACCTCCACGGGCAAGCTGCTGCTGCGGACGGACGGCTGACCTCCGTACGGGGACGGTGCCCGTCGCGTCCGGCGGACCGGCCGGCGGCGGACGGTCCGCCGTTCGCTTCCGGGCGGCCTCTCGGCACGGACCTGCGGCGACGCCCTCAGGCGGACGGCCGGCCGGCGGGACCGAAGCTGGCGAAGTAGGCGGCGGCCATGTCCTCGTCGGCGTGCCCCTGGGCGGCGGCGCGCTCCAGGCGCTCCGCGCTCGCGGCGGCCACGTCCAGCCGCACGCCGTGCCGTTCGCCGGCCTCGACGATCAGCCGGGCGTCCTTGGCGGCCGTGCCCACCGCGAACTGGGGCGGCGTCAGCCGGTCCTCCAGGATAAGCCCCGACTTGACCCGCAGGTAGCCCATGTCGAGGGGGCCGCCGCCGATGGCGTCGAAGAAGCTCTGCGGGTCCACGCCGAGCGCCCGTGCCAGGGCCAGTGTCTCGCCGGCCGCGGCGGTCGCGGCGATGACCCAGCTGTTGGCGACGAGTTTCAGGCGGGTCGCGGTCCCGGCCGCGCCGTCCTCACCGGTCCACACGGTACGGGCGCCGACCGCGTCGAACACCGGCGCCACCGTGTGGCGGTGCTCGCCGGGTCCCGCGGCGAGCACGAGGAGCCGGCCCGCCTCGGCGGGGTCGCGGGTGCCGAGCACCGGGGCGTCGAAGAAGACCAGGCCGTGCTCGTGGGCGAAGGCGGCCAGTTCACCCACGGCCTCGGCACCGGCGGTGGTGGACTGCACCCAGGCGGCGCCGGAGCGCAGCGCGGGCGCCGCCCGGCGCATGACGTCCAGGGCCGCGGGCCCGTCGTGGAGCATGGTCAGGACGACGTCGGCGCCCTCGACGGCCTCGGCGGGCGTGCCGGCGACGCGCGCGCCCTGGGAGGCCAGCGGTTCCGCCTTGGCGCGGGTGCGGTTCCAGACGCGGACGGCGTGTCCGGCCCGCACGAGGTTGCGGGCCATCGCGGCGCCCATGATGCCGGTGCCCAGGACACTCACGGTGAGTTTGTCGGTCATGACGTCGACTTCCTGACGGTGGCGGGGGAGTCGGGCGCGCGGGGCGCCCTCGCCCCGGCCGGGGACCTGTCCGGCCGGAGGAGGCACGGACCGGGCCGGCCGGCCGCGCCCGGTCGCCGTTCCGGACGGGGTCCCGGGGCGGCGCGGCGGCCCGGTCCGCGTCTCGGGTCGAGGATACGGACCGCCGGCGGGGTCCCGGGCCGGGGCCCGCGCGCCGAGCCGTACGTCGGGCGCGGCGGCCCGGCGCGTTCCCGCAGCCGGCGGTCCGGACCGGCGGGCAGGGCTTCAGTCACCGTCCGGGCCGCCTCCCGGGGGGCGTTCGGCACCCTCAGCCCCCGGGCTCCCGGGCGGAACGGCCGCACCCGGAGCCGGCCGACCGGCCGTGTACGGCGGAACCGGCGCGCCCGGCGCCTGCCACGGCGACGCCACCGGCGCACCCGGCACCGGATGCCCCGCCCACGACGGCGCCCCCTGCCCCGCCCACGACGGCGGAACCGGCGCCTGCCACGGCGACGGCACCGGCGCACCCGGCACCGGATGCCACTGCGGCGGCACAGGGGCGCCCGGGTGGTACGGGTAGGCGGGGCCGAACGCCGGAGGAAGCGGGGCCGGCGCCGTGCGTTCCAGCCGGCGGCGGCGCAGCCACCAGGCCACGGCGGCCGTGTACAGGACGATGCTCGCGACGTCGAGCGCGACCACCTGCCAGGGCGCGTCCGCCGCGGTCTCGTCGCTGCTGAGCCCGTCGACGACGGCGGCCGAGACCCCGAACGCGAACAGGTTGTTGACGGTGTGCAGGGCGATGGACGCCTCCAGGCCGCCCGTCCGCCAGGTCAGCCAGCCCGCGGCCACCCCGAACACCACCAGGTCGGCGAACCCCCACGGGGTGCCCCAGCCGTGGGCGGCGGCGAACAGGACGGCCTGGGGCAGGAACGCGGCCCAGGGCGAGCGCAGGAACGCGCCGGCGGCCTGGGTCAGCCAGCCGCGGAAGAGGTACTCCTCGGCGGCCGCCTGCAACGGGACGAGCACCGCCAGCACGGCGAGGGCCCGCGCGAAGAACGGCCACCCCGCCCACCGTTCCTCCGGTCCGCCGTCGCCTGGCAGCAGCAGCATGGCCCCCATCGACAGGGCGACGATCGGCACGGCCGTCAGCACGCACAGCAGCAGCCAGCGCCATCTCAGCCGCCCGGTGACGGAGGAGACCGAGCCGGCCGGGCGGCCTGCGGTCCAGCGCACCGTCAGCAGCAGGACCGGTATCCCGACCGCGATCGAGAGCAGGTCGACGGCGGTGCCGGAGACGGGCCCGAACTCCGGCCAGCCGTCGGCGTCTTCGGGATATCCGAGGCCGGAGCCCAGGGCGGCGGAGAGGATTCCGAGGACGATCACGGCGATCGTGTACGCCACGGCCACGACCAGGGTGCCGACCAGGGGCCGCCACCACCGGTGGCGCGGGGTGAGGCGGGCCAGGCGGTGGTACGGGAGCTGCTCGGCGAGCGGGGTCTGCGTCATGCCGTCAGCCTGCCCGCCGTCCCCGGTGCGCGTCATCCGCCTCCGGCAGGACTCGTGTCGTCGTCCCAGGTGGTGGCGGAGGCCGGTGACGGGGCGACGGCGGTGTCGCCGGCCGCCGCCGAGTCGCCCGACGCCGTCCTGACGGACATCCGGATGCCGGGGACGGACGGGCTCACCGCCACCCGGCTGATCACCGCGCGCGAGGGCGTCCGCAGGTGCCCGCGCCGCCGGACCGGGCGTGACCAACGACGCCGTCGACAGTCGCGTCAACGCCCTGCCGCACGAACTCCGGCTGCGCGACCGGGTCCGGGCGCCCACGACAGCGCACGCGTCGGCCCCGGCGGCGTCCGGCGCAGCCGACCGCGGGCCATCCCGCCGCGGAACTCGGTGTCCGTCCGCCGCCGGTGCTCCGCGCGGCGGCCCGGTGGGATGGGGGCATGACCTCACGAGAGCAGCTGAACGAAGCGAACCCCCGCGGAGCGGGCGGAGACGACCCGCGCGAAGGCGACCTGCGCGGCAGGGCGGCGCTGGTCACCGGCGGCAGCCGGGGCATCGGTGCGGCGACGGCGCGGCGGCTGGCCCGGTCCGGCGCGGACGTGGCGGTGACCTATGTGCGCGGCAAGGAGGCGGCCGAGGCCGTCGTGCGGGACGTCGAGGCGCTCGGGCGGCGGGCGGTGGCCCTGCGCGCCGACTCCGCGGACGCCGCGGAGCCGGCGGGTGCGGTGCGCCGCGCCGCGGAGGAACTGGGCGGACTGGACGTCCTGGTGGGCAATGCGGCCGTCGGGCTGATGGGGCCGCTGGAGGACCTGTCCCTCGCCGACGTCGACCGGCTGCTCGCCGTGAACGTGCGCGGGGTGTTCCTGGCCGCCCAGGCCGCCGCCGCGCTCATGGGGGCCGGCGGGCGGATCATCACCGTCGGCAGCTGCGTCACCGCGCGCGTGCCGGGTCCCGGAGCCACGTTGTACGCGATGGGCAAGTCGGCCCTCGTCGGGCTGACGAGGGCGCTGGCCCGGGAGCTGGCCGGGCGCGGGATCACGGCGAACGTCGTGCACCCGGGCCCGACCGACACCGGGATGAACCCCGCGGACGGCCCGTACGCCTCCGGGCAGGCGGCCATGACGGCGCTGGGCCGCTTCGGCACGGCCGAGGAGGTGGCGTCCGTGGTGGCGTTCCTCGCGGGGCCGGAGGCGGCGTACGTGACGGGCGCGGAGTTCTCGGTGGACGGCGGCTACGCGGCGTGACGGGCGGGGGGACGTCCGTCAGCTCTCCTCCATGCGGCGGACGTCCTCCGCGTTCCACTTCCGGGTGTCGCGCGGCCGGGTGTACGGCTCGGCGCCGGGCGGGTAGCCGCCGGCGATGGCACGCTGCCGTACGGCCTCCGCGTCGAACTCCAGGCCCAGCAGGACGGCCAGGTTGGTGATCCACAGCCAGACCAGGAAGACGATGACGCCGGCCATGGTGCCGTAGGTCTTGTTGTACGAGGCGAAGTGGGCGACGTAGAAGGCGAAACCGGCGGAGGCGGCCAGCCAGATCAGCAGGGCGAGGACACTGCCGGGGGTGAGCCAGGCGAAGCCCTTGACCTCGGCGTTCGGGGTCGCCCAGTACAGGATGGCGATCATGACGGTGACGAGGAGGACCAGCACCGGCCACTTCGCGACCGCCCACACGGTCAGCGCGGTGTCGCCGAGCCCGACGGCCTGTCCGGCGCGGCGGGCGATACCGCCGGTGAAGACCACGATGAGCGCGCTGGCCACGGCGAGCACCATCAGGACGACGGTGACCCCGATCCGCACCGGGAGGATCTTCCACACGGGGCGGCCCTCGGGCATGTCGTAGACGGCGTTGGCGGCGCGGATGAAAGCGGCCACGTACCCGGACGCGGACCACAGGGCCAGCACGATGCCGGCGACCGCCACGACGGAACCGGTGCCGGCGCCGTTCTGCAGCTCCCGCACGGCCCGGGTGACGATGTCCCGGGCGGGGCCGGGGGCGAGGTCCCTCAGCTGGGCCAGCACCTCGTCCGTGACCGAGCGGCCGGCGACGGCCAGCAGCGAGATCAGCACCAGCAGGGCGGGGAACAGCGACAGCACGCCGTAGTAGGTCAGCGCCGCGGCCCGGTCGGTCAGCTCGTCGTCGCGGAACTCGCGCAGCGAGCCCTTGAACGCCGCGGCCCAGGCCCGCCGGGGCAGCTTCGTGGGGCTGTCCGGCGCCCGGCGCTCGACGTCCTCCCCGGGCCCGGCCTCGTCCGGCGCCGGTATCCGCTGCGCCGGGGTGCCGTCGCCGGACTGCCCGTGGTGTCGCCGGGAGGGGTGCAGCTTCGCCATGGCCTCCGGGTATCCGCTCGCCCCGGCCTCAAGCCCCCGCCGCCCGAGCAGCGGGTGCGGGCGGCGGGGTGCGGTCAGCCGCGGCCTCCGCTGAGGTTGCCCCAACTGGGCCCTATCTGCTTCCACTCCTCGTCCCACTCGGCCATGCGCCGCCGGATGAGCCGGCCGCGGACCACGCGGCCCGCCGCCCAGACCGCCGCGCCGGCCGACGGTGCGACGAGGACTCCGGCGAGGGCCGCCTGCAGGTCGGCCGCGGCTCCGGTGACCGGCGGGGGCACGACCCGGTCCGCCGCGTCGGCCCACACCGTCACCCGCGTCCCGGCGGGGGCCCCGGGCGGGACCTTCGCCCGGCCGGTGTGCACCGAGCCGTCCGCCTCCGTCCAGCGCACGGCGGCCCACACCCGTCCGGAGTCGTAGCCGCTGCCCGCGGCCGGCGTCCTCGCCCCGTCGTCGGTGAGGACGGCGGACACGGCGTGCACCCGGGCCAGCCGTGCCGCGAACGCCGACGCGGAGGTGTCCGCCGCGGCCAGGCCCGCGAGTACGCCGCCCACCAGGGCGAGCACCCAGGTGGCGAGCACGACCCAGGCTTCGACGATGTCGCTGTGCCGCCGGAGCGGGTTGCGCCGCCACCGCCACAGCCGTACCCGGGTGACCGTCGTGGGAGGTGTCCGTGTCATCGTCACCGCCTCCTCTCGTGCGGTCCCGCGGGCCCGGCCACCGCACGTCACCCCACCATCGTGCACCTGAACGCGGACCGCTGCGGGGCGGAAGTCCGGGCGGTCGGGATCCACCCGCGGGGTCCGGGCGCCGGGGCCGGGCGGGCCGGATCGCCGGCCCACGCCCGCCGCGCACCGGACCCGGCTCCACCGGTGGCTCGTGTCACACGCTCCACCGGTGGCTCTCGTCACACTTCGCCGGAAACCGGCGGGTAAGTGATGGGCGCCACGCCGCCGGGCGCTCTTTGTGCCTACGTTCGTGACCCATGCCGTCCCTTCCCTCCCCCGCCGCCCCCGCCCGGGCCGTCGCCCTCCTGGCCTCGGCGGCAGCCCTGGCCTGCGTCACCGCCCTGCCGCGTCCGGCGGCAGCCGCACCGGACCCGGCGCCGGCCCGGTCCACGGCGGCCGTCCTCGACCTGGACGGCCCCGCACGCGCGCCCGTGATCCACGGCGAGGACAGGGCGTACGACACCGCCAGCATCGTCAAGGTCGACATCCTCGCGGCGCTGCTGCTCCGGGCGCAGGACGCGGGGCGTGGCCTCACCCCGGAGGAACGGGAACGCGCCGAGCCGATGATCCGGCGCAGCGACAACGCGGCGGCCAATGCCCTGTGGCGGCAGATCGGCCGGGCCGAGGGACTGGCGGCCGCCAACGAGCGCCTGGGGCTGACCTCGACGAAGGGCGGCCCCGGCGCGATGTGGGGGCTGACGCGGACGACCGCGAGCGACCAGATACGGCTGCTGCGCCAGGTGTTCGCCCCGGAGGACGGGGTGCACGCGGGTCCCGCGGCGCTGAACGCTCGCTCGCGCGCCTACATCCGCACCCTGATGGGCCAGGTCGTGCCCGAGCAGGCCTGGGGGGTCTCCGCGGCCGGGACCGAGCCCTCCGGGCGGGCGCTGAAGAACGGCTGGCTGCGGCGGGACACGACGGGGCGCTGGGACGTCAACAGCATCGGCAGGGTCACGGTCAGGGGCCACCGGTGTCTCGTCGCGGTCCTGTCGGACGGCAGTGCGTCCATGAGCGACGGGGTGTCCCTGGTGGAGCGGACGGCGCGCGCGGCCGTGGCCTGACGGCCGCCCGCCCCTGGACGGCGGACGGGCGGACGGTGGGCACCGCTTCGGCCGCTGTGACGCGCCTGTGACGGGCGGCGGACAGTCCCATGAAGTCCGGCGAGCAACCTGGTGAAACAAGGGCAAAACGCCCCAATCGGACACTCCCCACTCGTTCCGCCGGAGAGACACCATGAGCGCCGCCCTCGCCCCGTCGCCCGCCGCAGCCCCCGTTCCCGCCCTGGCTCCGCGCGAGCGGGAGACGCTCCGGCACATCGCCGCCGGCCGCACCTACCTGCAGACGGCCCGCCACATGGGACTCTCCACCCACACCGTGGACGCCTATCTGCGCCGTATCCGCGCCAAGCTCAACATCACCAACACCGCCGAGATGACCCGCGTCGCCGTCTCCCTGGGCCTGTGACGGACCGGGCCGTCCCGAGGGCGACGACGGGCCGGCGTCCGGACCGGGCGACGCCCTGCCCCGAGGCCGCCCCGCTGCCGGCGCGGGACGGAAACGGCCGGGCCGCAAGGCGCGGCGGGGGCTTTTCGCCCGCGCCGGAAGGGGCACGCGACCGGGGTACGGCTTCCGACCGGAAGGAGCGGCGCACGATGGCCGAGTACGAACGATCACGCACGATGCCCGCACAGCCCGAGCACGTCTTCGACCAGGCCGCCAACGCCTCACAGCTCGACGCCTGGCTCCCGGACGCCCTGCACGTGGACGCCGGGGACCCCCCAGCCGTCACCGTGCACGACGACCGCTCCGGCCAGGACACGCCCGCGCTGCTGCGGTCCGAGCCGGACCAGCTGCGCCTGGAGTGGGGCACCCGCGAGCAGGGCGGCTACGCCGGCCGGCTCCAGGTGGCGGGCATCGGCAGCGGCGCCAGCGAGGTGACCGTGCACCTGTCCTTCTTCGACGACGCCCACGACCCGGGGGAGCGGGCGGTGGCCGACGCCCTGGACGGCAGCCTGCGGCGGCTGGAGGAGCAGGTGCGGATGCGGACCGAGAACCCGGCCGGCTGACGACGCGGCCGGACGACGGCGGCACGCCCGGTGCGCCGCGCATCCCCTCCCGGCGGGCGCAGCGCGCCGGGAGGGGGCGGGGCACGAGCCGTCAGTACCCGGACCCGAGGCTGCGGGTGGTGTAGGCGCACTCCGTGTAGATGTACCCGGACCTGAGCCTGGCGGTGTCGGAGGCCGGGTTCGCGCTGCCGGTGCCGTGCGCCCTGTGCACGAAGTACGTGGTGCCGACGGGCAGTCTGATGGTGCGCTGCGGATAGTGCTTGCCGCTGCTGCACGGCTTGAACCCGCGGTACAGGGTGCTGGAGAGCGGGTACGCCGTGCAGCTGCCGCAGCCCTTCAGGGTGAAGCTGCCGGTGACGGGTCCGGTGTAGAGCACGGTGATGTCGTCCGGGCTGTCGTTCTTGACCGTCACGGAGATGCTGCCGCCGGACGCCGTGGTGGGCAGCTTCTTGCCGGCCGCGGGGAGCGTCTGGGCGATCTCGGCGGCTATGGCGATCTTCTCGGCGCGGGCCCGGTTCCGGTCGTGCCGGTGGCCGGCGACGAACTCCTCCATGGTTCTGCGGGCCGCGTCGAAGTCGCCGTCCTGGTACTGGTCGACGCCGCAGGCGTACCGGCCCGCGTCGCCGCTGCGGCCCGCCCGGCTCGAGGTCTTCGCCAGGCTGCCGTCCGCGTCGCCGGCCGACCTGGACAGGTCGTCGATACGGGTGCTGAGACTGCGCAACTGCTCGACGGCGGCGCAGGGTTCGTCACCGCGGACGGCCTTCTCCGCCTTCTTCACCGCCGAGTCGACGGCGGGCGCCACCCTGGCCGCCGGCCCCGAGCGCGGGAAGGTGTCCAGCAGGTCGCCGAAGCGCGTCACCCAGTCCGCCTCGCCGGTCGCCAGATGCTGGGCGCCGCACTCGTACAGGGCGGTCGCGAGCCGGTCCTCGGGCCAGCGGGCCAGCGACCCGAGCCGGTCCCGGGGCATCGTGCCGGGCACGGTGCGCAGGAACTTCAACGGCTCTACGGCGTCGCAGTACCGCCGGTGGCCGTAGGGAGCGCCGACCGTCGTGTAGTAGGTGCGCAGGCTGTCGGGGACCTTCCGGGCCGCGCGGGAGCCGGGGTGGTGCACGGCGAGGTCGCGGTAGACGTCCAGTGCCGCCCGGTAGTCCGCCCCGGCGGCGCCGAAGGGCCGCCGCCCGCCGCTCGCCACCAGGTCGTCGGCCCGCTCCAGGCGCCCGAGGAGCTGCCGCTCCACCGCTTCGCCGTGCGCGTCCCGGTACCACAGGGCCCCGCCGGCGGGCACGGCGAGCAGCAGCACGCCGAGCAGCAGCGCGAGAGGCGTGCGGGCCGGCCGGACCAGGCGGGCGCGCAGTCCGGCGAACCCGCCGTGGACGGCCGCCGCCAGCAGGAGCACGGCGTATCCGGCGACCGCGGCCACGGGGACGCCGTCGGCGTCCGCGGGCAGCGCGAAGAGCAGGAACAGGCCGGTCGCCACCCAGCAGGCTGCCGTCAGGAGCCGGCGCCGCAGAAGCGCGTAACCGAGGCCGAGTCCGCTGAGGTTGAGCAGGGCGACCGCGGCGGCCCGCCAGGCGTCCGGCGGTGCGGGCGGCGGGCCGGAGGGCATCGGCGGCGGAATCGGCGGCACGGGCGGCACCGTGTACCCCTGGTTCGGACCGTACGGACCTCCGGACATGGCGGCTCCCCCCGGTGACTGCGCCCGCATGCCTGCGGATTGGCAGTGTAGGGGCGGCGGCGCGGCCCCGGCAGGGTTCGGGAGAACTGCCCCTCCTTCCGCTCGTCGCGGTCGTCCGGCTCATGCCGGAGGCCCCGGTTCCCGAACGGCCCGTGTCCGCGCCGTCCTTCCGGTCGCCGGTCCGGCGGCGCACAGGAGGACGCCGGCCGGCCGTGGGAGGCCCTCGGCGGGGCCCTCGGCATCGGCGGGGAACGCGCCCGGTCCCCCGTCACCCGGTACCTGCTGCTCCCCCGCTGCGCCCGCCCGGCGCCACCACACCGCCCGCTCTCGCCGCCGCCGTCCACTGCCGCGCCGGCCCCCCCGTCGCACCGCTGCCGCGCCGGACCCCCGTTCCCCGCCGCACCGGTCCCGCCGCCGGACCCGCTGCGGCCCCGCCCGCCGGCCTCGGCTGTGCCGGACGAACCCCGTGCCCTCCCCTGTCCGGCGCAATGACGGTGCGCCTGAGGGGCGGCCGGCCGTGATCGGTGTGACCGTGAGGTGAGGATCCGCGGACCGACCGGTGGCGAGGAGAGGACATGGCGAACAGAGCCGGCGAGGGCTGTACGCAGCTGACTGCCGTGGCGGACGCCGTGCTGTACGAGGGGTACCTGCTGTACCCCTACCGCCGCTCCTCGGCCAAGAACCGGGTCCGCTGGCAGTTCGGGGTGCTGCTGCCCCGGAACTGGGTGGAGCGGGACGGACCGGTCGCCCCCGGCGTCTCCGGCTCGGCCGACTCCTGGTACCAGCGGACCGAGTGCCTGCTGCGGGTCCGGGACGCCGACGCGGTCGTCCGGGTGCGGGTGCGGTATCTGCAGCTGCAGCACAAGCAGGTGGAGGCGGCGGACGGAGCCGGGGGGCATCGCCCGGTGGAGTCGCTGCGGACGGCCGACGGGGTCGCCCACCTGTCGTTCGAGGAGGCGGTGCCCCGCGAGACGGAACTGGTGCTGCCGCTGGCGGAGTTGCTGCGCGGCGGCCGGACCGCCTCGGTGGGGGCGCCCGCCGGGGCCGAGTACGAGCCGCTGCCGTCGGGGGCGGGGCGGACGGTCCGGCGGCGCCGTCAGGTGCGGGCCGAGACCACGGTCGCGGCCGAGCCGCTCACGGACGAGCTGTACCGGCTGCGGGTGCGCACCGAGAACACCGGCGAGGCGGCGGACCCACGGGCTCCGCGGGGTGCGGTGCTGGGGCAGGCGCTGCTCGCCACGCACACCCTTGTCACCGGGGACGCGGTGGAGTTCGTGTCGCTGATCGATCCGCCCGCGGCCTGCGCGGAGCACGCGCGCGGCTGCCGCAACGCGTTCACGTTCCCCGTGCTGGGCGGAACGCCGCCGGAGTCCGACGACGGGGACGGGGCGACGGGCCCGTCCCTGCTCTCCGCGCCGATCATCCTTCCCGACCGTCCCCAGGTGGCGCCGGAGAGCCCGGGCGACCTGCACGACGCGGCGGAGATCGACGAGATCCTCACGCTGCGCACGATGCTGCTGACCGACGACGAGAAGGCCGAGGCCCGCGCCACCGACCCGCGGGCCGCCCAGATCATCGACCGGGTGGAGACGATGCCGCAGGAGGTCTTCGCCCGGCTGCACGGCGCCATCCGTTCCCTCGCCCCGGCTGCGGCCCCCGGCGCCGGGCGGCCCGCCTGGTGGCAGGAGGGCGGCGACGACGGACTGTCCCCGGCCACGGACACCGTGCTGGTGGGCTCGGTGCCCGTGGGCGGCGGCAGCAGGGTGCGGCTCCGCCCGCGCGGCCGGGGCGCCGACGCCCAGGACATGTTCCTTCACGGGCGGGCCGCGCAGGTCGCCGCGGTCTTCCACGACGTGGACGGCAGCGTCCACCTGGCGGTCACCCTGGAGGACGATCCCGCCGCCGAACTGCACGGCTGGTACGGCCGGTTCCACTACTTCCGGCCCGACGAGGTCGAGCCGCTGGGCGTCGCGGACGCCCCGGGCCCGGTCCGGCCGGCCCCGCCGCGGTCGCCGCGGCCCGCGCTCCCGGCCGACCGGCGCGAGCGGGGGCGGTCCGGCACACGCCCCTAGGCCGCCGGACCGCCCGGCCACCGGTCGGCCCGCCCGGACGCCCCCCGCCCCCGCACCCTCCCCGCGGCCTCGCCGGCCGCGACCCAGAACCCGTTTCGACACCGGCTGCATCGGAGGCCGCAGAGATGACCACACAGAGCGGAACCACCGAAGTCCGCGGCGAGCCCAGCAGGGCCGAGGCGCGGAAGGGCTTCGACGAGATCACCATCCTCTGGATCTCGGAGGGCATGAGCTGCGACGGCGACACCGTGGCGATGACCGCCGCCGGCCAGCCGGCCATCGAGGACGTGGTGCTCGGTCTCATCCCGGGCCTGCCGAAGGTGAACCTGGTCAACAAGGTGCTCTCGCCGAGCCTCGGCGGGGAGGACTTCCTGGCCCCCTACCGGGCGGCGGTGCGCGGTGAACTGGCCCCGTTCATCCTGGTGATCGAGGGTTCCGTGCCGAACCAGAACATCATCGAGGGCGACGGTTACTGGACGTCGTTCGGCAACGACCCGGAGACCGGCGAGCCGCAGACGCTGAACTGGTGGATCGACCGGCTGGCGCCCAGGGCCTGGGCGGTGGTCGCCGCCGGCACCTGCGCCACCTTCGGCGGCATCCACGCGATGGCCGGCAACCCGACCGGCTGCATGGGCCTCGCGGACTACCTGGGCTGGGACTTCACCGCGCAGTCGGGGCTGCCGATCGTCAACGTGCCGGGCTGCCCGATCCAGCCGGAGAACTTCATGGAGACCCTCGTCTGGACGCTCCAGCACGCGGCCGGCGCCGCTCCCCCGCCTCCGCTGGACCACATGCTGCGTCCGCAGTGGCTGTTCGGGAAGACCGTCCACGAGGGCTGCGACCGGGCCGCGTACTACGAGCAGGCCGACTTCGCCAGGGACTACAACTCCCCCAAGTGCCAGGTGAAGGTCGGCTGCTGGGGTCCGGTCGTGAACTGCAACGTGCCCAAGCGCGGCTGGATGGGCGGCCTGGGCGGCTGCCCGAACGTCGGCGGCATCTGCATCGGCTGCACGATGCCCAGCTTCCCGGACGCCTTCATGCCGTTCATGGACGAGCCCCCGGGCGGCACGCTGTCGTCGATGGTGATCAAGCCGTACGGGGCGGTCGTCCGCAGACTGCGCGGCATGACCAACGACATGGTGAACCACGAGCCCAGGTGGCGTCACAACAAGGACAAGCTGACCAGCGGCTACGACCCGCGCTGGCGCCCGTGACGCCGCCGGCGGCCGGGCCCGTCCCGCATCCCGCCACCGATCCGCCGAACCCGAACGACAGCGAGGGGCAGTACCGCAGATGACCACCACCGAGTCCCGTCCCACAGGGCGCAAACCCGCCCAGATCGTCGACATGTCCTGGGATCCGATCACCCGGATCATCGGCAACCTGGGGATCTACACGAAGATCGACTTCGCCAACCGGGAAGTCGTGGAGTGCCACAGCACCTCGTCGCTGTTCCGCGGCTATTCGGTGTTCATGAAGGGCAAGGACCCGCGGGACGCCGGGTTCATCACCTCCCGGATCTGCGGGATCTGCGGCGACAACCACACCACCTGCTCCAACTACGCCCAGCAGATGGCCTACGGCGTCAAGCCGCCCAAACTGGCCGAGCACATCACCAACCTGGGCGAGGCCGCCGAGTACATCTTCGACCACACGATCTTCCAGGACAACCTGGTCTTCGTGGACTTCTGCGAGGCGATGGTCAAGGCGACGAACCCCGGTGTCCTCGCCCGCGCCGAGCGCACCGACGCGCCCCGCGGGGACATCCACGGCTACCGGACCATCGCGGACATCATGAAGGCCTTCAACCCCTTCGAGGGCGAGGTCTACAAGGAGGCGCTGAAGGTCAGCCGGATCACCCGGGAGATGTTCTGCCTGATGGAGGGACGCCATGTGCACCCCTCCACGCTGTACCCGGGCGGGGTCGGCACGATGCCGCAGCCGAACACCTTCACCGACTACCTCAGCCGCCTGATGCGCGTCGTCGACTTCATCAAGAAGGCGGTGGCGATGAACGACGACGTCTTCGACTTCTTCTACGAGGCGCTGCCCGGCTACGAGGAGGTCGGCAGGCGCCGCATCATGCTGGGCTGCTGGGGCGCCTTCCAGAACCCGGACGTCGTCGACTACCGCTACGCGACGATGAACGAGTGGGGCAAGGCGATGTACGTCACGCCCGGCATCATCGTCGACGGGCAGCTCGTCACCAACGATCTCGTCGACATCAACCTCGGCCTGCGCATCATGCTGGGCAGCTCGTTCTACGAGGACTGGGTCAACGAGGAGCCGTTCGTCACGCACGACCCGCTCGGCAACGCCGTCGACATGCGCCACCCGTGGAACCAGACCACGGTCCCGGTGCCGCAGAAGCGGAACTTCGACGGCAACTACAGCTGGGTGATGAGCCCGCGCTGGTACCACCCGGAGACCGGCGAGCACCTGGCCCTGGACACGGGCGGCGGGCCGCTCGCCCGGCTCTGGTCGACCGCGCTGAGCGGCCTCGTCGACACCCCGTACGTGAAGGCGACCGGCGGCGGCGTCCGCATCACCCTGCCCCGGGGCGAGAAGCTGCCGGAGACGACGCTGGAATGGCGCATCCCGAAGTGGAGCAACACCCTCGAACGGGACCGCGCCCGGCCGTACTTCATCGCCTACGCGGCCGCGATGGCCCTGCAGTTCCTGGAGGAGGCGATGCAGATGATGCGCAGCGGCGACACCAAGGTGTACGAGAACTTCGAGGTGCCGGACGACTCGATCGGCTGCGGCTTCCACGAGGCGGTGCGCGGTGTCCTCTCCCACCACCTGGTGATCCGGGACAAGAAGATCGCCAACTACCACCCGTACCCGCCGACCCCGTGGAACGCCAGCCCCCGCGACATCTACGGCACCCCGGGGCCGTACGAGGACGCCGTGCAGGGGCAGCCGATCTTCGAGGAGAACGGGCCGGACGACTTCAAGGGCGTCGACATCATGCGCACCGTCCGCAGCTTCGACCCCTGTCTGCCGTGCGGCGTCCACATGTACATGGGCAAGGGCAGGACCCTGACCACCGTGCACTCGCCGACGTACGGAGCCGACCATGGCTGACGCCGCCGTGCGGCTGCCGGACGCGGCGGTGGAGGCGCGGCTCGCCCGTCTCGACGAGGTGCTGGCCGCGCTGGAGGCCTCCCCCTCTCCGGTGCTCGAGGCGGTCCGGCTGCTGACCGAGGTGTACGGCGAGGCCCTCGCCCGGGTGCTGGACCGCGCGGACGAGGCGCTGCGCGCGCAGCTGGCGGAGGACGAACTGCTCGGGCACCTGCTGGTGCTGCACGGGGTCCACCCGGAGCCCGTCGAGCGCCGGGCCGCCCGCGCGGTCGAGAGGCTGCGGCCGGCGGTGCGCGAGCGCGGCGGCGACCTGGAGTGGGCCGGCGTCGACGGACAGGTGGCGCGGGTGCGGCTGAGCACCGGCGGGGGCTGCGGATCGGGCTGCGGCGGCGGGACCGCGGACATCGCCGAGGCGGTCCGGGCTGCGGTGCTGGGCGTCGCTCCGGAGCTGGACTCGGTGGAGACGGTGCGGGGCGAACGCGGCGCGGCCCCGGCCTTCGTACCGCTGAGCACGATCACACGCCGGGCGCCCCAGGGGACGCGGTGAGCGGGACCGGGGCGCTCGCCCGGGTGATCCGCTCCGCCGCCGACCGTGCGGCGAGGGCGGAGGCGGAGGTCTGCGAGCTGTGCGCCGCCCGCGTGGACGACGGGCACGCCCACCTGTACGACACCGGCGCCGCCGAGGTGCGGTGCGTGTGCGGCCCCTGCTCGGTGCTGTTCGCCGACGACGCGGCGGGCGGGGGCCGTTACCGGCTCGTGCCGCGGCGACGGCTGCGGCTGCCGCCGGTCGACACGGCGGTGCTGGGCGTCCCGGTGGGGCTGGTGTTCTTCGTGCCGCGCTCCGACGGCACGGTCACCGCACAGGGGCCGAGCCCGGCCGGCGCCATGCGGTGGGAGGTGGACGCGGCGGCCTGGCAGCGGCTGGCCGCCGAGGTGCCGCAGCTCGCCGCCATGGCGCCCGACGTGGAGGCGCTGCTGGTGAACACCGTGCGCGGCCTCGACGAACACTGGATCGTGCCGGTCGACGACTGCTACCGGATGACCGCGCTGGTGCGCCGCGAGTGGCGGGGTCTGTCCGGTGGCGGCCGGGTCTGGCCGGCCGTAGAACAGTTCTTCGGGGAACTGACCGAGCGGTCCTGAGGACCCGGAAGGAGAGCGGACATGGGCAGCATCCGAGTGGGCCGCCCCCAGGCGCAGCCCGACACCCCCACCCACGTGCGCGGACTGCACCAGGGCAACTGGGGGCCGTACGAGCGGCAGACCGGACACCACGCGGACGGCACCTCCGACGCGCGCCGTTCCACCGGTGTCCACTGGAAACGGCATGACGCCCTGACCGAGGACATGCCGAACATCTCGCCGGGATGACAGAGAGCAGGAAGTGACCGCCATGAAGATGCGCGTGCGGAGAAGGACCGGGCGACCGGGGATGACGGGGCGGCAGCTGCTCGTGGCCGAGGCCACGCTGATCGGCGGCCTCCTCGTGGCCCTGCTCGTCAAGGAGTACCCGGGGATCGTGCGGGAGGTGCGGATCTACCGGATGACCGGGGGGCTGCGCGCCCACCGCCGGTACCCGTGAGGCCGGGGTGCACGAGCTGTCGATCGCGACCGCGATCGTGGAGCAGGCCGGGGAGATCGCCCGGGCGGACGGCGCCGGCGGTGTCGCGTCGGTGACCGTCCGGGTCGGAGAGCTCGCGGGGGTGGTGCCGGACGCGCTGCACTTCGCTTTCGAGGTGGCCCGCGACGGCACCGCCCTCGCGGCGGCCCGGCTCGTGGTGGAGCAGGTGCCCGCGCAGGCCTGGTGCGGGGAGTGCGCCGAGGAGTTCGCGGTCGGCATGCCGCCGTTCTTCTGGTGCCCGCGGTGCGACCGGCCCTCGCGGGAACTGCGCAGCGGACGCGAACTGGAGATCACCGCCGTCGAGACGTGACCGGCCCCGCCGTCGCGGCGGGGCCGGTCACGGTCCGTTCCGGTCGTCCGTTCAGCAGATGCGCGGCAGCTGCTCGCCCAGCGGCAGGTCCACCACGCGGGTGCCGCCGAGGCCGGTGGCGACGACGACCGTGCCGGGGTGCTCGGCCACGCACTCGCCGATGAGGGCCGCGCCGCTCCCCTGCGGGTGGGCGCGCATCGCCGCCAGCACGGCGTCGGCGTGCCGGCGGGGGACGAAGGCGACGAGCCGGCCCTCGTTGGCGACGTACAGCGGGTCCAGGCCGAGGAAGCCGCAGGCGTTGGCGACCTCGTCCGGGACCGGCACGGCACGCTCGTGCAGCCGGACGCCCGTGCCGGAGGCGCGGGCGATCTCGTTGAGGGCGGCGCCGAGGCCGCCGCGGGTGGGGTCGCGCAGGACGTGGACGTCGCGGGTGACCGCCAGCACGGCGGCGACGAGGTCCGCGAGCGGCGCGGTGTCGGAGGTGATCTCCACCCCGAACTCCAGACCCTCCCGGACGCTCATGATCGCCACGCCGTGCAGGCCGATCGGGCCGCTGACGATGACGGCGTCGCCCGGCCGGGCGCGCTGCGGGCGGATGTCCACTCCCTCGGGGACGAGGCCGATGCCGGCGGTGGTGACGTAGACGCCGTCGCCGTGCCCGGACTCCACGACCTTGGTGTCGCCGGTGGCGACGGTGACGCCCGCCGCCTCGGCCGCCGCGCCGACGGCCCGCGCGACGCGCTCCACCACGGCCAGTTCCACGCCCTCCTCCAGGATGAACGCGGTGGACAGGTAGGCGGGCCGGGCGCCGCTCATCGCCAGGTCGTTGACGGTGCCGTTGACGGCCAGGTCGCCGAGGCTGCCGCCGGGGAAGAACAGCGGCCGCACGACGTAGGAGTCGGTGGAGAAGGCCAGCCGGGCGCCGCCCAGGCCGAGGACGGCCGAGTCGGTGAGGGCGGCGAGGGTGGGGTTGCCGTAGGCGGGCGCGAAGATCTGCTCGACCAGTTCGGCGGAGAGGGCGCCGCCGCCGCCGTGGCCCATGACGACGACCGGCTGATCGCGCAGCGGGGCGGGGCAGGTCCAGTTCGCGGGGTCGACGGCCGTTCCTGCCGACGGGGACGCTGGTGCGACGAGGTCAGCCAACGGGGTTCATCTCCTCCTGCGGGATGCGGGACCCCTGGGCGCCCTGGGGCTCCGGGGCGTTCATCCGGCGGTACAGGTAGTAGGCGGCGCAGGCGCCCTCGCTGGAGACCATGGTGGCGCCGAGCGGGGTGCGGGGGGTGCAGGCGGTGCCGAACGCCTCGCACGCGGTCGGTTTGATCAGGCCCTGCAGCACCTCGCCGGCCCGGCACACGGCGGGTTCCTCGGTGCGGATGCCGGTGACGTCGAAGCGGTGCTCGGCGTCGTACGCGCGGAAGGCCTCGGTCAGGCGCCAGCCGCTGGCCGGGATGGGGCCGATGCCCCGCCAGTTGCGGTCGGTGACCTCGAAGACCTCCTCGATCATGCGGACGGCGGCCGGGTTGCCCTGGTCGCGCACGGCGCGCGGGTAGGCGTTCTCCACCCGGTGCTCGCCGCGTTCGAGCTGGTGGACGGCGCGGCGGATGCCTTCGAGGATGTCGAGCGGTTCGAAGCCGGTGACGACGACCGGCACCCGGTGTCTCGCGGCCAGGTCCGGGTACTCGGCGGTGCCCATCACGCTGCACACGTGCCCGGCGGCGAGGAAGCCCTGCACTCGGCAGGCGGGGGCCGTCATGATGGCCTCGATCGCCGGGGGGACCCGGACGTGGGAGACCAGCAGGCTGAAGTTGTCCAGGCCGAGCCGGCGGGCCTGGTGCACGGCCATGGCGTTGGCGGGGGCCGTCGTCTCGAAGCCGATCGCGAAGAACACGACCTGGCGGTCCGGATTGCGGCGGGCCAGGTCGAGGGCGTCGAGCGGCGAGTACACCACGCGGACGTCACCGCCCTCGCCCTTGACCCGGAACAGGTCCCGGTCCGTGCCCGGCACGCGGAGCATGTCCCCGAAGGAGCAGAAGATCACGCCGGGGCGGGCGGCGATCTCCAGGGCCTTGTCGATGACGTCGAGGGGGGTGACGCACACCGGGCAGCCGGGACCGTGGATCAGCTCCACCTCCCGGGGCAGGAGCTGGTCGATGCCGTGGCGGATGATGGAGTGGGTCTGGCCGCCGCAGACCTCCATGAGCGCCCAGGGCCGGGTGACGGTGGCGCGGATCTCCTCCAGCAGCCGGCGTGCCAGGGCGGGGTCGTTGAACTCGTCGATGTACTTCACCGGGCCTCGCTCCCGTCCTCCTGCCGGGCGGCCTGTTCCCAGGCGTCGCCGAACTCCTCCTCCAGCAGCCCCAGTTGCTCGAAGAGCTCCAGGGACGCGCGGGCCGACTCCTCGTCCAGGCGCTGCAGCGCGAAGCCGACGTGGACGATGACGTACTCCCCCACCCGCAGGTCGGGCAGGTACTCCAGGCACGCCTGTTTGCGTACCCCGCCGAAGTCGATCAGTCCGGTGAGCGGGTCGGCGCCATGGTCGATGGACACGACCTTGCCGGGCACTGCCAGACACATGGGTCACTCCGTCTCGTGGTGGGTTGCTGTTCCCGCGACCATCAGCTGGCCGAGCGCCAGCCCGCCGTCGTTCGGCGGGACCTCGCCGTGCCGCAGCACCGTGAAGCCGTCCCGCGTGAGCAGGGCGGTGCACTCCTCCTCCAGCAGGGCGTTGGCGAAGACGCCGCCGGTGAGGGCGACGGTGGCCAGACCGGTCGCCGTGCGGGCCCGGCGGCAGATCTCGGCGACGGCCCGCGCGACGCCGCGGTGGAAGCGGGCCGCGAGCACGGGGGCGGGGGTGCCGCGGGCCCGGTCGTCCAGGAGCGCCCGCAGCATCGGCGCGGGGCTGCAGGCGAGGCTGCCCGCACCGCTGAGCCCGAAGGGGTACGCCGCGGTGTCGTCGCCGCTCGCCTCCAGCGCCGCAGCCTCCAGTTCGGTCGCGGCCTGCGCCTCGTACGCCGCCCGGTGGCACACGCCGGCGAGCGACGACACCGCGTCGAAGAGCCGCCCCATGCTGGAGGTGGGCACGCAGGCCACCTGCCGTTCCAGCTGCCGCCGCAGGACGGCGCGTTCGGTGTCCGAGCAGGCGGCGACGCTCGGCAGGTCCGGGTCCCACGGCAGCCCCGCCGCCCACAGCCGGGCCAGGGCCGTACGGCAGGGGTTGGCCACGCCGGCGTCCCCGCCGGGCAGCGGGGCCGGGGTCAGGTGCGCGAAGCGCCTGTGGCCGGTGTAGTCGGCGAGCAGGACCTCGCCGCCCCACACCGTGCCGTCGTCGCCGTACCCCGTGCCGTCGAAGGCGACGCCGATCACGGGCGCGGCGCCGTCGAGGCCGTGCTGGGCCATGGCGGAGGCGATGTGGGCGTGGTGGTGCTGGACCAGCACCGGCGCGGGCAGGCCGAGGGCGGCGGCCCGGCCGCGCGCCCGGCGTGCCGAGTGGTAGCCGGGGTGCCGGTCGGCGGCCACGAGGCCGGGGGTGACACCGGTGAGGAGGGCGAGGTGGCGCTCGGCCCGCCCGGCGGCCTCCAGGGTGGCCAGTTCGCCCATGTCGCCGACGTGCGGGCCGAGCCAGGCGTGCTCGCCCTCGCCCAGGCAGCAGGCGTTCTTGAGGTCGCCGCCGACCGCAAGGGCGGGCCGGACCGGGACCGGGAGGCGCAGGGGGCGGGGGACGTAGCCGCGGGAGCGGCGCAGCACCTGCGCGGTGCCGTCGGCACGGACCCGGAGCAGGGAGTCGTCGCAGGGTACGGCGATGGGCCGGTCGTGGGCGAGCCAGGCGTCGGCGATCCCGGCCAGCCGGGTCAGCGCCTCGCCGTCGTCGGTGGCGATGGGCTCGCCGGAGCGGTTGCCGCTGGTCATGACCAGTACCCGGGGGCCGGGGGGATCGCCGGGCAGCCCGAACAGCAGGGTGTGGACGGGGGTGTAGGGCAGCATCACGCCGAGGTGCGGGCTGCCCGGGCAGACCTGGTCGGCGAGGCGCAGCCCGTCCGGGGGCGTGCGGCGGCGCAGCAGGACGATGGGGCGGGCCGCGCCGGTGAGGGCGTCGCGGGCCGCATCGGTCATGTGCGCGATCCGCTCGGCCGTGGCGAGGTCCGCGCACATCACCGCGAACGGTTTGCCGCCGCGTTCCTTGCGCTCGCGCAGGGCGGTGACGGCCCGGGCGTCGGTGGCGTCGCAGGCCAGGTGGTAGCCGCCGACGCCCTTGACGGCGACGATCCGCCCGGCGGCGAGCAGCGCACGGGCCGCCGCCAGGGCCTGCGCGTCCCGTGCGGGTCTGCGTGCGCCGCCGCCGGCCGGGGTGAGGCTGAGCCGCGGCCCGCAGTCGGGGCAGGCGACGGGCTGGGCGTGGAAGCGCCGGTCGGCGGGATCGCGGTACTCGCGGGCGCAGGCGGGGCACATCGGGAAGCCGGCCATGGTCGTGGCCGCGCGGTCGTACGGCATGCCGGTGGCGATGGTGAAGCGGGGCCCGCAGTGGGTGCAGGTGAGGAACGGGTGGCGGTGGCGGCGGTCGGCCGGATCGGACAGTTCGCGCAGGCAGTCGGCGCAGGTCGCGGTGTCGGGCGGGAGCTGGGTGCGGCCGGGGGCCCGCTCGGTGGAGCGGATGGTGAAGGGACCGGTCCGGCCGGTGGCGGGCAGGTCCTCGCCGGTGACGCCGGTCACGGTGGCCAGCGGCGGCGGACGTTCGGCCAGCAGCGCGCAGAAGCGGTCCACCTCCGGCGCCGGGCCCTCGACCTCGATGAGCACCCCGTCGCCGGTGTTGGCGACGAATCCGGTCAGACGGAGCGCGTCGGCCAGGCGGTGCACGTGCGGACGGAAGCCGACGCCCTGGACGGTGCCGCGCACGGTGAGCCGGCGGCGGACCGCACCGGTGGCGGGGGCGGTCATGCGACAGGGACGTGGGGGTGCGGGGCGAGGGGCGGCCGGTGGGCGCCGTCGCGGGCGGCGAGGGCGCGTTCCAGCAGGGTGCCGGCCCCGGAGCCGGTCCGGGCGCAGGACCGCACGATCTCGACGCCGGGGTTGACCCGGTGCACGTTCGCCCGGAAGGCGGCCTCGTCGAAGCCGGCCGGTCCGGCCAGGTCGGTCTTGGTGACGACGACCAGGTGGGCGGAGCCGAACGCGGTGGGGTACTTCAGTGGTTTGTCCTCGCCCTCGGTGACGGCCATCAGCACGATCCGGAGGGTCTCGCCGAGGTCGTAGGAGGCCGGGCAGACGAGGTTGCCGACGTTCTCCACGAAGAGCACGGAGGTGTCCGGCGGCAGCCAGCCCTCCAGATGGGCCCGGACCTGGCGGGCCTCGAGGTGGCACAGTCCGTCGGTGAGCAGCTGCCTGACCGGTGCGCCCGAGCGGGCCAGCCGCACGGCGTCGTTCTCGGTGGCCAGGTCCGCGGTGAGCGCGGCGACCCGGATGCCGCGCTCCACGGCGCGGGACAGGACCCTTCCGAGCAGTTCGGTCTTCCCGCTGCCCGGGCTGGACAGCAGGTTGACCAGGGTCACCCCCTGCCGGGCGAGGTCGTCGCGCAGGGTGGCGGCCAGGTCGTCGTTCTTCGCCAGGACGGTCTGTTTGACGTCGGACCGGCACATGGGCGGTGCTCCTCTGCTGCGGTGACGGATCCCGGCCGCGGTGCGTGCGGCCGGGGTCTCACCGATTCTGGGCTCCGCCGGAGGCCGAGCCGGGCAGCGCAGCCGCGTGCGGGGCGCCGGGTTCCACCGGGCGGCCCAACGGGGGCGGGGGTGCGGCGGGGTCGGCGAGCAGGACGGGGACGAGCGAGTGCAGCGCGTCCACGGCCCGGTCGACGGCGTCCCGCACCGGTGCGCTGAGTCCCGGCAGCAGGTCGTCGTCGCTCGGCAGCACCCCTGGTTCGCAGGCCAGGACGAGGACCCGGGGCAGGGGCTCGTCGCCCAGGTGGGCGGCGAGGGCCAGCACCTTCGCCGGGTCCATGCCGTGGGCCTCGGGCGGGACGCCGCCGTCGGGGGGCTCGGCCTCGATCAGGGTGAGGGTTCCGGGGCGGTGCCCGCGCGGGGCCGCGTCGACCAGGACGGCGGTGGCGCAGCCGCCGAGCAGGTCGTAGGCGAGGTCCAGGCCGCGGATGCCGTAGTCGCGCACCCGTGCCCCGGGCGGCAGCGGGCGGCCGGCGAGGGCGCGGATCACCTCGGGGCCGAAGGCGTCGTCGCCGAGGAAGATGTTGCCGATGCCGGCGACCAGCAGTCGCGGCGTCAACGGACGTCACCGGGGGCCGGGGCGAGGGGCCGGGGCGAGCCCGCCGGCGTCTTGCGGACGAAGGCCGAACGCAGGGCGTGGTAGGGGGACCGGGGATCGAAGAAGACGGCGTGCATGCGGGTGAGTTCCGCTTCCCGGTAGTGGGCGAGGGGCCGTTCCCGTTCGTCCGCGGCGCGGGCCGCCGCCTTGGCGGCGATCCGCCGCTCCAGGTCGGGGGCGGTGGCGAGTTCGGCGGCCAGTCGCTCCACCTCGGCCGCGAAGTTCCGCGGCGCGGCCGGCACGAGCCGGTCCACCAGGCCGGTCCGGGCCGCGGACGCGGCGCTGACCGGCAGCGCTTCGGCGGTCAGCCGGCGGGCGTGGTCGGAGCCGACGCGGCGCGGCAGGGTGTACGTCCAGAACTCGGAGCCGTACAGGCCCATGCGCCGGTAGTGCGGGTTGAGGACGACGCCGGTGCGGCACCACACCTGGTCGGCGGCGAGGGCCAGCATGGCGCCGCCGGCCGCGGCGTTGCCGCCGAGCGCGGCCACCACCAGCCGGTCGGTGGTGCGCAGCACGGCCTCCACGAGGTCGTCCATGGCCTGGAGGTTGCTCCAGGACTCGCGGGCCGGGTCGGGGGCCGCCTCGACGACGTTCAGATGGATGCCGTTGGAGAAGAAGTCACGGGTCCCGCCGAGGACGAGGACGCGCGTGGGGCGGGTGAGCGCCTGCCGGTAGGCGGCGAGCAGTCTGCGGCACTGGTCGGTGCTCATCGCGCCGCCCGGGAAGGAGAAGCCGAGGAAGCCGACGTCGCCGTGCTGCCGGTAGCGGATGTCGGTCCAGGTGCGCCGGCCGGGCGGGAGTTCCAGCGGGGCGGGCTCCTCGGGGAGCGCGAGGCCGGGCGACCAGGAGGCGAGCACGTGGCAGGCCGGCCGGCGGAAGGGCGCCGGGTCGCCGGAGCCCTTGCGGGGCCGCAGTTCCGGGATCCAGACCGCGCCGTCCCGGGTGGCGCGGCACACCGCGCCCGCCCGCTTCGCGAGCAGCGCGCCGGGGCGGCCGCGCAGCCGGTCCTCGGGGTGTCCGCCGTGCAGGAACACCTCGCGGCCCAGGAGTTCGTCCAGGACACCGGGCTGGGAGTCGGCGGCGCGCAGCTTGCGCAGCACCGTCCCGGTGTCGTCCCGCTCCCAGTCGATCCGCCGCCGGTCCTGCCGGAAGGCGTCCCGCCAGACGACCGTGACCGACTCGTCGGTCTGCGGCAGGGGCTTGTAGGAGCCTTCGGCGTAGCGCCGTACGGCCGCGAGGACGGCGGTGACGGCGGCGTCGGACGCCTCGTTGCGGTACAGGTCGCTCTTGCCGACGGGCGGTACGGGGAACGGCTCGGCCGCCCAGACGGCGCCCGCGTCCATCGCCGCCTCGGCCTGGAGCACGGTCACGCCCCACTGCTCCGCCCGGCCGTCGATGGCCCAGTCCAGGGACGACGGGCCGCGGTCGCCCGGTGGGCCGGGGTGCACGATCAGGCAGGTGTGCTCGCGCCAGAGGTCCTCGGGCAGGGCCGTCCGGAGCATCGGCGCGACGATCAGGTCCGGCCGCCGCTCGCGCACGGCGGCCCGGACCGGGTCGGGGCCGTGCGAGGCGAGCACCACGTCCACCCCGTGCCCGTGGTCCGACAGTTCCGCGTACAGGCGCTGGGAGAGGCTGTTGAACGCGCTGGCGACGAGCAGGATGTTCATGACACGGCATGCTTGCCGCTCGCCGGGGGCGCCGGGAAGAACCGCCGCGGCGTTTCGCCGCGGCGGCGGGGTCGCTTCGTACAGGTGGCGGAGCGGAGCGGGCCGCGGCGGTCGCCGTGCCCCCGCTGCTCGCGGCGCCGGGCGTCAGGCGTCAGGCGTCAGGCGTCAGGCGGCGAGCCGCTCCCCCGGGGCAAGGCGGTCGAGGAGCTGATCGAGATGCAGGTCGGCGACCGGGGCCAGCAGGTCGGGGTGGCGCAGGAGGGCCGCGGCACGGCGGTCGCGGGCGTCGGGGGCGAGCAGGCGGCGGAACTCCACCGGCTGGGAGGCGGTGTGCTCGCTCCCGGCGAGCGCGGCGACCGCCTGATCCGCCAGCTCGGCGTCGGTGAGCAGCGCGGCCGCCCAGCTGGCCACGACCTCGTCCACCCAGGTGCGCCACGCCCACTCCTCGGCGGGGTGGCCGTCCGCCGGCTCGGCGCCGGTGAGCCAGTCGAGGCGGGCCGCGCCCCCGGGGCCCGCCAGGGCGACCAGGGCGGCGTCCATCTCGGTGGGGTACCGCAGCCAGGCGGCGACCGTCACGGCCTGCCGGGCCTGCGCCTCGCACAGCGCGACGGACAGGGCGCCGCCGCACGGCGGGTAGGCGACCGTCAGCCAGCGTGCCGTCGCGGCTATCAGCGGGGAGAGATCAGCAAGCACAGCCGGGCCGTCCGAGGTGCACGGGAACAGGAACTCGACGCCAAGGTATCCCGGCGCCGGGCGGGTCGGGGAGGGGGTGCGAACCAGGTCATATGTGTCCTCGGCCACGTCATGTCCCGGCCGGGCCGCCCGCCGGTCCGGCGGGACGGGCGACGTGTCGCCCGCTCCCCGGGGGGAACTCGGGCCGCCTGGCACGGCTGGAAAGGCACGGGAGGTCACATGACGACGGACGCGGCGCGCTACGACGACCAGGGCGACGTCCCGCTCGCGGGGTACGCCACCCTCGCCTGCGTGTTCGCGGCGAGTGCCGGCACGTTCGCGGCCGTCGCCCGGCGCCGGGGAGTCCGGCTGCCCGAGCAGGTGCCGCCGTGGGACGTCGCGCTGATCGGCGTCGCCACGTACCGGACGTCGAGGCTGCTGACCCGGGACAAGATCACCAGTTTTCTGCGGGCGCCGTTCACCCGCCGCACCGGTCACGGCGAAGCCGCGGAGGTCATGGACGAGCCGCGGGGCAGCGGGCTGCGGCGGGCCGTGGGCGACCTGCTGTCCTGCCCGTTCTGCACCGCCGGCTGGACCGCCGGGGCCCTGGCCTGCTCGTACGCGGCGTCGCCCCGGCTCACCCGGCTGGTGTGCGGGGGGCTGGGCGCGCTGACCGTGGCGGACTGGCTGCAGTACGCCTGGACGTGGACCCAGCGGACGACGCAGGACTGAGCGCGGGGACCGCACGGCCCACACCGAGGTGAGCATGCCCCGGCGGGGCGAGGCGCCGGCCCGCCGAGCGGGTGCGGTGCCTCGCACCCGCTCGGACCACCACGGCACGACCGCGCTCCGCGCGGCTGGTTCAATTCGTGTGCAAGCGCCCACTGGGGGGCAGGCGTAGCAGTGACGCCCCCCACCCCGAAAAGGTGCTCCATGGCCTTCTTCGCCCTCTCACGGCACCAGCCGCTGGTGCTCCTGTCCGCCACCGACCTGATGGCCGAATACCACCGCCTGCACGACGAGAACCAGCAGTTGCGGCGGGCGGTGACCTCGCACGCCGTGATCGACCAGGCCATCGGCGCGGTCGTCCTCCTCGGGCGGATCGCCCCGGAAGAGGCGTGGCGGGCGCTGCGGGACGTCTCCCAGCGCACCAACACCAAGCTGCGGACGGTCGCCGAGCACATCCTGGCCTACGCCCAGGGCGGCACGCTTCCCGAGCGTCATCGCCTCGAACTCGGAAAGGCGATCCTCCGCTACCGCCGGTGCGGCGAGCCGCAGCCGGCGGCCGGCGAGGGCGCGCCCGCGTCCGGCGCCGGCACTCCTGCTGACGGACCGTCGGACGCCCGGCCTTCCGGCAGCGGATCCGGTCGAGCCGGTACGGCACGGGGCTGACGGACGCCGCGCACCCCCGCCGAGTCGGGCGCCCGTCCCGTGCGCCCGCCTCCGCGGCCGGAGCAGGTCCGGCGCAGGGCCCTGCGGATGCCGCGCTCGGCGCGCCCCTTCCCCGCCGTGTGCTTACGGTGCTGTGGAGATGACCGGCCGTCAGCCGGTGCGACGCGAAGGAGGCGGCAGCGGTGGTGGGCGATGCGCGCCGGCGGGTGACCGCGCGGGGCGGCGGACGGCGGGTCGCGCGCACGGCGCTGGGCAGCCGGCCGGCGTACTCCGTGCGGCTGCCGGCGCCGCCCCGCCCCGGGACGCGCCGGGCGCGGGCCGGGCGGACGGTGCCGTGGCTGTGGACCGCCGCGGGCTACGCCTGGCGGCTGATCCTGGTGGGCGCCGCCGTCTACGGCGTCTTCATCGTCCTCGGCAGCTTCCAGCTCATCGCCGTGGCCGTCTTCCTCGCGCTGGTCGTGACGTCCGTCCTGCGGCCGCCGACCGATCTGCTCGCCCGTCTCCTGCCGCGGCCGCTGAGCGTGGCCGTGGCGCTGGTGGGCAGCCTGCTGCTGGTGCTGGCCCTGCTCGGGCTGGTGGGCACCGCGGTGGCAGGCGAGTGGAACCGGCTGGTGGACGACTTCCGCGGCGGTGTCCACCGTATCGAGGAGTGGCTGCAGCGGCCGCCGTTCCGGCTGAGCCCCGGCAGGCTCTCCGATCTGCAGGACCAGGTGACGCGCTATGTCTCGGCGCACCGGTCGGCCCTGCTCAGCAGCGTGGTCGACGAGTTCGGCCGGCTGGTGGAGCTGGTCACGGGCGGGGCGCTCGCCCTGTTCGCCTCGGTGTTCTTCATCCATTCCGGCGAGCACCTGTGGGGCTGGGCACGCGACCAGTTGCTGCCCAGCGGCGCCCGTGCGGGCTGGGACCGGGCGGGGCGCGCGGCCTGGCGCACCTTCGCCGGGTACACGCGCGGCATCATCATCGTGGCCGCCACCAACGCCGTGCTGGTCGGCGTCGCCCTGCTCGTGCTGGGGGTTCCGCTCGCGCTGCCGCTGGCCCTGCTGGAGTTCTTCGCCGCCTTCGTGCCGCTGGTGGGGTCGCCGGTCGCGCTCGCGGTCGCGACGGTCGTCGCACTGGCGGGGCGCGGTCCGCTGACGGCCGCGGCCGTGCTCGTGCTGATCGTCGTGATCGGCCAGCTGGAGGGGCATGTGCTGCATCCGCTGGTGATGGGCTGGGCGGTTCAGCTGCATCCGCTGGTCGTCGCCGTGTCCGTGATCGCGGGCAGCATCGTCGCGGGGGTGATCGGCGCGGTGGTGGCGGTGCCGCTGGTCTCGATCGCCTGGTCGGTGCTCCGCGCCCTGCGCGCGCCGCCGCCCTGACACCCGGCTCGTCCGTCGGGGCGTCACCGGAGCGGACGCCGTCACGCACCCGGGGCGCCGGCGGGGGCGACCGGCCGGCGTGAAGGGGGATCGCCCGGCACCCCTCCGAATGCGCTCGTGTGCGCGCGGGAGGCATGGGGCGGTGCGACAGGTGGCACCCGAGTTGCCGTGCGTGGGATACGAGTGACCTGGCAGGGTGTGCGGCGTGACGTGTCGGCCGCGGTGCAGACGGTACGGCGGGCCTTCACCGGCCCGGGAAGGGAGCGGGACCTGGCCGTTCAGGCGGTGAAGGCGGCGCTGGCCGCGTGGCTGGCCTGGGCGGTGTCGGGCTGGTGGCTGCACGCCCCGATGGCGTTCGTCGCGCCGTGGGTGGCGGTGGTGCTGGTGGAGTCGACGGTGTACCGGTCGATCGCCCACGGCCTGCAGCAGCTCGCGGCGGTGGCCGCCGGCACGGTCGCGGCCACCGCGGTCGGCCTGGTGCTGCACAGCACGATGGCCGCGATGGCGCTCGTCCTACCCCTGGCGATCCTGCTCGGCCAGTGGCGGCGCCTGGGCAGTCAGGGCATCTACGCGGCCACCGGCGCCCTGTTCGTCCTCACCAACGGCTCCGTCACCGTCGCCACCTCCGCGGCCCGGATCGGCGAGGCCCTGTTCGGGGCGGTGGTCGGCATCACCGTGAACGCGCTGGTGCGTCCGCCGCTGTACCTGCGCGACGGCCGGGCCGTGCTGCGGGACGCGACCGAGGAGGCTCACGACATCCTGCGGGACGTGGCCGACGGGCTGGCCGAGGGCCGCTGGGACGCCGAGGAGGCCGACGCCTGGCACCAGCGGGCGCTCGGACTGCAGCGCCAGGTGGAGCAGGCCCGCTCTGCGGTCGAGTGGAGCCGGGAGAGCCTGCGGGCCAACCTGCGCCGCCGCCGCGCCGGCGCCGTGCCGCTGCCCGGCAAGGGGCTCGACGACGCGCTCGTGGTCCTGGACTACGCGGCCGTGCACACCGCGGGCGTGACCCGGACGGTGCTGGAGGCCGCCGACGAGGACCGTTCGGCGCCCCGGCCGCACCCCCCGCTGGCCCGCCGGTACGGGCAGTTCCTGTGCGAGACCGCACACGCGCTGCGCCTCTACAGCCGCAGCAGGTTCGGTGACGAGCGCGACGACGACCTCCCCGAGGCCGTGACGCGGCTCCGCGGCACCCTCGCCGACCTGCGCCGGGACCTGGCCCGTTCCACGACGGACGACCCCGACCAGCTCGCCACCTACGGCGCGCTGCTCGCCCAGGCGCACCGGCTGGCCGACCAGCTGGCGGTGCCCGGCAGGTAGGTGGGTCCGGCCGGACGGACGGGCCCGGTGCGCGACCGGGTCACGACGGCTGTTCCAGGAAGGCGGACAGCCCGGCGTCGCAGCGGGCCGGGTTCGCCGTGTTCGGGTGGTGCGCCGCGTGCGGGACGCCGCCGCAGCGGCCGCCGGGGACCGGACGGCCGGTCGTGCGGCCGCGCGTGCTCGGCGCGACGCACGCGCTGTGCGGCGACGTGGACGGGGACTGACGGGACTCGGATCGACGGGGACGGCGGTGCTCAGCCGGTGGCGAAGCCCACCAGCTTGTCCTGGGAGCCGTTGAAGCGGTCGTGGTCGCCGACCGTCGGGCCGGTGGAGGTGTACTGCCACATGGTGTGGGTGGACCAGCCCGCGGGCAGCGGCCCGACCGTGGTGGCGTAGCGCGCGATCCACAGCGGGTTGGTCCCGCCGAAGCCGGCGTAGCCGCCGGTGCACTGGGTCCACCAGCTGGTGGCCGTGTAGATGACCGCGTCGCGGCCGGTGCGGGTCCGGTAGCGGTTGAGGAAGTCGCGGATCCAGCTGACCATCGCGCTCGGGGACTTGCCGTAGCAGTCGTCGCCGTACGGGTTCCACTCGATGTCGAGGGCGCCGGGCAGCGTCTTGCCGTCCTTGGACCAGCCGCCGCCGTGCTGCACGAAGTAGTCGGCCTGGGCCGCGCCACCGGCCGTGTCGGGGGTGGCGAAGTGGTAGGCGCCGCGGACCATGCCGATGTCGTAGGAGCCGTTGTACTGCTGGGTGAAGTAGGGGTTGGTGTAGGACGTCCCCTCGGAGGCCTTGGTGTAGGCCCACTTGGTGCCGGCGCCCCACAGCGTCTTCCAGTCGACGTCGCCCTGGTGGCTGGAGACGTCCACGCCCTCGGTCTGGGAGGCGCGGCCGGCGGGGGGCGGGGTGCCGGCGGAGCCGTCATGGGCGAGCACGCCGATGCCCATGTAGGCGCTGCCGCGCGCGGGTGTGTCCTCGGCCGGCTCGGATACGGCCGGGGTGCTGGACAGGAGCAGGAGGAGGCCGGTCAGGGTGCCGGTGAGGCACAGGCGGCCACGGGAGAGAGGTATCAGGCTTCGCACGCACTCCATCTGACCCGGGGTCGGGCCGCGCCGCACCCCGGGCACCGCCCCACGACGCCATCCGCGGGCGATGTTTGACCCGTCCGGGTGCCTGTCAGTCCGCGTCGAGCACCATGAGGACGGCCCGCAGCCGGGCGCCGTCCGGTCCCGGCCATCCGCTCGCGACGTGCCCGGCCGCTCCCCGCGGCGGCAGCGGCGGGTTCTGCGGGACGGGGCGCAGCACGCGGTGCACCCGGAGGGTCGTGCCGCCGGGCAGGGGAAGACGCGTGCCCCGCTCGTCGTCGGCCGGCTTCGGGGTGAAGCCGCCGGTGGCGAGGGGGGCGACGGTGCAGGAGCGGGTGACCTCGCGGTCCGGGGCGCCGGTGACGGACTGGGCCTGCGCCCGGGTGCGGCCCTCGATCAGCGCCAGCGCCTCGGCGATCAGCACCGGGTCGTGGCAGCCGTCGTAGGCCCAGCGCCGGCCCAGCACCCCGTGCTCCATCGTGCCGACGAGGGCGTGGCCGGCCCCTTCGAGCGGCGCTCCGCGGTAGGTGAGCGGCACCAGGTAGGCCGTCCGTCCCGGGCTCGCCGTGTCGGTGACCACCATCAGCTCGATGCCGACCTCGCCCTCGGGGTCGTCCAGCCGGAAGCCGCCGGACTTCTCCAGCACCGGTGCGGCGGAGCCGCGGTACCACGGGCGGGTGGGCAGCCAGCCGGCGATCAGTTCGACCTTGCTCGGCGTGAGGGTGGTGTGGTGGATGACGGCCATGCGGCGGTGCCTCCCGTGGCTCGGACGCGGACCCTCCGCAGCCTTCCACACCCCCGCCGCCGGTGAACGCCGGGGCCGACGCGGCCCGGAGAACGGGCGCTTGTCCCGTCGCCGGCCCGGCCGCGTACGGCGCGGGTCGCCGGTCCGCACCCGCCGCGTCCCGCTCGCGTACGGCGCGCACGGCGAGCGGGACCGGGGCCCGTGGAGAACGCGGTCAGCGCACCGGGCCGGAGTGGGCCTTCTCGAAGGCGGCGAAGGCGGCCTCCTGCCGCCATTCGAGGCGGGCCTTGGCGCTGCCCGCGAGCAGGTGGCGGCAGGCCGCTCCGCGTACCGGCAGGCCGGGGTGCTCGCCACGGCAGGCCGCGACCGTGCGGTAGCCCGTGGCGGTGGGGTCGCCCCGCCACAGGCTCGCGCCGGGCAGGAACCCGTACTCCAGGGAGGCGCGGGCCAGGTCCTTCAGCTCGGGGTAGCGCAGGCCGTAGGCGGCCGCCGCGTACTGGTACTCGTGGCTGATGTCGATGCGGGACACGCCGGGGTCGTCCGTGGCGAGGACGACCGGGACGCCGTTCCGGCGGTACGCGGCGAAGGGGTGGTCGGCGCCCTTGACGCCGAGGATCTGGGCGTTGCTGGAGAAGGGCACCTCCACGGCCACCCGGCGCGCCGCCATGGTGCGGGCGGTGCGCTGCCAGCCGTCCTCGTGGACGAGGTCGACGCCGTGTCCGATGCGCTCCGCCCCGGCCACCTCCACGGCCTCCCTGATGTGCGACCTGAGGTACTCGGGTTTGACGAGACCGGGCCACAGCTCGCCCGCGTGCAGGGTGACATGGGCCTTCGGGTACTGGGCGCGCAGGTGGGCGACCATGCGCATCTGCAGGCTGTAGTCCCGCAGGGCAGTGTCCCCGTCCTCGGGCTGGACGAGGTTGACGGCGACGAAGCGCGGGTCCGCCTCGGCCAGCCGCATGCCGAGGGCCAGCTGGGTGAAGACCCGCTCCGGCGAACTGCCGCGGGACGCCTGGGAGATCCACCGGACGGTGAGTCCGCAGCCGGGACGGGCCTGCGGGGTGCCGCAGTGCCCGGCGGCGCGGAACTCGGCGTCGCCGTCGTCGGCCTCCTTGCGCGCGTCGGCGACCAGCCGGTCCAGCTTGCCGTCCGCGAGCAGCCTGCGGTGCAGTGCGGCGAGGTCGTCGTCCCAGCCGACCTCGGCGGCGAGTCGCTTGGCGCCGTCGGAGGCCGGGCTGACCATCGTCTCCAGGTAGAGCTGGTTGTTGCGCACGGCCGTGTCGGCGACCTCGGCGAGGAGCTCGCCCCGGTGCCGCCAGGTCACCTCGCCGAACCTGCCGAAGGTGTCGAAGAAGTGGTCGTGTCCGTTCCCGCCGGGCGGGAAGTCCTCCATGGACCAGGCGCGGACGAGCGCGTCGCGGAAGGCTCGGTCGGTGCGTGCGTCGGCGGCGGGCCGGGCGCCGGCGGCGCAGGGCGGGACGACCGCGGTCAGCGTCGCGGTGTCGACGCACAGCCCGTCCTCGGCGGCCAGCTCGATCAGGTGCTCCGTGGACACCGCGCCGGAGAGGTGGTTGTGCAGGTCGCCGCCCTTGGGCAGACGCCGGAAGAAGTCGCGCAGGGCCGCGGGCCGGTCGTGGAGGGAGCGCAGGCGGTCGTCCGTGCGCGCCTCCGCGGCGGTGACCGGCCGGGGCGGCGGCGCGGCGGACCGGCCGTCCGGGGCCGGTTGCGCGGCGGCGGGCAGGGCGGACAGCAGGGACAGGGCGCTGAGGGCGCCGAGCACGGCCGGAACGGCCCGGCGGCGCACGGCACTTCGACGGTGGAGAGTCACAGGGGCATGATCACGGAAGGCTCGCGGCGGCACCGCCTCACGCGGCGGAGACCGGCCGGAGAGCACCCGACCGGGTGATCCCCGCACGCCTCGCCCACGTGCTCAGGCGCCGGCGGCGGGCTCCGGCGGCACGGCGTGCCCTCCGCGGGGCGGGCCGCCCGCCCGGCGAAGCGGCGCGCGGAGGGCGGTGGTCGGCGCTTCGCCGCTCAGCCGTGGGCCCCGGCCACCCGCCACCCGGGGCGTCCGGCACCCGCCCCCAGCCACGACCCCCGGCTCCCGGCTCCCGGCTCCGGCTCCGGCTCCGGCTCCGGCTCCCGACACCACCGCACCGCACGAACGGCCGGGAAGCACCCCATCGCCTGTCCCCCGCCCCCCTGCCACCACCGCGCAGACCGGCCCGGAAACACCCCAGCGCGCGGCCCCACTGAGCCCGCCGGTGCGTCGGCCGGGGCGCGGGCCCTCCGGCCCCGCACCCCGCCACCTTGCCCGGCCTCGGTGGACAGTCGTGCGGCGGGCGCAGGCATGCACGGCGATCGCGGGGGTAAGCGCGCTGCGACTTCACAGATCGGTGACCCCCTCAGGAGGGCGGAACACATGCTCATGGCACACCCCGCGGTACTGCAGGACCTCATTGCCCAGTACGAGGCCCTCACTCTGCTCGGTGCCGACGAGAGCACCCCGCAGGCCCGGCAGCGGCTCGCGGACATCTCCTACACGCTCTGCGTGGCCACCGGCACCCGGGACGTCGACATGGCCCTGATCGCCGCCCGCCACCGCCTCTCCGGGGCCCGCCCGGAGGACGACTCCCTGCTCCAGGCGTCCGTCCCCGCCGAGCAGACCTCCGGAGTCTGAACCCGACCCCGCCCGAGGCCCCCGCGACACGGCGCGCCTCCCCGGCGGTTGCCCGCCTCTCCCCCTGAACTCGCCACCCCCTGCTTCCGGTCGGCGGTACCACCCGACGGTATATGGGCCCGCTCGAACGCGCGAAGGTGCCGGGGGGAGGCGGGCCTGCCCATCGCGCCCGCCGCGGCGCGGCCCGCCGGGCAGGCCGCGCGGGTCGCCCACGCCGCGCTCGGCGACTCCTCCACCTCGGGCCCCGGCATCCCCCGGCAGGTGGACGCCGGTCGCGCCCGCCCGGACCACACCTCCCCGTCGCTCGTGGCGGCCCGGCCGCGGGTGACCGCTGCGGCGGCGCCACGACCATCGCCGCCTGCGCCCGCCCCGCGCCCAGCACCCGGCCGGCGATCATCGCGAGCGCGCGTACACGGCGGCTGGCCACGACCGGCCGGTGCTCCCCGTCGCGCGCACCGCGCCGCGGCCGCATCCGCTGAGGGCCGTGCACGCCCGGGCGCCGCCACGCCCGCACGGCCGTCGTCGGCGACCCGGACCACCCGCCCGGCGACGGCAGCGGCTCCTTCCCGCAAGTCCCCTTCGCCCGCCGTGACTTCTCCGGCCCGCGGGACGCCGGGAAGCGGCTGTGCCTGATGCTGCGCGTGGTGGCCGCCGCGGACAGGGCCGGGCGGTCGGGCGCCTGCGGGCCCACCGCCGGCCACGACAGGCGCCGGCCTCCCCCGCGGCCTGGGCGCACCCCGACGCCAGGACGAGGCGGCCATGGCGGACGTCGTGCTCGGCCGGACGGCGCACGGACACGGCCGGACCTGAGCGGGGGCGGTCCCGCGGGGGAAGGCGGGGCGGCGCCGCTGCGGAGGCCGCCCCGCGGACGCCTCAGCCGCCCAGCGCCCCCAGCACCACGGCCTGGGCCTCCTCCTGCACCCGGGCGAGGTGGTCGGGGCCGAGGAAGGACTCGGCGTACACCTTGTAGACGTCCTCCGTGCCCGACGGCCGGGCGGCGAACCAGGCGCTGTCCGTGGTGACCTTGATGCCGCCGAGCGCGGCGCCGTTGCCCGGGGCCTCGGTGAGGACGGCGGTGACCGGCTCTCCGGCCAGGGTGTCGGCGGTGACCTGCGCCGGCGACAGCTTGGCGAGCAGTGCCTTCTGCTCGCGGGTCGCGGGCGCGTCGATGCGGGCGTAGGCGGGCTCGCCGAAGCGCGCGGTCAGTTCGGCGTAGTGCTCCGACGGGGTCTTGCCGGTGACGGCCGTGATCTCGGAGGCGAGCAGGGCCAGGATGATGCCGTCCTTGTCGGTGGTCCACACCGAGCCGTCCCGGCGCAGGAAGGACGCGCCGGCCGACTCCTCGCCGCCGAACCCGAGGTCGCCGGTGACGAGCCCGTCCACGAACCACTTGAACCCGACCGGCACTTCGACCAGCCGGCGGCCGAGGTCGGCGGCCACGCGGTCGATCATCGTGGAGGAGACCAGGGTCTTGCCGACGCCCGCGGCGGCCGGCCACTGCTCGCGGTGCCGGTAGAGGTAGGAGATGGCCACCGCGAGGTAGTGGTTGGGGTTCATCAGGCCGGCGTCCGGGGTGACGATGCCGTGCCGGTCGGCGTCGGCGTCGTTGCCGGTGGCGATGGCGAAGCGGTCGCGCTGCTCGATGAGGGAGGCCATCGCGTACGGCGAGGAGCAGTCCATGCGGATCTGGCCGTCCCAGTCCAGCGTCATGAACCGCCAGGTGGGGTCGGTGTGCGGGTTGACCACCGTGAGGTCGAGGCCGTGCTGTTCGGCGATCCGGCCCCAGTAGGCGACGGAGGCCCCGCCGAGCGGGTCGGCGCCGATGCGCACGCCGGCCGCGCGGACGGCGTCCAGGTCCAGCACGCTCGGCAGGTCGCCGACGTACGTGCCGAGGAAGTCGTACCGCCGGGTGGTGTCGGCGGCGAGCGCGCGGGCGTACGGGAGCCGGCGCACGTCCTTCAGGCCGCCCGCGATGATCTGGTTGGCGCGGTCCTGGATCCAGGACGTGGCGTCGGAGGCGGCCGGGCCACCGCTCGGCGGGTTGTACTTGAAGCCGCCGTCGGCGGGCGGGTTGTGCGACGGGGTGACGACGACGCCGTCGGCGAGACCCGAGGTGCGGCCGCGGTTGTGCGTGAGGATGGCGTGCGAGACGGCCGGCGTGGGCGTGTAGCCGTCCGCGTCGTCGATGAGCACGGTCACGCCGTTGGCGGCGAACACCTCCAGCGCGGTGACCTTCGCGGGCTCCGACAGGGCGTGGGTGTCGGCGCCCAGGAAGAGCGGCCCGTCGGTGCCCTGGGCGGCGCGGTACTCGCAGATGGCCTGGCTGGTGGCGGCGATGTGGTCCTCGGTGAAGGCGCTCGCCAGGGACGAGCCGCGGTGCCCCGAGGTGCCGAACGCCACCCGCTGTCCGGGGTCGGACGTGTCGGGGTGCAGCGTGTAGTACGCCGTGACCAGCCGGGCCACGTCGACGAGGTCCTCGGGGCCGGCCGGCCGGCCGGCGCGCTCGTGCGGCATGAGTTCCGTTCCTCCGCATCGGTGGGTTGGTTCGCTCACCGCCCATCTTTCCCCTCGTGGGCGTGCCATGCGAGCGCGCCCCGGCCGCAGGGACGCGCACGGCCGGCGGGGGCGCGGCGGCCGCCCCCGCCGGCCCGCCGGAACGTGCGCTTGCGACGGGCGCCGGCGTCCGGTCGCCGGTCAGCCGATGTGGTAGCTGTCCCCGTAGACCTTCCAGTCGAGCGGGGGGTTCAGGTCGAGGTTGCCCTGGCGCAGGAACACCCGCTGAGCGGTGTCGACCCGGCTGGTGTCGCTGTGCGCCTCCTCCTGCTTCATCGCCCAGACCCGGGCGTCGAGGAAGGCGTCGAGGTATGTCGTCTCGTCGCCGCCCCGGGCCGGCGGCTGGGCGCTGCGCAGGGCGCGCTCGCGGATGCTGCGGAAGCTGGTCGGGTCGTCGCCGTCGCCGTGCATCACCAGGGCGTCGTAGTAGGCGAACTGGCCCAGCGCGCGCAGGCCGTCCGCCTTGCCCCGGGCGACCGCGGGGTTGAAGTAGACGCGGTCGCGTTCGTCGTTCTGCGCCTGCTGGAACGCGGAATCCTGAGCGGCCCTGCGCCAGGCGGCGGGGAAGTCCGGGTCGAGGCCCTCGTGCGAGTCGGTGCCGTCGACGCGGCGCAGGGCGGGCAGGTACGCGGCGAGGACGTTGCCGGGTTTGCGGTCGGTGTAGAGCTGGACCAGGTCGAGCATGTCGCCGGTGCCGGAGCAGAAGCCGATGATGCCGGCGGTGTAGCCGCGGCCGTCGCCGATGTCCTCGATGTAGGCGTACTGGGCCTTCCAGTCGAGCGAGGAGTTCTCCGCGCTCGACACCAGCTGCATGGCGATCTCCTTCTTCGCCGGGTCGTCCAGGCCCGGCGCGGCGGAGGGGGCCGCGCCGGCGCGGGAGACTCCGAACAGGGCGCCCGTGGCGACCGCGCCGAGCGCGGCGGCGACGGTGCGCCGGGAGAGCCGGGCGGGGGCTGAGGTTCCGCGGTGTGCGTGCACCACTGAGGGGCTCCAAACGGGGGGTGGGGGGTAGGCGTTGGGGAGATCCGACCACTGGTAGGAAAGTTTCCTATCAGAGCCCCGAGCGGCCGGTCACCCGGTTCACGGGAAGTTCGTACGATAGAACAAGCTCCGCCTTCCGCCCGCCCCCCGGACCGGCTCAGCCCTGCCGCACCTTCTCCCGCTCCCGCGTCAGCGCGTACAACTCCTCGGACGCGGTGATGAGTTCGCGCTTCTCCTCGCGGGAGCCGACCATCGGCTGCGAGCCCTTGAGCGGCACCTGGGCGCTCTCCGGCAGGAAGCGGACGGTGAGCAGGCCGATGGCGCCCGCCAGCATCAGGTAGTAGGCGGGCATCAGGTCGTCGCCGGTGAGGTCGACCAATGCGGTGGTGACCAGCGGGGTGGTGCCGCCGAACGCGGCGACGGCGACGTTGAAGCCGATGCCCATGGCCGCGTAGCGGACGGCGGTCGGGAACAGGGCGGGCAGGGTGGCCGCGCTGGGCGCGGCGAAGCACGCCAGCAGCGTGGACAGCAGCAGCACCCCGAGGATCGGCGGCCAGGTGCCGTGCGCCTTGATCAGCAGGAAGGAGGGCACGGCCAGCACGATCATCGCGGCCGCGGCGACGGCGTAGAGGGGCCGGCGGCCGACGCGGTCGCTGAGCCGGCCGAGGAAGGTGATCAGCACCACGATCCACACCATGCCGACGAGCACCAGGACGTCCGCGGAGCCGCTGGAGCGGTGCAGGGTCTCGGTCTGATAGGTCGGGAGGTAGCCGGTGACCATGTAGTTGGTGACGTTGTAGAGCAGCACCAGGCCCATGCAGACCAGCAGGGACCGCCAGTGGTTGCGGACGATGTCCCGGAACTCGCTGCCCGCCGACTCCTGGGCCAGGGCCTTCTCGTGGTCGTCCAGCTGCTGCTGGAAGGCCGGGGACTCCTCCAGCTTGAGCCGCATGTACAGGCCGATCACACCGAGCGGTCCGGCGATCAGGAAGGGGACGCGCCAGCCCCAGGACAGCATCTGGTCGTCCGTCAGGGCCAGGTTCAGCCCGGTCACCAGGGCGGAACCGAGGGCGTAGCCGACGAAGGTGCCGAAGTCCAGCCAGCTGGAGAGGAATCCGCGCCGGCGGTCCGGGGAGTACTCGGCGACGAAGGTGGTGGCGCCGCCGTACTCGCCGCCGGTGGAGAAGCCCTGCACCATGCGGGCGAGCAGGAGCAGCACGGGCGCGGCGATGCCGATCGTGGCGTAGCCGGGGATGACGCCGATGGCGAAGGTGCCGACCGCCATCATGATCATGGTCGTCGCGAGCACCTTCTGCCGGCCGAGCCGGTCGCCGAGCGGCCCGAAGACCAGGCCGCCGAGCGGCCGCACCACGAAGGCGGCGGCGAACGTCGCGAAGGAGGACAGGAGCTGGGCGGCCGGGGAGGCGCCCGGGAAGAACACCTTGCCGATGGTGGCGGCGAGGTAGCTGTAGACGCCGAAGTCGAACCACTCCATGCAGTTGCCGAGCGCGGAGGCGCCGACGGCGCGCCTGAGCAGGGGCGGCTCGACGACCTGGACGTCGTCGGCGGCGAAGGCCCGCCGGTTGCGGCGGAGCCTGCGGGTCAGTTCCTCGCGGACCTGGCGCGGCAGCCGCGCCACGGTGTCCGGTACGCGTGATGCGCCCCGGTTTCGCCGTTCCTCACCTGGCATCGCACGGCTCACGAGCGCTCCTTCCTCTCGTTGCACGAACCGTCGCCTGCCCCGATCTTCGATTCACAAACGGAACCGCTTGATCCGGACCAGGGCGGCGGTCGGAGCGCGCGGCTCCGGCGACGCAGGCTGGATGCGCTCGTGCGCACCCCCGCGGGCGAGTCCTACGGCCCCCCGGAGAAGATCCGATCCCCCCCCCCCGGAGAAGATCCGATGACGTCGGCCTCCCCGTCCTGCCCCTGGGGTACTGGCACGACTTCGGCGACGACCGCCCGTTCGAGACCCAGCGCGAGAGCGCGCTGCGCGCGCCTTCGACCTCGGGACCACCCACCACGACCGGCGGGGACATGTGGCCGGCCCCTACGGGCAGTGCGGCGGCTCCCGGAAGTACAGTCGTCCGGTCATCCGTCGTCGGGCGCGTTTCAGTCGGGTAGCCGGGCCACGGCAACGTGGCCCGGCTACCCGAAGACGGGGTGCACGGCTCCCTCGGCCGCCCTTCCTGCGTCAGCCGGAGGGCTGGTCAAGCGACGGGCCGCCCTGTGCCGAAGGGGGCGAACTCCTCTCCCGGCGGCGGCTCAACGCCAGTGCTGGGCGTCGTTGCCGCTGTACTCCCACAAGGTGAGATTCGCCCCGTCGCTCGCACTGCCGCCGTAAGAGGTGATGAACTTACCGCTGTTCTTGTTCCTCAGGTAGCCGGAGGCGTAGTCCCACGACTGGCTTGGATCGCCGTTGCACGTCCACAGCGTGAGGATCGTTCCGTTCGCCTTGCCGCCGCCACTGGGGGTCAGGCACTTTCCGCTGGCCTGGTTGACGATGCGGCTCCCCGACCAGGACCAGCGCTGACTGGAGTCGCCGTTGCACGTCCACTGAGTGACGTACGTACCGTCGGCTCCGCTGCCGCCGTACGGCGTGGCGCACAGGCTGGCCCCGCTTCTCAGATCGCTGTTCACTATGTTCGGCTCGACCGCTGAGGCGGTGCCGGCCGTTGCCACTCCCACGGCCGTGAGACCAAGAGCGGCGGCCAGGGACAGGAGCAGTCTGGTGGGCTTGGACATGTGTCCTCCATCAAGCACCGAGGGTGATGGGGTTGGTGCGGCGTGTGTGCCTGATCGACTATGCCGTGGGCGCCGTCGTGCTGTCGTTGGCACCCGGTTCACTGTTGTTTTGGCATTCCGTGCACAGCAGTGCCTTCCGCGGCCTACGGCCGGGTCGCGGGGCTCCGACAGGTGCTGAACGCCTGGATGCGGAAGGCGCGGGGGGAAAGCCCGTAGGCCGTGCGGAACGCTCGGGTGAAGTCGGAGGCGCGGGTGAGGCCCCAGCGGGTGCCGATCAGGTGAATGGGCGTGTCCCGCAGTGCGGGGTCGGCGAGGTCGCGGAGCGTTCCTTCGAGTCGCTGTCTGCGGATCCACGCCGCTACCGATTCGCCCCGCGTGTGCTGCCGGAAGATGCGGTGCAGGTAGCTGAGGGAGATGTGGTGCGCAGCAGCTATGGCAGGAGGGGTCAGGCTCGGATCGTGCAGATTACGCCTGATGAACGCCATGATGCTTTCCATCTTCGCGCTGTGACGGGCCTCCGGCGGGACGGCGGCTTCGGTCTCCAGCAACTGGGCGATCCAGGTCGACAGCAGATCGAGTACCACGGTGCCGAGGCGCGGTGCGTCAACGGGCCGCAGGCCCCCGGCCTGACGCTCGACGCCGAGGACATATTCCGTCAGTAGCGCGCCCGTGCCCTCGTGTCCCGGAAGCCGCCGGCCGAGCAGCCTGTGAACCTGGTGGGACGGAATCGGCAGCAGCGCCTTGGGGAGGTCGAGCCCCACTCCTCTGACAACGCCGCCTCTTCCGTCGTCGGCGAGCCGCAGGTCGTACGGTCGTGCGTTGTCGACGAGGTGCCAGTCCCCCGGGCGGAACACTTGGGTCTGCCCCGCGTGGTCGATTCGCATCTCGCCATCGAGTAACAGGGACAGGTGGTATTGCTCGGCGTCCGAGTACTGCACCATGCGTGTACTGCGCCGGTAGCGTGCCGGAGCACAGGACATCGCCAGCACGGTCGTCGGCCCCAGTTCCAGCCTGCGACACTCGGCCCGGAAGTCGGCGGCATAGCAACTGGTGACCTCGCTCGAGCGGCTCTGATCCAGTAACGTGCGCCAGCGGTCGAAGCGCTCCTGCGCAGGCACGTCCTCGCTGCGGAACACGGTTCCGATCAAACTGCGGCTCCCAACCTCTCGCCGAGGCACCCGACCGACGCCCGAGCACGCCGAGGTCACCTCAGCCACCGCGTCGATTCTTGCCTGCGGACGCTGTGTAAGTGAAGGAGAGGACGCGTGAACCTCACGGTGTGGCCATGCGGCCGGCTCGGTCGTCCCCCGCCCCTGCGCGGGACGACCGAGTCGTGCCCGCGGCGCGCCCGGCGGCCGACGCTTTCGGCACGGAGATGAGGCCACCGTTCGAGGGTGGCCGCGGCCGCCTGCCGCAGCCACCGGTCTTGAAGGACCTTGGCCCTCGCGGTCAGTCCCCCGCCTGGCTGGCGAGTACCGGAGGGCGGCGGGCGCCGCCCAGCGGCGGCGGTGCCGGGCCGGGCCGGCCCGGGCATACGGGTACGTCGGCGGGGGGCTACCCGCCGAGGGCGATCCGGCGCAGCCGTGGCGTCGCGCAGGTCTCGGCGACGGTCGTCATTGGCAGCAGGGTCAGGGCCGGGGCCCGCCGCGGCGCAGGAGCGGGCCGCGTCCACGCTGCCGGACCGGGTGACTGGCGGGCCCGCGCCGGGCGCGGCGCGCAGTCGCCGTTCGAAGGCGTCGCTGCACGTGCAGCCCTCCTCGACGAGAAAGAAGTGCTCGGTCGCTGGATCGCCCCAGGCAGCCGGACGGTCACGGGCGGCCAGCGGGTGGCCGGGGCGGCGATCACGGTCGGTGACCGGGTGGCGCACAGCGATGGGGCGTGCCGGCCGCCACCCGGCCCGCGACGGGCCCGTTCCGGACGAACCAAGCGGCGACCGTCCGTCTCAGCCGTTCACCCTCGTGCAACCCTTGATCCACCTCAGTGGTCTCCTTTCCGTCAACGCCGCACGTCAGGGCGACACCCCGGACGATGCGGCGATCAACGAGAACCAGGAGGACTCGGCGTGCACCAGCGCCTCCGTACCGTTTTGGCCACCGCCACGGCCGCAACACTGACCAGCGGACTGCTCGCCGCCGCGGCGGGCACCGCCGCCGCGCTCGTACCGGGAGCGCACGGAGACTTCAACGGCGACGGCTACCGCGACATCGCCGTCGCCGCTCCCGGCAGCTACGTGGGCGGACGCTCGGGCGCCGGCCAGGTCGTCGTCGTCTACGGCGGCGTCAGCGACCCGTCCTCCGCCAGGAGCGTCGTCATCAGCCAGGACAGCGCGGGTGTCCCCGGCACCGCCGAGAGCGGGGACAACTTCGGGGGCGCCATCGCGGTCGAGGACTTCAACGGCGACGGTTACGGTGATCTTGCCGTCGGCAGCCCGGGCGAGGATGTCGGCACCGACACCGACGGGGGGGCCGTCGCCATCCTGTGGGGTTCCGAGACCGGCCTCACCAGCGGTACGACGATCGCCGATCCCGCGCCCTCCTCGCACGACAAGTTCGGACGTGTGCTGGCCTCCCTCGTCGACAGTGACGGCAAGCCGGACCTGGCCATCGGCTCCACCACGCCCACCATCGACATCTTCCGCGGAGGGTTCAGCAAGTCAGGTGCCACGGGCGGCAGCTACCGCTTCGTGCCGCCGTCCTGGGTCACGACGGCTCCGGTGTCGCTCGCGGCCGGCAATGTCGGGGGCGGCGATGTGATCGCCGACCTCGTCGTCACCGGACCCACGACGTACGTCGCTCTCGGCTCCGCCTCGGGCCTGAACGGCGCCAGTGCCACCAAACTGCCGTCCGGCAGCTCCGCCGCGATAGGTGACTTCGACCACGACTCGCACTACGACATCGCCATCGGCTCCCCCGACGAAGCAGGGGGCGTCGTCCGCGTCTACAACGGCACCGAGAGCGCGCCCTCGGCCACTCCCTCGTACACCATCACGCAGGACACACCCGGCATTCCCGACACCAGTGAGACGGGAGACCGCTTCGGCGCCTCGCTCTCGGTCAGCCGCGCCGGTTACGGCTACCAGAACCTCGCCATCGGCGCCCCCGGTGAAAGCCTGGGCGGCGCCACCGGAACCGGTGCCGTCACCGTCCTCTACGGCGGGCCCGAAGGGCTCATCGGCGCAAGGCCCACGGCCGGAACGGACCCCCAGTTCCTGGCCCAGAGCAGCACGGGAGTCGCGGGCAACGACGAGACAGGCGACCACTTCGGCGATGCCGTCCAGATCGCCGACACCAACAACGACCGCAACGAGGACCTCATCGTCGGCGTTCCCGGCGAGAACACCGGTGACGGCGCCGTCGCCTACCTCCGCTCGGACGGGGTCATCGCTCCCAGCGGCACTCCCGGCATCACCCCCACGGGCACCGGAGTCTCCACCACCGGCTCCCCCAACCTCGGGCGTCACCTCGCAGGTTGATCCCGGTCGAGCGAACCACCGTATCCACGGTTGAGCGGCTGACACACGCTGGGCCCCGGACCACCGGGGACAGCGTGTGACCGGGCCGAAGGCCGATCGGCCTCTCCCGGCAGCAGAACGGTGGCCCGCACCACACGGCCTCCCAAGCCGCCCTCCTCGAAGTCCGAGACCCGCGGCAGCCCGCGACCGCGGCCGGGCGGCTGCGAGTGATGGCGGGGGCACGGTCGATGGTGTCGGGCATCCGCGGTCTTCGAGGCGTATCTGCGCCAGCGGCGCCGTACCCACGCCGACGGGCGTGGGCGGACGGCTCGGCCGGCACCGCAACCGGCGCCGTACTGGTGCTTCTCGCCCATGTCCAGCCGCAGCTGCTCCATACTCTCGCCGCACCGGATCAGCTCGGTCGTCTCCCCCGGCGGCGACGATCCGCTGCCGGGAGCGGACCAGGCCACCGGCCCCCGTCGCAGCCGTGGCAGGCGGGGGCTTGACCGGACTCTGCATGGCGGTGCTCCTCCTGACGGATGTGATCTGCTGCCGGTCCCCCGCGCATCCTGCGGCCCGGCAGGCGGGGGGCGTTGAGCTGGGCGGCCGGCAGGGCGGCCAGGGCGAGGACGAATCCGAGGACCTGGAGCAGGCTCGGTGACTCACCGAGCGCGATGCCGATGAGGGCCGCGACCAGCGGGGACAGCAGGACGAGCGGTGCGGACGCGCCGACGGGAAGTCGTCCGATGCCGCGGAACCACAGGGTGTAGGCGATGAGCCCGCCCATGCTGCCGAGCCAGAGGTAGCCGCCGGCCGCTGCGGCGTCGATGCGCTGCGGCACCCCCTCGAACGCGACGGTCGGCCCGAGCAGCAGCAGGCCGCCGACCGTCAGTTGCCACCCGGCCAGGGTCAGCGGGCCGGCCCCCGCCGGACGGCCCCAGCGCTTGGTGAGCACGACCCCGCCGGCCATGGCGGCCGTGTGGCCGAGGCCGGCCAGTACCCCGACCGGGTCCAGCCGGGCCTGCGGGCCGAGCACGACGAGTCCGACGCCGAGCACGCCGAGGACGCCCCAGGCCAGCTGCCAGGCCGTGGGCCGGTCATGGAGCACCGCCATGCCCAGGCCTGCGACCAGCAGCGGCTGGGCGGCGCCGAGGGTGGCGGCGACACCGCCGGGGAGCCGTTCGGCCGCCACGAACAGCAGGGGCATGCCGCCGATGTTGAGCACGCCGAGGACGGCGGCCTTCCACCACCAGTCCCCGCGCGGCAGCACCCGGGTGATCAGCAGCCCGACCAGCCCGGCGGGCAGGGCGCGCATCAGTCCCGCGAACAGCGGATGCCCCGGCGGCAGCAGCTGCGTGGTGACGGCGTACGTGGTGCCCCAGGACGCGGGAGCGAGTGCGGTCAGGGCGGCGGTGGCCGCCTGACGGGCGGACGGAGTCCGCGACCGGTCCGGTGAGTGTCGGGGCGAGGAGTGCATGGGATGCAGTCTCCGCACCGCCCGTCATGAGTCCAACGCATGCTTGCGATGCCAGCCATGAACCACAACGATCGACCGGTGGACCTCCAGCAGATGCGCTACGTCGTCGCCGTCGCCGAAACCCGTAACTTCACGCGCGCCGCGGAGCGCTGCCGCGTGGTGCAGTCGTCCCTCAGCCACCGGATCGCGAGCCTGGAACGGGAGCTCGGGGTCAGGCTGTTCGCCCGGACCAGCCGTCGTGTCGAACTGACCAGCGCGGGAGCGGCGTTCGTGGCCGGCGCGCGCGAGTGCCTGGCCGCCGCCGGCCGCGCGGCTGCCGACGCCGCCGCCGCGGCCGGCGTGGTGCGGGGGCGGCTCGGCATCGGGGTGATCGTGACGACGGCCGCCGTCGACGTGCCCGAACTGCTGCAGCGGTATCGCGCCCGGCACCCCGAGGTCCGGGTCGCACTGCGTTCCGCACGCAGCGACGACCTGGTCGCGGCGGTCCGCGACGGCGATCTGGACATCGCCTTCCTCGGCCTGCCGGAGAGCGAACGGCCCTCGGGTGTGGAGGCCGTGGTGCTCGATCACGACGAGCACGTCCTGGTGGTGCCGGCCGGGCACCGGCTGGCGGGCGCGCCCCGGGTCACGCTGCCGGACATCGCCGCGGAGACGTTCGTGGACTTCGTGGCCGGAACGCCCGCCCGGGCTCAGTCCGACCAGGCGTTCGCCGCGGCGGGAGTGGTCCGCGACGTGGCGTACGAGGCCGGTGTCGTCGAGCTGATCACCGGGCTGATCGGGCACGGGCTCGGCGTCGCCCTGCTGCCGTCGGCGTTCGCCCGGACGCTGGCCGCCGACGACCCCGCGCTGGCGCTGGTCCCGGTGACCGGCGGGCCGCGCCGGGTGGAGTACCTGGTGTGGAGCCGGTTCAACCCCAGCCCGGCGACCCGGGCGATGCTCGACATCCTCGGGGTCAGGGACAACGGCTAGGCATGGGCGGCCGGTTACGTGCCGGTCGTCTCGCACGGCCGGCAACTGGTGCGGCGCGTGCTCGTCCGGCGCCTCCAGCCGGGCCGCGGCCGGAGCGGGACTTGGTGGCGCGCGGTTCCGCCGAACCGGCCGGCTCCCGCGCCTGTGCGGCTTCCGGGTGCTGCCGGGCGACCGTCCGTCGGTTGCTCACAGGGGCGGAGCGACTGACCGCCTGGCTCGCAGGCATCCGCGACCCCGCCGTCTGCACCTCACCCGCGGTGGACTTATGAACCCCAAGGCCTACCGCAGCCGCCGCCTGTCGGTGAACGTCGCAGACGTGTCAGCTACGCGTAGGCCCGGTGGGAGCACCTGGCGTTGCGGTCATGACCGGCTCGGCGACAGCCCGTCGGGGCGTCCGTACGGCACCGGTCGGCCGGTGAGGGCGTCCAAGAGGACGCGGCTACCGAGCGGCTTCCGCAGCTTCACTTTCACGCCCTGTTCGATCATGTCGGCGGGGCAGGGGCCACTTCGGGCCCCGGCGATGGAGGCGTATAGCACTACGCTGTCGTCCGTCTCCAAAGCCTTGACGACGGGGCCGTCGTCGCAGGATCCGTGTGTGGCCCTTACCGTGATGGATCGTCCGTCTGCCGCCGTCCCGGCTAGCCCGGCGATGCGCCTGAGACCGCCGGCAGAGCTTTGCCGAGCTTGTCCGATAGGCGGCCGGGGAAGCTTCGATGGGGCGACGGCAACCCGCTTGAGCGGGGCGTCGTAGTTCTCCAGCGTGAACAGCCATGCGGGAACGGTCGCCATACCGCGACTCGTCACGATCGTCGTTGTTCCGAGCCTCGCCCCCGTCACGGTCAGTCGGGGTCCGTCACTGCGGTTGAGGGCGAACGACTGGTACGCCTTCTTCGCTTCGATCACTGGGCGGACGAGAGGCTTTCCGCTTCCCCAGTCCACCTCCCCGTGGGCGACGGCAGTGCTGGGCAGACTGCCGCGCAGGACGAAGTTCTTTGTCTCGAAGGCGTGCTCGTCAGCCTTGCTGTGCCAGCCGGAGCCCGGCTTCTGCACTACGTCGGCCATCGGATGGTAGCCCTGCTTCCAGGCAGCGGCGGCGGCAGACCCGCGCCATGCTTCGGCTACTTGACGGGCGCGTTCCTCCTGTTTCCGCAGTGACTGATCGTTCACGTGCCCATCGTCGGTGCGCTGATCATGGCCGCATCCGGCAAGGAGGCAGACGGCTAGGAGCGGTGCCGGCAGCAGGCTGGCGAGGCGCCTCGTGTGCATGTGCATAAGTCCTCTGTGGGGCGGTCGACGGCGGACTCCCTTGGAGGGCATGTCGCGGGAATTCGCTGAGCGACCAGCGCTGTTCCCGCTTCACACGTTTGACGCGGAGGGGCGCATCCGGGTTCACTCACGATCTTTCTCGCCGGCTGCTGCAGCTGCGCTGCCGCAGGTGGCGAGAAAGGGATCTTGGCCTAGTAGGAGATCAGCGTCTCGTCGGTGGCCCGCGCCGCCGGCGTCCACCGCAGCCTGATTCACCGCCACGGAGACCTGCACGCGGCCGTCATCGCCCGCGCGGGCCAGCCCCCGGCCCAGACGACCACCGGAACGCAGGTGAGCCGCAAGTCGCTGCTGGCCGACGTCGCGAACCTCACCGCCGCAACGGGCGACTGTCCGCCCACATCACCCGACTCGAACGGCGCCTGTCCGAGACCCTGGGCCAGACGGCTTGGGAGGCCTCCGGCCTCGGCGCCCCAGCCGACGTCGAGACGCTCACACGCCGCACCACCGAGCTGGAACAGCAGGTTCTCGATCTTCGCGGCGAACTCGCGGAACGGGACGAGGACCTCGAAGCCGCCCGCGCCTTCAGGGCGGCGGCGTTGATCACCAGATGCGCCATGTTGTCCGCCACCATGACCAGCACGTTGGCTACCCGCAATGATCAAGAAGCCCCCGTCGCGGACACCCGAGCTGTGAGAGGAGATCATGAGCCGCACCGAGCCGGCATGAGTTCGTCCGCTGAGCCCGGGAAAACCGTTGGGTGTAGCTCCTTTCGAGGGACGGCTCTACCTGCGTGAACTGCGGATCGGGGTGCTCTCGAGTGATCGACTGGGCCACCAAGGCGGCTGGCGCGGCGACCTGCGTCTTCTACGCTGTCGATCTGCATGCGGAGCGCGAGCGTGACCTGCGGGATTCCGAACAGATCTCCACGACCAGCAGTCGAGTCGAACCGGCGAATGCGCAGCTCGGCCTATCCCTCGAAAGGAGCTGCAGCCGTTTTCAGTAACTGCCCCCGCGTCGCTCGGCGCGGTATCGCCCAGGTGTCACACCGTGCGAACGGGCGAAAGCCCTGTGGAAGGCAGCAGTCGACTGATAGCCGACTGCTGCGGCGATGGACTCGACCGGGTCCTGGGTCTTGCGCAGGCGAACCGCTGCCAGATCCATACGCCACTGTGTCAGGTAGGTGGCCGGGCTCTGCCCGATGGCTGCCGGGAACCGGCGGGACAGGGTCGCCCGGGAAACGCCGAGAGCGGAAGCCAGCGTTGTTGTGGTCCATGGCTGTCCGGGCTCAGCGTGCAGAAGTTCCATCGCGCTGCGCACGAGCGGGTCTTCGAGCACTCCGAGCCAGGTGCCACGATGTCCGGACCGGGTAGGGAGCCAGGCGCGCAGGAGTTGCACGAGCATGACGTCGACCAGGCTGTTCAGCACCGCTCTCCCCGCTATTAGTGGGCGACTCAGTTCTCGCCCGATCATCCGGACGGTGTCGTCGAAACCGGCCTCACCCTGGTCTCCGCGGATGTGCACCACCTCCGGCAGCGCGCCGAGGACCTGGGTCCGCACCGTGTGGTCGCAGCCGTAGCTGATGGTCAGGATGCGGGTGCGGGCGGGCTGTGACCCCAGGCGAATCACCTCACCCGTCTCGAGCGCCCGGGCCGCCATCGCCGGATCGGCTGCTGCTGAAGTACCCGTCCCTGGCGCGCTGCCAAGCATGTGCGACGACCCGTACGGCATGAGCACCACGTCGCCCACCGCCAGCTCCAGGCACTGCGGCGACAAGTGTCTGCTTTCGAGCCAGGCGCTGCCGGCGGTAACCACGTGCAGAACTGCCGTAGTGCACTCTGTCACCGGGATCGACCAGCTCCCGCCCGCCTCGATCCGTGCGCCGATCGTGCCCCGCACGCCGGAGATCTCCAACACGTCCGCAACGAGATCCATGCGCTCAGATTAGATGACGCAAACGAGCAAGAAAGTGAGTAGTTCAGACATCGACTGCTCACAGGATGCTCCATACGGTGAAGTCATGACAACCGATACCATGCGGGCACTCGTCGCGACCGGCTACGGAGATCCCGAGCAACTCACGATCGCCGAGCTCGCCATCCCACGCCCCGGCCCCGGCCAGATCCTGGTGAAGATCGCCGCCTCGACGATCAACCCCACCGACATGCGCGTCGTCACCGGCGGCTATCGCGAACTGGTCGACCTGCAGTTCCCCTACACACTCGGCAACGAGTTCGCGGGCACCGTCACCGAAGCCGGGCCGGACGTCACCCGTTTCCGCGTGGACGACGAGATCTTCGGCATGGCCCTGCCCCGCCAGCTGCGCCTCGCCGCCGACCTCGTACGGCCGTCACTGAGCACCGGTGCCCTCGCCGACTACGCGGTCTTCGAGGCGGACACGCCTGCACTGGGCCACCGCCCGGCCGCCCTCGGCGTAGAGCAGGCCGCGTCCCTGCCGATCGCGGGCGGCACCACACTGGCCATCATGGACGCCGCGAAAATTCGCCCAGGCGAGTCCGTCCTCGTCATCGGCGCCACCGGCGCGGTCGGCCTGACCCTCATTCCGAACCTGGCCACAGCCGGCGCCGAGATCACGGCCACCGCCCGCACGACCGAGGCCGCTGAACTGCTGCGCAGCCTCGGAGCCCACCACACGGTCGGCTACGACTGCTACCCCACCGGCGTCGATGTCGTCCTCAACCTTGCGCTCTTCGCCGACGGCCTGCCTACGGCGGCACGCAGCCTGCGCCCGGGCGGCCGGCTGATCTCAATCGTCTTCCCCCCGCCGGAACCCCGGCACCTGGAACGCGACGACGTGAAACTGGCCTTCGTGATGCAAATGGGCGATGAGACCAACGGCGCATGGGCCGTCGCCGAAGCCGCAACCGCGGGCCGACTCTCCACCCCGATCGCCCGCCGATACTCACTCGACGACGGCGTCGAAGCGGCAATCGACTATGCCCGCAGGCACCCGCTCGGCAAGATCGTCGTAACTGTCTGAGCAGAGAATCCGCCCCCGCCTCGCTTTCGGGGTGCTGAGTGGGCCTGGTGAGAATGACCTCGGCATGCCGGTCGACTCGACTGCTGGTCGTGGAGATCTGTTCTGAATTCCGCAGGTCACGCTCGCGCTCCGCCCGTCGAAGCCCGGCCCGACGAGGCCGACCGGCAGACGCGTGACTACGCCAAGGACCTCCGGCACGCCGCACTCCCGGTCCACGTCCAGGACGAGATGGGCCGCATCGAACTCAGTCTCGAAGTACGGTTCCTGGCCTTGTGTCGCCAACCAGGGTGGGACTGTCGGATCCGCCAGGACGTCTACTACGTCGCCGAGCGCGCCGCGATGGCCCTTGACCTCGGGCACTTGAAGCAGCAGAGCGGGAGATCCGGCGCATGGAACAGATGGGTTCCATGGAGCCACGGGAAACCGCTGACGCCGAGACAACCAACGACACCAGCTCAGATTAGCGACGGTTCGGCTGTCCGTAGTCCAGCTCCTCCGAGACGCGGTCCCTCAGCTCCGCGATCAGCGGCTTGACGTCCATGCCCGGAATGAGC
>NZ_JBEXTB010000009.1:0-181586 GCF_040613915.1 Streptomyces sp. NPDC006193
GGCCGCGGGCCGCGCGCAGCTGCGGCAGGAAGTGCCGGGTCAGCTCGGCCGGGGCGACGAGGTTGACGTTGAGCTGGTGGCGCCAGGACTTCGGGCCCCTCGGCGGCGAGGCGGACGATCGCGTCGGTGCCCAGTGGGACGTGCCGCGTCAGCGGGCGGCGCGGTAGTAGGTGATGTCCCAGTGCGAGCCCTCGCGGGCGTAGACGTTCCCCGACGGGGACTTGTACTGCTTGGCGTGGTCGCCGGGCCGCTGGCCCACGTAGCGGAACTTCCTGGTGATGTAGCGGTTCACGCACGTCGTCGGCTGGATGTCGACCTTGTAGCCGTTCCAGTGGCTGTAGGTCCCGGAGGCGTGTCCCGTCTCGGTGCCGCCGGTGATGGTCACCGCGCACCTGCTCGCCTTCCTGAAGTCGATCACCCCGGCGACGGTGCTCCGGTTGATGCGCTCGAAGGACGTGCACCTCCTGTTGTTGCGGTTGCTGCAGCCGCCCGAGGAGGTCCAGGCGATGCCCGCCGCCCGCAGCTTCTGCGCGGCGGCCGCGTGCGAGTACTTCGCGGGCGCGGCGGAGGCGGCGGGCACGGTCGCGGCCAGCAGACCGCCCGCCAGCAGTGCGGTGGAGGCGGCCAGTGCGGCGGGACGGACCATGCGTCGACTCATGAGCAGTCGCTCCTCTCGTGAGCAGTTCGTTTCCGCTCCGGTCACTGCCCCACCGTGCGTTCGGGCACGCTGCGCGCAGAGGGGCGCGCGGAAGCGCCCGGCGCACCGCGGTCCCCGCCGGGCGCGGGCGCGGGCCGCTGCTGAGCTGCATGTTCATCCCGCGGGGTGACCGGCCCACGCCGTGTTGAGGCAGAGGAGGCGGCCCCGGCCCCCGAGTGACGGCGTACGTGCGGCCCGCACCGTGGGCACGGGTGCGGGCCGCAGGCGGTCGATCCGTCAGTGGGCGGCGGCGTACGGCAGGAAGGTCGCCCAGGTGGTGGGGGAGAGGGTGAGGCGGGGGCCGGTCGGGTTCTTGGAGTCGCGGACGAGGACGGCGGTCTCGTCGGGGACGGCCACCTCGACGCAGTCGGGGCCGCTGGACGTGCTGTAACTGCTCTTTATCCACTCCAGCTTCATGTCTCTCCAAGCACTTTCTCGATGAGGGCCATCGACTCCCGAGGGCTGAGAGCCTGCGCCCGGATGATCCCATACTGGATGTCGAGGAGTTGCACCTCTTTCGGGTCTGCGATCATGCGACTGACGTGCACCACCTCGATGTGGCCGACCGTGGCGCCGTCCTTGAGCCTGAGCAACCTGAACGAACCGTCGAGCCCCGAGTTCTCTTCGCGGCTCAGGGGCAGCACCTGAAGGTCGACGTTGGGGAACTCGGCTACCTCCAACAGTCGTTCGAGTTGCCCGCGCATCACCATCTTGCCTCCGATGAGCCGACGGAGCGTCGACTCGCACTGGACAAAACTGAAGACAGGTCGCGCCGTCGCATCGTTGACGATTGCCTGTCGCGCCACGCGGGCAGCTACCTGCTGCTCCAACTCGTCGGCACTGCAGGGTGGACGACGCGCGCTGAGCACCGCTCGCGCGTATTCCTTCGTTTGCAGCAACCCCTGAACGACGGAGTTGTTGTACACGCACAGCTCGACCGCCTCCGCCTCCAGCTTCTTCAGGTCCCGCACCTTCTTCGGGTACCGGACCTCCGCCACGTCCTGCTTGAGCGCCGCGATCTTGCCGCCCGCGCCCAGGACCTCGTCCGCCGCGTCCAGGTACTCCGGCCGGGGAATCCGTCGTCCCCGTTCCACCGAGGAGACCAGTTCCTCCCCGTACCCGATGGCCGTGCCGAATTCGGCCTGGGTGAGGCCGGCCGCCTCCCGCCACAGCTTCAACTGCCGGGAGACCGTGCGCATCACGGCCCCGGCCTCCTCGTCGTCCGGTCCCGCGTCCCAGTCGCTCACGTCCGCCGTCCTCCCGCCGCGCCCTTTCCTGTCCAACCGGTCCCGCCCGGCGCCGGTCATCCCGTACGGCCCGGACGGAACCGGGCACCGCACGGACAGCCGCCGGTCGCACGGGCCGCCTCCCTTCACAGGCTACGCACGCACGGACACGCTGAGTGATGTGAATGAGCGAATCTCCACCCCGCACACCTCGGCGCACCAGTTCTTCGTCCCGCTCTCCGCGACCCGGCGCGGCGCCCGCCTCGGGCGGCTGCTCGCTGTCGAGCAACTGCGGTCATGGGATCTGCCGTTGGACCCCGCCCGGCTGATCGTCGCCGAGCTGGCGGCAAACGCCGCGCTGCACGGCCGGGTGTCCGGCCGCGGTTTCCGCCTCACGCTGTCGCTCACCGCGCGGCGGGTCCTGCGCATCGAGGTGACCGACACGCGGGGTGATCGGCTTCCGGTCCGCGGGGCGGCGGCGGCCGGCGTGCCCGCCGAGTCCGGCTACGGGCTGCTGCTGGTGGAGGAGCTGGCGGACCGCTGGGGCGTGCGGATCGGGCCGGTGCCGTGCAAGACGGTGTGGGCGGAACTGGACCTGTCCGGCGCGAACGGCCCGGTCGCGCACCGGAGCCCGGACACACGTGCCGCGGTGGCGGGCGGGCCGGGGTCGCGGGCGGTAAAAGACCAAAGAACCAAGGGAAATAACCAACCAACCCGACCAAACCTCGCGTAGGTCACTCGGGCGGGTGAATCGGATCGGTGTGGCTGGCGCGTCGGCGGGCCGGGCGTGCAGTCTCGCCACGAGGCAACCGCCTGCGTCACCACCCACACATGCGTCGGCCCCCGCCGGGACTGCCATCCCAGTGCGAGGGCCTGACCAACGAGGAAGCTGGACCTTCCCCATGGCTGAGAAGAAGACTAACGCCGCGCTGCGCCCGGTTCAGGGTGTTCGGCGATCCACCACCCACTCCGGTGTCACCCACGTACGCACGTACCAGTCGGGGCAGTACGTCGTCATCGGCAACCACCTCGCCCAGCACCGCGCGTTGTCGCTGACCGCGATCGGGCTGGCGACCCACATCCTGTCGGTGCCCGAGGGCACCCCGGTGGACATCCGCAGCCTCGCCGAGCGCTTCCCCGAGGGCCGCGACCGGATCGCGTTCGCGCTGCGGGAGCTGGAGGCGCACGGGTATCTGGAGCGGGTCCGCGAACACACCGAGTCGGGCCGCCTGGTCACGCGTACGTACGCCCACCACACGCCCGCTCCGGCCAGGGCCGCCGCACCGGACACGCCGGCACGTGCCCCGCACCGGCCCGTGGCCTCACCCGCCCGTCCCGCCGGTGGCCCGGCGGCCGACGCGGAGGCCCAGGAGCCGTCCCCGGAGGACGACCGAGCCCCCGTCGCGCCGCAAGCGCCCCCAGCCGGTGGCGAACCCCCGGCCCGTGCCGAGGCGCACCCGCCCCAGCGGCGCCCCGCCGACCGGCACCACAGGGCGGCCGTCACCCTCCTCGCGGGCCTGCGCCGCACCGACGACCGCCTCACTCTCACCCCACGGCAGGTGGACCGGCTCGCTCCCGCCGTCGCCGCCTGGTTGGCGGGCGGCGCCACGGCCGCCGTCGTCCACCGCGTGCTGACCACCGAGCTGCCCGTGGACATGCGGCACCCGGCCAGGGTGCTGGCCTACCGCCTCCGCGAGCTGCTGCCGGCGCCCCTGCCCGCGAACCCGCCTGCCGCGCCGGCGGCCTCCGGCGTCCCCCGGTCCCTCCCGCACCCGTTCCAGACCTGCGACGGCTGCGAACGCGCCTTCCGCGCCCCCCACCCCGGCCGCTGCCGCGACTGCCGTTCCGCTGCGACGTGGGGGACGGCGGCGGCGACGGCGGGCACGACGGCGGGCACGGCGCTGTCGGGCGGGATCACGTGCGCGGCCTGAGCGTCCCGGCGGGGCGCGTCAGACGCGGTCCAGGGGCCGGTGCGGTCCGTCGGGCAGCTTCACCTCGATCGTGTCGCCGGGGCGCACCGTGCCGCCCTCCCTCACGATGCTCATGATCCCGGCCTTGCGCACGAGGTTCCCGTCCTCGTCGCGGCCGACGACCCGCTTCAGCAGCCCCTTCCGGAAGTTCTCGATCTGCAGGCAGGGATTGCGCAGGCCGGTCACCTCCAGCACCGCTTCCCCGCCGATGCGCAGCAGCGTGCCGACCGGCAGGCCGAGCAGGTCGATGCCGCGGGTGGTGATGTTCTCGCCGAGGTCGCCGGGCGTCACCGCGAACCCCTCCGCGCCGACCTCGGCGAAGAGTTCCTCGTGGATGAGGTGGACCTGGCGCAGGTTCGGCCGGGTGGGGTCCTGGGCGACCCGTGAGCGGTGCTTGACCGTCACACCGGCATGCACGTCGCCCTCCACACCGAGCCCGGCGAGCAGCGTGATGCTGTCCCGGTTCGGCTTGGTGAACGAGTACACGCCGTTGCTGCTGACTGCTGTCACTGTCCCGGTCATCCCGGAGCCCCCTCCTCGGCGACGACGCCTGCACCCCAAGCCTATGCCCCGCCCTCCCGGAGCGCAGCGGCCTCCACTCCCGGTCCGACAGGGCGTCGGCAAAGGCGGTGGTGGGGCGGGCGTAGCGTAGAAGCATGACGAAGTACGGATCCTTCCCCGGTACGCGTCCCCGGCGGCTGCGGACCTCGCCCGTCATGCGGCGGATGGTCGCCGAGACGAGGCTGCACCCCGCCGACCTCATCCTCCCGGCGTTCGTCCGGGAGGGCGTCGGCGAACCGGTGCCGATCGCGTCGATGCCCGGCGTCGTGCAGCACACCCGGGACAGCCTGAAGAAGGCCGCGCTGGAGGCCGTGGAGGCCGGAATCTCCGGGATCATGCTGTTCGGCGTGCCGGAGGAGGGGAAGAAGGACGCCGTCGGGACACCGGGGACCGACCCCGACGGCATCCTGCAGGTGGCGATCCGGGACGTGCGGTCCGAGGTCGGCGACGACCTGCTCGTCATGTCCGACCTGTGCCTGGACGAGACCACCGACCACGGACACTGCGGCGTGCTGGACGCCCAGGGGCGGGTCGACAACGACGCCACCCTGGAGCGGTACGCCGAGATGGCCCAGGTGCAGGCCGACGCCGGCGCCCACGTCGTCGGCCCGAGCGGCATGATGGACGGTCAGATCGGCGTCATCCGCGACGCGCTGGACCAGATCGGCCGCGAGGACGTCGCCATCCTCGCCTACACCGCCAAGTACTCCTCGGTCTTCTACGGCCCCTTCCGCGAGGCCGTCGCCTCCTCGCTCCAGGGCGACCGCCGGACCTACCAGCAGGACCCGGCCAACTGGCGCGAGTCCCTGCGGGAGCTGGAGCTGGACCTGGCCGAGGGCGCCGACATGGTGATGGTCAAGCCCGCCGGCCCCTACCTCGACGTCCTCGCCCGGGTCGCGGACGCCGTGGACGTGCCGGTCGCCGCGTACCAGATATCCGGTGAGTACGCGATGGTCGAGGCCGCCGCCGAGAAGGGCTGGATCGACCGCGACCGGGCCATCTTCGAGACCCTGACCGGCATCAAGCGGGCCGGGGCCCGGAACATCCTCACCTACTGGGCCACCGAGGCGGCCCAGAAGCTGCGGGACCCCGAGGGGCCGTTCACCAGCTGATGACGTCGTCCAGGTCCTGCTGCCAGTACGTCACCTTCAGCGAGCTGTCGTAGTAGACGCCCTTGGCGGGCAGGGCCGGGAGCGCGGACGGGCCGCCGCTGCTGTTCGGGGTGAGGCCCTGGAAGCCCACCGTCAGTTTCCGGCCGGTCGTCCCACCGGTGCCGCTGCCGTCGGCGGACGACAGCAGCACGCCCGCGTACCCCGACTCGCCGGGCGCCAGGGCGACCACGGCCTGCGGCTTGGTGGCCTCGTCCGCCTGCGGCGCCCACTGCATCTGGTCGAAGCGCAGCACCGGGTAGTACGGCAGCTGGCAGGTCGTGCCGCCGGTGTTCTTCACGGTGATCAGCATGTGGTTGAGGGGCCGCTGGAGCGGCTCGGCGGTGACGGTGGTGTTCGCGCCGTTGCACAGCACCACGGCAGCGCCGGTGTGCGCGCCCTGGGCACTGCGGCCGGCCTGGGCGGCGCCCGGCTGGGCGGCGGGCGCGGCGGACGAGCCCGGGGCGCGGGTACGGGACACGGGCGCGCCGGCCGCCGTACCGCCGCCGGTGGCGGACCCGGCCCCCTGGGTCTTCTCCGTCCCCGCGGTCTGCTCCGTCCCCGTCGCGGGCGTCGGGTGGGAGGCGCCCTCGTCGTAGGTCCCCGTCCCGTTGCCGCACGCCGTGAGCGCGAGGGCGGTGACGGCGGTGCCGGTGGCGGCGAGCAGACGGATGTGGCGCATACGCATGGCAGGTCCTCTTTCGGGCTGAGCCGGTCGACGTGCTTGGATGACCAGAGCCTGTGGGCAGACTCGTCCCGGGGGCCAGCCTCCACGGGGAAAGCGGGACGCTGGAACGCGTATATGGGCTATGACCTGCGAAGACAGTCACTCCCTGGAACGCCGGGGTGGGACGAGGGGGACGGAGGAACGGTGGCGGAGGGCACGTCCGAAAGCGGTTTCGCCGAGCTGCTGAGGGAGCTGAAGGACCGCTCCGGACACAGTTACGGCACGCTCGCCAAGCGGCTCCACATGAGTACGTCGACGCTCCACCGGTACTGCAACGGGGACGCCTTACCGGCCGACTACGCGCCCGTGGAGCGGTTCGCCCGGCTGTGCAGGGCCACACCCGCGGAACTCGTCGAACTGCATCGGCGGTGGGTGCTGGCGGACGCGGGGCGCGGACGGAAGGAACCGCGGCCGGTACGGGGGACACCGGTGGCGGTACGGGGGACACCGGGGGCGGTACGAGGGGAGCCGGGGGCGGTACGGGAGGCGCGGGCCGCGGCGGGGGACAGCCGCCCGGCGGCCGAGCCGGAAGGGGTGGCCGGGCCGGGGCCCGTGGTCAGGTCGGGGTCGGTGGGCGAGCCGCGCCCGGCGGCCGAGCCGGAACAGGTAGTCGGGCCGGTGGCCGGGCCGGGGCCCGTGGTCAGGTCGGGGTCGGTGGGCGAGCCGCGCCCGGCGGCCGGGCCGGAAGGGGTGGCCGGGCCGGGGCCCGTGGTCGGGCCGGGGCCCGTGGTCGGGTCGGGGCCGGTGGGCGAGCCCGGCGGGGGGCGGGCGCTGGAGCCGGTGGCGGAGCCGGATGCCGATACGGACGCGGAGTCGGTGCGGGGGCCGGCTGCGGAGTCGGTGCGCGTACCGGAGTCGGGGCCGGCCGGTGTTCCGGCGTCCGAGCCGGTGCCGGAGGGGTCGGCCGTGCCGGAGGCGGGGGCGGCCCGTTCCCGGCGGCGGAGGAGGCTCGTTCTCCTCGCCGCCTGCACCGTCGCCGCGCTGCTCGGCACCGCGGCGCTCGCCCTGAACGTCTCCACGAATGACGGGCGGCAGGACCGCGGGGCCGGTCCGGCGGCCACCGTGGAGTCCGCCGCCCGGACCAGCCCGCCGTCCACGCCCACCGCCGGAAGCGCGACGCCGACCCGGTCCACCGCCCGCTCGGCGTCCCCCTCCGCGAAGACCCCCGCCCGCCACGGCAGCACACCCGGCAACGCGCCGCACGCGCCCGCGCCGCGCGGCGCCGCCGCGGCGGCCCCGCCGCTCACCGTCTCCACCCGCCCCTACACCTGGGAAAGCCCCTGCTCCCAGCACTACCTGATCGACCGTCCGCCGTCCGCCGTCTCCCCGCCGCCCCTGGAGCAGGACGCGCCCGCCTGGGTGGACGTGCACAAGGCGGTCTCGTCGCGGGAGCAGCTCGTCACCTTCACCGTGCAGGGCACCGGCAGGGAGACCGTCGTCCTGGAGCGGCTGTCCGTGCGCACGGCGGGCAAGCGGTCCCCGCTCGCCTGGAACGACTACGCCATGGGCTATCCGGGCGTCGGCTGCGGCGGCGGTGTGCCGATCCGGACCTTCACGGTCGCCCTGGACGCGATGCGCCCGGCGCCCGTACCGGAGGCCGGGGAGCCGAACTTCCCGTTCAAGGTGAGCCAGTCGGACCCCGAGGTCTTCCACATCAAGGCCGACGCCTCCGCGTACGACGTCAGCTGGTACCTGGAACTGGCCTGGTCCAGCGGGGACCGGCACGGCACGCTGGTGATCGACGACGCCGGCCGCCCGTTCCGCACCAGCGGCGCCAACGGCCGCCCGGACTACGCCTTCCCGCTCGGCGGCGACAAGTGGCAACCGGCCTCGGGGGCGGACTGACGGCGCGTGCTCACTCCCACCAGAACGCCCAACTGGTCGCGCCGACCAGCTCCTCGGCGTACGCGCCCACGCTTCCCGGGCCGCTCTGCGTCACCGTGTTCGGGCACAGGGCGTAGTGCTCGGCGGCCAGCCGCTCGGCGTCGGCGACGGTGCCGGGCGGCGCCGCGACGGACACGACGAGGGAGTCCAGGCCGAGCGCCACGACCCGGACGCCGAACCGGTCCTCCCACGACCGCAGCACCGCGCAGATCCGGGCCACGTCCCCCTCGTGGTCCAGCGGTCCCGTCCAGCCGATCGCCGCGGGTATGTCGGCGGACCGGCGGGCCGGTACGAGGGCCAGGTGCGGCTCCTCGATCCACTCGCCCCACCTGCTCCGGTCGCCGTTCAGCATGTCGGCCACCTGCGCGGCGCGGGTCCCCGGGTCGGCGCAGAGGACACCGGCGGACGCGAGCCCCGGCCAGTCGGCGCCGAACGGCCGCGCCGTCGGGCAGTCCTGACCGCCCGTCTCCTGCGCCCAGTGCTCGGCGAGCACCTCCTCCGGGTCGTGGTCCCCCGGGTAGGACGCCTCACCGGGCAGCAGCCCCCAGTCCTCGACGCCGCTCCGGCAGCCGGCCAGGTCCACCAGCACCGGCAGCAGCCCCACCCGGGCCGCCGGCGCGCCCAGCGCCTTCCACGTGCCGGGCGCGGACGACTTCTGCGCGTGCCACAGCAGGGGCTCGTGCCAGGGGCCGTCCTCGGTGGTGTCCACCAGCCTGCCCGGAGGCAGCTGAAGCCCCAGGGAGCGTCCGCTGGGGTCGGTGGCCAGTCGGGGCAGCGGGTTGGGAAGAGTCGCCATGCCGGTGACTGTAAGGGCAGCCACTGACAACGCCGTTGAGGGCCTGTGCGGACCGCGGGCTCGGGCCTCGTCAGACCAGAGTCGTGATGCAGAAGGGGTGGCCCGCCGGGTCCAGCAGCACCCGCCAGCGGTCCGGCTGCGGCTGGGTCTCCGGCCTTGTCGCGCCCAGCTTCAGCAGACGGGCCTCGGCCTCGTCCAGGTCGTCGACGCCCACCTCGATGTGCGCCTGCTTCTCCTCGGCCGGGTCCGGCCAGGAGGGGCGGCGGTAGTCCGGCAGGCGGTTGAAGCCGAGGCCCGGCGTGCCGTCGCCGCCGCCGAGGAAGACGAAGTCGTCGGAGGAGTAGGTGACGGGCAGGGCGAACATCTCGCCGTAGAAGCGGGCCAGTTCGGCGGGGTCGGCGCAGTCGAAGGTGACGGCGGCGAAGCGGAACAGGGGTGCGGAAGCGGATGGCGTGGTCATGGGGAGACGGTAGGACCCGACCAGGACAGATCCGGTCCTGGTCATGCGGACCTGTGCGAGACTTCGGCTCGTGCTCAGCGCGTCCGCCCGTCTGCTGCGCCTGCTCTCGCTGCTCGCCGCCCGGCCCTCCTGGACCTGCGCCGAGCTGGCCGACCGCATGGCCGTCACCGACCGCACCGTGCGCCGGGACATCGCCAAGCTTCGGGACCTCGGGTACACCGTCGACTCCGACGCCGGGCCCTGGGGCGGCTACCGGCTGCGCGCCGGGACGCGCGTGCCGCCGCTGATCCTGGACGACGAGGAGGCGCTGGCCGTGGCGGTGGGGCTGCGCGGGGCGGCGCTCGGCGGAGCCCTCGGCGGGGACCAGGCCGCGCTGTCCGCGCTGCTCAAGCTGCGGCAGGTGCTGCCGGGCCGGATCGCCGAACGGCTGGGGGAGTGGGACGACGCCCTCGTCGGGCTGCCCCGGCCCGAGGAGCCGCGGCTGCGGCCCGGCATGCTGCTGGAACTGGCCGCGGCCTGCCGGCGCGGGGAGCGGGCCCGGCTGTCGTACCGCGACGGGCAGGGCCGCGGCACCGTACGGGAGGTGGACCCGTACCGGCTCGTCCACACCGGGCGGCGCTGGTACTTCGTCGCCCGGGACGTGGACCGGGGATGGCGGACGTTCCGGGCCGACCGGGTCGAGCGGCTGACGCCCACCGGGGAGCGGGTGCGGATCACCGACCCGCCCGACCCGGCCGCGCTCGTCTCCCGCAACATCGCGAACGGCCCCTACCCGCTGTCGGCGACCGTCCGCCTGCTCCTCCCGCTGGACCAGGCGCTCCGCCTCGTCCCCGCGACCGTCGGCACCCACCGCCCCGACGGCCCCGACGCCACCCTCGTCGACATCGGCGGCCCGGACGCGGACGGCCTCGCCCGCTACCTCCTCGGCCTGGCGACCCCGCTGCGCGTCCTCGCCCCGGACGAGGTCCGCGAGGCCCTGATCCGCCGCACCCGGGAACTCCTCGACGCGCAGAATTGACGGCGAGATCCTTACCGGGTCAGGGCCGGACGCCTCCTCCGTACGTCTATGACGCCGCCCTCACCACATGCCCTCGAGGACCTCGCCGAGAAGGCGGTTCCACTCGGTGCCTTCGTCAGCGAGAGGGGTGGGGTCGATCCCGGTGACAGCCTGCCGGAACTCGTAGGCGTACGCCTCGACCTCGTCTTCGTCCTCGGTGCAGGCGTCGATGAGTTTCCGGAAGGCACACAGCGTGAAGACGAACGATGCGATGTCGCGGTGAAGCAGCTGGCTCTCGTCCTCGCCCTCGGGGTAGGCGTGAACCGCTCCGGTCTCGGGATCGAGGACGACCACAGCCGTGACGAGGGAACCGAGTACGGCCCAACGCCGGCGCTCCGGAGGGCAGGCGCGGCCCTGGCGGTCGAAGAGGAGACCGAGTTCCCTCGGGGTGGGAAAGCCGTTCTCAGGCTCGGCACGTGAGGCGAAGGTCTGGTCGGTGGGCAGGCCGACGCACGCCAGGAACTGTGCGGTGGGCGCGTGGAGTTCGGCGCCTGAGTGCTGGGGGTGGTAGTTGACGCCGTCCAGGCCGAACAGACGGATGACGTCTTCGCTGCTCACTGCGTACGTTATGTCCGCCACGCTACCGTGCTCACTTCTGGATCATCTCCCGGCCGTTTGCCCTTGTAGCAGTCGTGCGCCCTTGCGGGCCAGTTGGGTCGCCTGTGCCAGGTCACTCGTAGCGGGGTCGATCTTCGACTCTTGTGTGTGAGAGGGCACGAACCGCTACGGGGTCAGGGCCGCCGACGCCTCCTCCGTACGTCTATGTGAAGATGCCGCCTTCGAGGTTGTCGAAGAGCTCGACCCACTCGCTGTACTCGTGGGAAAAAGGCAGGGGATCGACGAGACGGATCTCGTTCGTCAATGCGCCGACCTCGCGTTTGCGGCGCGCGTACTCCTCGTCCTCGTCCTGGTCCTCGCCGGGACTGCAGGACGAGATGTATCCGAGGAACGACATCATGGTCTTCGCCAGTGAGGACAGATCGCCGTGGACGGGAATCGCCTCCTCGGTCGCGTCCGTGTACTGGTACACGATTCCGGTCCGCGGATCGACCACGACCGCGTTGACCGGGAAGGTGCCGATCTTCACGACCTTCTCCACTCCGTCGGGGAAGGTCCAGCCGTGCTCCCTTCCCTCCGCGCAATCCCAGATGAAACCGGGGTCGAACTCGTCGGGCAGGCCGAAGGAGAACTCGTAGTCCTCGGCGCTGGGAAGCCCGGTATCGACGAGGAAGGCGAGTGTCTCGCCGGTGAAGCCGTACTGCGCCGCCGTCGACTCGGACAGACGGTACACCTCGTCCTCGCCGACCGTGTCAGCCAGCGTCTCATGATCGACTCGGAACAGCATGGTCAGCGCCGCCTGCCTCCTCATGGCGCATCGGACTCGGGCCTTGTACTCGGCGAGCTCGATCTTCTCGGCCACGCGGGGGAACCGGCCGGAGTCCATGCGTTTCTGCGGTTGGGACACTTCCGTCGGGAGTACCACGGAAAGGAGGGACTCCGCCGCAGGCGATTCCGAACAGCATGAGAGCCTCGCTGCCTCCGCGCTACGGATCGTCAGGGGAACGACGGTTGGCACGAACCGCCTCGACGGGCCCGGAACGCGAGCTCGACATGCGAGCGGGCCGAGTCGGTCAGGTGTAAATGCCCATCCAGAGATTCTCGAACATCTCATTCCATCCGCTGTGCTCGTGGGCGAAGGGCAGAGGGTCGACGTCCCGGATGCCGGCCATCAGCGCCTCGACCTCTCGCCGGCGGCGGGCGTCGTCGTCCTCGTCGTCCCCCGCGGTCCGGGACTCGATGTAGCCGAGGAAGGTGACGGCGGTGTGCGCCAGCGACGACACGTCACCGTGGATCGGAACGACCTGCTTGGTGCCTTCGGTGTACTGGTACACGACGCCCGTTCTCGGGTCGGCGGCCACCGAGCTGGTGAGGAAACCGCCGAGCTTCACGACCGTCTCGGCCGCGTCCGGATTGACCCATCCCTGTTCCGCCTGGGTGGCGAAGTCCCAGACGAATCCGGGGTCGAAATTCTGCGGCGGTCCGAACCACAGGTCGTACGCGTCGGAGGAGGGCAGCCCCGTCCGGACGAGGAAGTCCAAGGTGTCACCGGAGAAGCCGTACCTGCGGGCCGTGGCCTCGGACAGACGGCTGACCTCGTCCACGAGTCCGACGGCCGTCAAGGTGTCGTGGTCAACGCTGAAGAGCACGTACAGGCCTCACTTGCCTCTGGCGGCTTTCATCGCCGCACCGTCCGATTCCGTCATCATTCCAGACCCGAGACCGTGCTGGTCATGCCAGTCCCGCAGGTTCCTGATGAAGTCTTTGTGTTCGGCGTCCATGCGGGGGTCCCGTTTGCCATCCGGGCCCCGCGTCTGGTCGTAGCTGTGGGAGTGTGTCACTTCCAGCTTCTCGTCGAAGTGCTGGGCAAGCCATTGGTCACACCACGAGGTGGCGTCCTGACATGGTTCGCGTTCGGTGTAAAGCGACGTGAGGCCGTGCTTGTTGCCGTGTTCGAGCACCGGATAGCCTATGGTTCTTTCGGAGTGAACGCCCTGGCTGTGACCGACGAGGATGTACTTGTTCCCGTGCGTGTCGATGTAATGGGCGGCAGCGTAGTTGCCGTTGTTGTAGTCGCCTTTGGCGTAGCGGGCGAGTTGAGTGGCGTGGGCCAGATCGCTGGTCTCGTCCGGGCCCAGCCTCCTGGACCGGACCTTGGGGCCTCCGGCGGAAGGGTTCTCCACGGGGTAGGGGTTCTTCCCGCCGTCGACAGCTTGCCGGTAACGCCATACCTTGCCGTCTTCACCGACCACGTCGGGCAGACCTGACTCATCGCCCTTGACGCGGGTCTTCTCGCCGTTGTGGTGCAGCTGGTAGACGCTGCCGTCGGCGTTGAGCAGATACATGGGAGTATCGCGCCCGCCGTGACCGTCTGTTGCGACCTGGCGGGCCCGTTCCCCTACCTCCACGTCGTTGCCCTTGTGCAGGCGGGACACGGCTTTTGTGCGGGTCGGGAGGGCGTCGGTGAGGTGTTTGCCGACCTTGCCGAGGACCTCCTCGCAGCCGTGCACTGCGCCGTGCAGCATCGACTCGAAGGGCTGTGTGAACGGGTCGCGGCCCTTCGTGCGGTTGAAGGCCCCCTTCGCCCGGTTGAGTGGGGAGGAGCCGGCCGAGTGCAGCTCCTTGCCGTGGAAGGAGAGCTTGCCGGCGCCGGACTCGAATTCCTCGTGATCGATGTAGAGGTCGGCGCCTGCCGCGGGACAACCGCTCGCGGAGGCGAGTTCCAAGCCGCCTCCCGCTGAGGCCAGCTGCATGCCGCCGTGCCCGTGGCCGTGCCCTCCGCCGGTGTCGCCGCCGGGGCCGGGCGGAAGGGAGAAGGCATCCTCGGCCAGGTCCAGGACCGCGTCCTCGATCATCGCCTCCAGCTTGGCGTTGACCGGCTCGGTGACCCGGGCGATCAGCTCGTCCACGATCCGGTCGGCGGCCTCGTCGACGATCCGCTTCACGAGTTGCCGCATCGCCGTGACCTCTGCCGCGCCGAGTACGGCGGACAGTCCGCCGGTGAACGCGGCGAGACCGATGGAGAGGCCCACCGAGCCCGCCATGACCGCGAGTTCGGCTTCGGCCTTCCTCTTCATCCCGAAGATGATGTCCGCGACGATGTCGCAGGCGTCGGCGAACAGGCGGGCCAGTTCGGGAACCTTGTCCAGGTGGCCGGCCTTGACATGCGACCAGTGCCTCTCCATCGCGTCGACGGCCCACCCCTGCGAGGAGGACAGGATGCGCTCCACCGACTTGTGCGCGTCCGCGCCGTGGCCCTCGAACTTGTCGGCGAACTCCCGCATGGCGTCGGCCATGTCGTGGTAGTCGTCCTCGTCGACGTTCGGGAAGTTGATGCCGATGAAGTCCAGGATCTCGTCGAGCCAGCCGGGCAGCGTGTAACCCATCCCCCGTGACGCCCCCTCATTCGCCTGATCATCGTATGAGTAGGGGGAGCCTAACGGAGGGTCGACACGGGGGCGCAAGGGTGGCCGCGGCCTTCATGGCACGACTGTGACAACCGCGGCCGCGGCTCAGGCAGGACGCAGGCACACCAGCGACTCGTCCGTGCCGACCAGCAGATCGCCCGAGCCGGTGAGCGCCAGCGCGTGCACGGCGAGGCCGGGCCGGTAGACGCGGACCCTGTCACCGTCCAGGTCGTGGTGTTCGACCAGCCCGTCCGCCCAGCCGACGGCGAGCACCGGCCCGGCGCCCGTGACGGTCGCCGCCAGGGCCGTCACCGGGCAGCGCCGCGACCGGACCGGAGCGGCGAGCGGCTCGGCCCCGACACCCCAGGCACGCACCCTTCCGTCCGAACCGCCGCTGTAGAGCAGGGGGACACCCGGGCCGTCCCCGGCAGCCGGAAGCTCCAGCGCTGCCAGGGCGGTGACGGCGCCCTCGTGCGGCCGGACCGTGGACGCGACCGGCTCCGGGTCCCCGGGGGAGAAGGCGTGCACCCCGCCCATGCCGTCCGCCACCGCCAGCACGCTCCCGCAGACCGCCACGGCGCGCGCCTGGTGTCCCAGACGGGCCCGCACCGCCTCCACCAGCCGCTCCAGCGATGTCGGGCCCTCGTCCAGCAGCGCCGACAGGCCCGTCGCCCGCGGCGCGGCCGGGGCCCGGCGCAGGTGCAGTCCGCCTTCGACGTCCAGGACGAGGACGTCACCCTCGGCGGTGCCGGCGACGGCCGGCGCCGGTCCCACCGGCTCCGGCAGCCGGCCGGCCGGAGCGGCGTCCGCCTCGTCGAGCAGCCGGACCGTGCCCTGGTGATCGGAGACGAGGGTCCGCCCGGCGAGCCGTCCGCGACCGGACGAAAGAGCGCGTGCCGGTCCCGGCCACGGTGGCCGGACGTCACCGCGCACCCTGCGCCAGACGACCCGCCAGTCCGCGCCCTCGGCCAGCGCCGCCAGCCGCCCCGGCAGCCGGGGGTCCGCGTCGTCGCCCAGTGCCGCCAGGAGGACGACGGCCCGTTCGGCCGGGCTCTGCTCCCGGGTCAGGGACGCTCCCGCCCGCAGCCACGCGGCGCGCAGACCGCCGTGGCCGTCCCCGGAGCGTTCGTAGCGGACGGAGACCTGCCAGGGGTCCGCCGCGCACACCTCGGCCGGATCGTCCAAGTCCACGGCCGGCGGCACCGGGCGGGGTGCGTCACCGGTCAAGAGCCGTCGGCCGGTCCACGCCGCGTACCGCTCCGGGTCCGTCCACCGCGCCTCGTCGAGGTCCATCACCGCCGAGGGGGCCGCCGTCAGCGTCTCGGCCTCGGCGCTGCCGCCGCGCACCTCCACCAGCAGGCGTACGTGTGGCAACTCAGCCAGGGCCAGCGTCAGTTCGGTGAGCACGGCGGGGTCATGCGCGCCGTGCAGCTCCGGCAGGACGAGCACCGTACGGCGTTCGTCCACGGCCAGCGCGGTCACCAGCTCGCCCGGGGTGCGGGCGGCCAGCGACAACTGCTGAGCGAGGGTCCAGGCGGCGGTCAGCGCGGTCTGGCCGGCGAGCGGCACGAAGCCGTGCACCCGGCGCTCAGGCGGCTCCCCCTCCCGTGTTCCGTGGGCGATCAGCCATGCCAGCAGGCCGGACTTCCCGCACCCCGCGCTCCCGGTGACGACGCACAGCCGCGGTGCCCTGGGGTCGGCCAGCCAGCCCAGCAGCGCGGCGGCCGCCGGTTCCCGCCCCGCCGCCGGGCGGGACCACACCGGCTCGGTCACCGGTCACCCGCCCGCTGCGCGGCGTACGTGATCAACTCCTTGAGGCCTTCCTCCCGTGACTCGGCGGTGGCCCCGTAGTCGAAGCTGTGGGTGAACTCGGCGTGCGGGAAGGTGGCCTGCAGCCACACGGCGCAGTAGTGGCCGGGCATCATGCAGGGCTCCAGTTCGCAGTAGACGCGCCGCACCTGCTCCGGCGCGACCCCTTCCGCCCGCAGCCGCTGCCAGACCAGCTCCTCCGGGTGCGCGCGCCCCGGGCCCGTCGCGTCGGTGACGATCTGCTTGGCGCCCGCCGCGTCGACGTACTCAAAGGCGGACGAGAACGGAAAGTTGAGCGTGTGCCGTACGTCGTCCAACACCCTCGGCCACCAGCTCTCGCGCTCCTCGAAGGCGGCCGCGTCGATCTGCCGCAGCTCGGCGTTGAGTTCGCGGAAGGCGGCGGCCGCCACGGGCAGGCTGGTCGAGGCGGCGATCACCGGCAGCCGCCGGTCGAGGGCGGCCAGGGACGCGTTGAACGCGCGCAGGTCGGAGCTGACGAACAGGTCGTCCTCGCCGAGCCCCAGGAACACCGCCTGCACCGCCCCGTCCGGCCGCACGCACAGGTGGGCCAGCGGATCCGTGCCGATCCGCAGCCAGTTCTCCCGCCCGGCGGGCGCGGGCAGTCCGCGATGCCCGGCGGTCATCCCCAGGGTCGGCCCGTCGGTGTCACCCGCCGCGGCGAAGTACGGCGCCACGTGCAGCGGAACCCCGGTCCCCGCCAGCACCTCGCGAGCCGCGTCGGGCAGCTGCACCCCGTAGGTGGCGGGCACCGAGAACCGGCGCATGCCGTTCTCGCCGAAGTGGGCCACGGACGGATCGGGGACGCGCTCGGGCATCGGGCTGCCTTTCGGTCTGTGGAGAGGGTTCCCCACAGACTCTAAGGGCTGGGTCAGAGCTTCTCAGGGGTCCTGATGCCGAGCAGGGCCATGCCCCGGTGCAGGGTGCGGGCCGTGATGTCGCACAGGAACAGGCGGTTCTCCACCTGCTCGGGCGTCTCGGCCTTCAGCACCGGGCACTTGTCGTAGAAGGACGTGTACAGCGACGCCAGCTGGTACAGGTACGCCGCCAGCTTGTGCGGGGCGTACTCGCGGGCCGCCTCCGCGACCGTCTCCGCGAAGGAGTCCAGGTGCAGGCCGAGGGCGCGCTCGGCGCCGGACAGGGCCAGCTCCGGGTGGGCCGCCGGGCGGACCTCGCCGGCCTTGCGGAGGATCGACCGGATACGGGCGTAGGCGTACTGCAGGTAGACGGACGTGTCGCCGTTCAGCGAGACCATCTGGTCCAGATCGAACTTGTAGTCGCGGTTCGCCGACGTCGACAGGTCCGCGTACTTCACCGCGCCGATGCCCACCTGGGCGCCCCGCTCGGCGATCTCCTCCTCGGACAGGTCCTGCGCCTTCTCCCGCACCACGGCCGACGCGCGCTCGATCGCCTCGTCCAGCAGGTCGACCAGGCGGACCGTCTCGCCCTCGCGCGTCTTGAACGGCTTGCCGTCCTTGCCGAGGACGGTGCCGAAGGCCAGCTGGACCGCCGTGACGTCGTCGTTCAGCCAGCCGGCCCGGCGGGCGGTCTCGAAGACCATCCGGAAGTGCAGCGCCTGCCGGGCGTCCACCACGTAGAGGAGGGTGCTGGCCTTCAGGTTGAAGACGCGGTCGCGGATCGCGGACAGGTCGGTGGCCGCGTAGCCGTAGCCGCCGTCCGACTTCTGCACGATCAGCGGGACCGGGTTGCCGTCCGGGCCCTTGATGTCGTCGAAGAAGACGCACAGCGCGCCCTCGGAGCGGACCGCGACGCCCGACTCCTCCAGCAGCCGGCAGGTCTCCGCCAGCATGTCGTTGTACCCGGACTCGCCGACGATGTCCGCGTCCCGGATCTCCATGTCCAGCTTGTCGAAGACGGAGAAGAAGTAGATCTTCGACTCGTCCACGAACCGCTGCCACATGGCGAGCGTGTGCGGGTCCCCGGCCTGCAGGTCCACCACCCGGCGGCGGGCCCGGGTCTTGAACTCCTCGTCGGAGTCGAAGAGCCTGCGCGCGGCCTTGTAGAGGCGGTCGAGGTTCGACATCGCCTCCTCGCCGGTCACCTCGGCGTCCTTGTGGTCCAGCTCGTGCGGGTGCTCGTCCAGGTACTGGATGAGCATGCCGAACTGGGTGCCCCAGTCACCGATGTGGTGGCGGCGGACCACGTTCTCACCGGTGAACTCCAGCAGCTGGACGACCGCGTCGCCGATCACCGCGGAGCGCAGGTGGCCGACGTGCATCTCCTTCGCCACGTTCGGCTGGGCGTAGTCGATCACCGTCGTGCCCGGATCCCCGGCGTACGGCACGCCGAGGCGGCCCGTGTCGTCCGCGTACCGCGCGGCGAGGTTCCCGGTGATCGCCCGGTCCGCGATCCTGATGTTGAGGAAGCCGGGGCCGGACACCTCGACGTCCTCGATCACCTCACCGGTCACCACCCGGGAGACGACCTGCGCGGCCAGCTCCCGCGGGTTCGCCTTCGCCTTCTTCGCCAGGGCCAGAACGCCGTTGGCCTGGTAGTCGGCCCGGTCGCTTCGTCGCAGCAGCGGGTCCGCGCCGGCGGCCTCCGGCAGGGTGGCCGAGAGGGCGGACGCGAGCTGCTGCTGGACGACATCGCTGAGGGACGTGACCGAGGCCATAGGAAAGGGTGCCGTTCTCCTCGTGGGAATGGATGGTCCCGGCCAGTATCCCACGGGGGGCAAAGCGGTTTTCCCGGTCGCGAGCGGGTCTGTGACAATGGGGTGTCACCCGTTCGACAAGAAGGACGTGCCGATCGTGGCTCAGAGCACCGAGACCACCGACTGGGTCTCCCGTTTCGCGGATGAGGTCATCGAGGAGTCGGAGCGCCGGGCCCCGGGCAAACCGGTCGTCGTCGCGTCCGGCCTGTCCCCGTCCGGGCCCATCCACCTCGGCAACCTCCGCGAGGTCATGACCCCGCACCTCGTCGCCGACGAGATCCGCCGCCGCGGCCACCAGGTCCGGCACCTGATCTCCTGGGACGACTACGACCGGTTCCGCAAGGTGCCGAAGGGCATCGCCGGGGTCGACGAGGAGGCCTGGGCCGAGCACATCGGCAAGCCGCTCACCTCCGTGCCGGCGCCCAAGGGCTCGCCGCACCCGAACTGGGCCGAGCACTTCAAGGCCGCGATGATCGAGTCGCTGGCCCAGCTCGGCGTCGAGTTCGACGGCATCAGCCAGACCGCGCAGTACACCTCCGGCGCCTACCGCGAGCAGATCCTGCACGCCATGAGGCACCGGAACGAGATCGACGCGATCCTCGACCAGTACCGCACGAAGAAGGCCCCGAAGAAGCAGCAGCAGAAGCCGGTCGACGAGGCCGAGCTGCAGGCCGAGGAGGGCTCCGGCGCCGCGTCCGAGGACGACGGCAGCTCCGGCTCCGCCGGCTACTTCCCGTACAAGCCGTACTGCGGCCGGTGCGAGAAGGACCTGACCACGGTCACCTCCTACGACGACGACAGCACCGAGCTGTCGTACACCTGCACCGCGTGCGGCTTCGCCGAGACCGTCCGGCTCAGCGAGTTCGACCGCGGCAAGCTGGTCTGGAAGGTCGACTGGCCGATGCGGTGGGCGTACGAGGGCGTGATCTTCGAGCCGAGCGGCGTCGACCACTCGTCCCCCGGCTCGTCCTTCCAGGTCGGCGGGCAGATCGTCGGCATCTTCGGCGGCAGGCAGCCGATCGGGCCGATGTACGCGTTCGTCGGCATCTCCGGCATGGCGAAGATGTCCTCCTCCCGGGGCGGTGTGCCGACCCCCGCCGACGCGCTGAAGATCATGGAGCCGCAGCTCCTGCGCTGGCTCTACGCCCGCCGCAAGCCCAACCAGTCCTTCAAGATCGCCTTCGACCAGGAGATCCAGCGGCTCTACGACGAGTGGGACAAGCTCGCGGCCAAGGTCGCGGACGGCTCCGCCCTGCCCGCCGACGTCGCCGCCTACACCCGCGCCGTCGGCACCGCCGCCGGTGAGCTGCCGAAGACACCGCGTCCGCTGCCCTACCGCACGCTCGCGTCGGTCGCCGACATCACCGCCGGGCACGAGGACCAGGCACTGCGGATCCTCTCCGAGCTCGACCCGGAGCAGCCGCTGGCCTCCCTGGACGAGGCACGGCCGCGCTACGACAAGGCCGAGGCGTGGATCAACACCCACGTCCCCGCCGACCAGCGGACCATCGTGCGCGACGAACCCGACGTCGACCTGCTCAAGTCCCTCGACGAGGCCTCCCAGCAGTCCGTCCGGCTGCTGCTCGACGGACTCGCCGACCACTGGTCCCTCGACGGGCTGACCCACCTCGTGTACGGCGTCCCCAAGGTCCAGGCCGGCTTCCCCGCCGACGCCACGCCCAAGGAGCTGCCGGCCGAGATCAAGACGGCCCAGCGGGCGTTCTTCGCGCTGCTGTACCACCTGCTCGTCGGCCGGGACACCGGGCCCCGGCTGCCCACCCTGCTGCTGGCCGTGGGCCAGGACCGGGTGCGCAAGCTGCTCGGGGAGTAAGCGGTACGCGAGAAGGGGCCCTCCCGGCGGAGGGCCCCTTCCGCATGCTCACGCCGCACGAACGCGACACCGAGCGACGTCAGGCGATGTGCGGCTCCTCCTGCAGCTCCCGGGAGTGGCGGTCGGCGAACACCTTGACCATGCGCACGGCCTCCCGCAGGGGGAGCGCCACGCCGAAGGTCGCCTCCACGTCGTCCCTCAGCTGCGCGGGCGTCGGATAACCGCCGTCGATCGACTTCCGGAACACCTGGTAGTAGTCCTCCTCCGTCGGCTCCGGCTCCGGCGGTCCGCCGCCCTCACCCAGCTCACGGGTGCGGTGGGGACCCACCGGGATGGGGAAGCTGCCGGTGTCCTGCGGGGAGGGCTGCTGGAACCGCTCCGGCGGCTGCTCCTCGTACCAGTCCTCGTACTGCTCCTCGGGCTCGTACTGCGGCTCCGGCGGCGGCTCGTAGGTGGGGTCGTAACCGCCGTGGTACTCGACCTCGAGCGGCGCCTGGAACCAGGGGCTCGCCTCGTCCTCCGGGGGCTCCGGCGGACGCTGCCCGCCGGCGGGCGCCGTGATCTGCGGGGCGGACGCCGGCCCGGCGGCAGCACCGCCCGCGACGGCGGCGACGGGCTCCGGCCGCGGCGCCGGCGGCACGAGCACCGGCTCGATGCCCGCCGCCGCCAGCCCCGCCGGGGCCGTCTCCGCCAGGGGGACGCCGTACTTCGCCAGGCGCAGCGGCATCAGCGACTCCACCGGGGCCTTGCGGCGCCAGGCCCGGCCGAAGCGGGAACGCAGACGGGCCTGGTAGACGAGACGTTCCTGCTCCAGCTTGATGACCTGCTCGTAGGAACGCAGCTCCCACAGCTTCATGCGCCGCCACAGGAGGAACGTGGGGACCGGGGAGAGGAGCCAGCGGGTGAGCCGGACCCCCTCCATGTGCTTGTCCGCGGTGATGTCGGCGATGCGGCCGACCGCGTGGCGGGCCGCCTCCACGGACACCACGAACAGGACCGGGATCACCGCGTGCATGCCCACGCCCAGCGGATCCGGCCAGGCCGCGGCGCCGTTGAAGGCGATCGTCGCCGCCGTCAGCAGCCACGCCGTCTGACGCAGCAACGGGAAGGGGATCCGGATCCAGGTCAGCAGCAGGTCCAGGGCCAGCAGCACGCAGATGCCCGCGTCGATGCCCACCGGGAACACATAGGAGAAGTTCCCGAAGCCCTTCTTGATGGCCAGCTCACGGACGGCCGCATACGAACCGGCGAAGCCGATGCCGGCGATGATCAGGGCGCCGGCCACGACCACGCCGATGAGTATGCGGTGCATCCGAGTCAGCTGCGGTGGTGGCGCGGCCACTCGTACTCCCCTCCCCTTGCGTGTTGTTGCGCGCAACAGAGTGGCACACGTGTGCGGCGAACGTGGTGCCGGTCGGCCCCTCGGAGCCCTCCGGCAGCCCCTCTCGGGGGCCTCCGGCAACCCGTCCCGGGGCCCTCCGTCAGCCCTTCTCGGCGGCCGGCCCGGACGCGGACGCGCCGGACGACGGCGACGTGGACGCCGACTTCGAGGGGGACGCCGAAGGGGACTTCGACGCCGGCTTCGACGCCGACGCGGAAGCGGACGACCCGGAACCGGAACCCTGCTGCGAACCCCCGCCGTTGGCCTCCGACACGGACGCCACGGCCTCCTTCAGCGCCTTCTCCGCCGCCTTCGTCAGGTCGTCGGCGTCCGGGGTCTTCTCCCCGGCGAGACCGGCGCCGTTGTAGTCCACGGTGACGACGACGTTCTCCACCCGCGCCGCGACCGTCTGCTGCCTGAAGAGCCCCTCCTTCTTCTTCAGGTCGTACCGCACCGCCGTCGCCTCCGCGCCCGTGCCGCTCAACGGCACCACCTTCGCGTTCTTGGCGCCGTCCACCGCCTGCGCGTCCTTGACCTGCCGGGTGAAGTACGTGTGGGCCTGGGCGTTTCCGGAACCGCGCGTGGCGTCCGAGTCGAAGCGCAGCAGGGAAACGTTCAGCCAGCGGAACTGCGAGCCCTTGACGCCGTTGTTGTCCAGGCTGTTCCACGAGCACGAGGAGCGCAGGGACGGATCGTCCGAACCGCCCTTCTTCCCCGACTTGCCGCTCTTCGGCACCAGATCGCCCAACGTCTTCCGCGACAGCACCCCACACGGCTCGGGCAGCTTCCGGTACGCGGCGGCCTGCACGGTCGGCGACGCGCTCACCGAAGGCTGCGCACTGCCGCTCGCCGACTGCTGCGTGCTCCCGGCCTCCGGAGCGGCCTTGCCGTCACCGGAGTCCGAGGAACAGGCGGCGGTGACCAGCACCGCGGGAACGGCCGCCGCACACACAAGAACACGGCGAAGGCGCTTGATTCGCTGGACACTCAGGGCACGGTCGTCTCGCTGGGCTGCTCGCTGCATGGTTCCTTCACTCATAACGCTCGGTGTTCGTGCGGGTTCCTGCGGGGGCCACGGTACGCGGTGAAGGGACGGTGCGGCTTCCGTGCGCGCGCCGCACGGGCGGGGGCGCACGCAGCCCCCGAGGCCGTCAACCGGCCAGCGTGTCGGCCAGTTGAGAGGCCAGATCACGGGCCCTGTCCTGCATTTCCTTGCTGTCGGGGACCATGCCCGCGGCCATCGGCTGCTCCTCGTACTGGATGGTGACCACCACGTTGGACGTGCGGAACACCACAGTCACCGTCCGCTGCTCGGCCGTCGAACCGGTCGTGCTGAGCCGGTCGTCCAGATACGCCTCGTCACCGAGGTCCGTCAGCGCACGGGGCTGGAGATCGGCCGGCGCGGCGCCGGGCGACGCCGAGCCGCTGGGAGACGCCGAACCGCTGCCGCCGGCCGCCGGGGTCGGCGCCGGGGCCGTCGAGGACGGGGCGGCCGTCGCCGAACCGCCGCTCGGCTCGGGGAGGTCGGCGTCCGCCTCCTTCTCCTGGAACAGCTTCTGCGCCTGGTCGTCGTCGCTGACCGAGTTGTCGTACGACACCACGCGCTCGAAGTCGACGGAGAGACGGTCCCCGGCGTCGGCCGACTCCACCTTCCAGCGGCAGCCGACCTTGCGGTCCGTGTCGTAGGTGAGCGTGGCCTCGCCCTTGTACGCCTTGCTCCGCTGGTCCGGGTCGGTGATCCGCCGGATGCCGGGCAGCATGCCGTCCAGGGTCCCGCGGTCCACCGCGCCGCACGGTTCCGGCAGCGTGCGGTACTTGCCGGGCTGGGCGGCGACCGTGGCCCTGCCGGCGTCGCCCGGGTTGGCGTCGTCCGTCGGGTGGCCGCCCCCGGAACCGCTCGTGCAGCCGGCCAGCAGCGCCGCGAGCAGGGCGGCGGTGCCGGGTACGTACGCCTTCCGCTGCACGGTCGGGCTCCTCTCGACGGATCACTCGATGCTGCCGGCTCACTGTCCCCGCTGGTTATTCGCTTGCCGCAGCGGGGTGCTCCCTGGGGACAATGTCTATCGCACGCACTGCCGTGGACGCCGGTCCCCTGTCGCTTTTCATCGACCTTGGCGCCGCTTTTGCGTTTTGCTGCTCATCCGCCTTTTGTTGCCATTTCCGGGGGAACGAGGAACTCATGTCGTACGTGGAGATGCCCGGTGCCAAGGTCCCGATCCGCATGTGGACGGACCCGGCGACCGTCGAGGACGTGGCCCTGCGTCAGCTCCAGAACGTGGCGACCCTGCCGTGGATCAAGGGCCTGGCCGTGATGCCGGACGTGCACTACGGCAAGGGCGCCACCGTCGGATCCGTCATCGCCATGCACGGCGCCGTGTGCCCGGCGGCGGTGGGCGTGGACATCGGGTGCGGGATGTCGGCGGTCAGGACGTCGCTGACCGCCGGGGATCTGCCGGGCGACCTGTCCCGGCTGCGGTCGAAGATCGAGCAGGTCATTCCGGTGGGGCGGGCCATGCACGACGACCCGGTGGAGCCGGGCGACTTCCACGGGCTGGCCACGGCCGGCTGGGGGGACTTCTGGGCCCGCTTCGACTCGGTCGCCGAGGCGGTGCGGTTCCGCAGGGAACGGGCGGTCGCGCAGATGGGAACCCTCGGCGGAGGGAATCACTTCGTCGAGGTCTGTACAGACACGTCCGATGCGGTGTGGCTCATGCTGCACTCCGGTTCCCGGAACATCGGCAAGGAACTGGCCGAGCACCACATCGGCGTGGCCCAGACGCTTCCGCACAACCAGGGCCTGGTCGACCGCGACCTCGCCGTCTTCGTGTCGGACACCCCGCAGATGGCGGCCTACCGCAACGACCTGTTCTGGGCGCAGGAGTACGCCAAGTACAACCGCACGCTGATGATGGCGCTGCTGAAGGACGTGATCCGCAAGGAGTTCAAGAAGGCCAAGCCGACCTTCGAGCCGGAGATCTCCTGCCACCACAACTACGTGGCGGAGGAGCGGTACGACGGCATGGACCTGCTCGTGACCCGCAAGGGCGCGATCCGGGCCGGCTCCGGCGACTACGGGATCATCCCCGGCTCGATGGGCACGGGTTCGTACATCGTCAAGGGCCTCGGCAACGAACTGGCCTTCAACTCGGCCTCGCACGGCGCGGGCCGGCGCATGAGCCGGAACGCGGCCAAGCGGCGCTTCTCCACCAAGGACCTGGAGGAGCAGACGCGGGGCGTGGAGTGCCGCAAGGACTCCGGTGTGGTGGACGAGATACCGGGCGCCTACAAGTCGATCGACCAGGTCATCGACCAGCAGCGCGACCTCGTCCAGGTGGTGGCGAAGCTGAAGCAGGTCGTCTGCGTGAAGGGCTGATCACCCCTCGCCGGGGCGGCCGCCGCCCGGCCCGTCGAGCGAGTCCAGCCAGTGGAGGAGGCGGGCGCCTTCGCGGGTGGTGAGGGCGGGGTCGCGCAGGGCGTGGGTCAGGAGGGTCATGCCCTGGTAGGCGGAGACGAGGGTGAGGGCGCGACCGTCCGGGTCGGTGACGCCCCACGCGCGGAACTGGCCGGCGGTCCAGTCGAGCAGACGCCGGAGCACCGCGCCGGCCTCCGCGTCCAGGACGCCGTCGGCGCGCTTGCCGAGTTCGGCGGCGAGCGTGCCGGTGGGGCAGCCGTGGCGGGCGGTGGTCTCGCGCTGGTCCATCCAGGCCGCGACGAGCCCCTTGAGGCGGTCGCGCGGGTGCGCCGGCCCGTCGAGCCGGCCGATGAGGTCGTCCAGCCGGCGGCGGTGCTCCGCGAGGGCGGCCCGGACCAGTTCGTCCTTCGTCTTGAAGTAGTAGTAGACGTTGCCGACCGGGATGTCCGCCTCGCGGGCGATGTCGGCCAGGGTGGTGCGCTCGACGCCCTGCTCGTGCAGGACCCGGGCGGCCGCCGCGGCGAGCCGCCCGCGTTTCTGTGACGTCCGCGCCCGCCGATCCACTGAGTTTGTCACCCGCCCGACTCTAGGGCAGGCGGCCGGCGGCCCGGCGTCCGTGCGGGCGCTACCCGGCGTGACGCACCGCGTAGATCATGACGAACGCCAGGATGTGGATGCCGAAGAGGAAATAGGCCAGGAAGTACCAGACCTGGCGTTCGTCCTTGCTCTCCTGGTCCAGGCGCCGCCGCTCGGCGGCGTCGGCGGCCGGGCCGGCGGCGGGGTGCGCCGCGGAGTCCTCGGGGGCCGTCACAGCTCCCGGTGCACCTTCGTGTTGGAGGCCTGGGCGCGCGGGCGCAGCACCAGCAGGTCGACGTTGACGTGGCTGGGGCGGGTCACCGCCCAGGTGATCGTCTCGGCCACGTCGTCCGCGGTCAGGGGCTCGGCGACGCCCTCGTACACCTTCGCCGCCTTCTCCGCGTCCCCGCCGAACCGGTTCAGGGCGAACTCGTCGGTCCTGACCATGCCGGGCGCGATCTCGACCACCCGGACCGGCTGGCCGACGATCTCCAGGCGGAGGGTCTCGGCGAGGACGTGGGCGCCGTGCTTGGCCGCCACATAACCGGCTCCGCCCTCGTAGGTGCCGTGGCCGGCGGTGGAGGACACGACCACGACCACGCCGTCGCCGCCGGCCACGAGCTTCGGCAGCAGCGCCTGGGTGACGTTCAGGGTGCCGATGACGTTCGTCTCGTACATCGTGCGCCAGTCCGCCGGGTCGCCGGTGGCCACGGGGTCCGCGCCGAGGGCGCCGCCCGCGTTGTTGACGAGGACGCCGATGGTCTTGAAGGCGGTCGCGAACTCGTCGACCGCCGCGCGGTCCGTCACGTCGAGCTGGTAGGCCACCGCGGAGTGGCCGGCCCGGGTCAGCTCCTCGGCCAGCGCCTCGATCCGGTCCTTGCGGCGGGCGGTGAGGACGACGCGGTAGCCGGCCTCGGCGAGCCGGCGGGCCGTGGCGGCGCCGATGCCGCCGCTCGCCCCGGTGACGACGGCGATGCGGGACGCGGCGGACGGGGCGGCGGTGGCCATGGGCTGCTCCTGGAGCGTGCGGCGGGGTGGGTCGCGTCCAGCGTAGGTGACCTTCAGCCGGCGTTCCGGGGCGCCCACATGATGAGAGCCATGCCGGTGAGGCAGACGAGCGCTCCGGCGATGTCCCAGCGGTCGGGGCGGTAGCCGTCGGCGACCGCGCCCCACAGGAGCGAGCCGGCCACGAAGATCCCGCCGTAGGCGGCGAGGACGCGGCCGAAGTGGGCGTCCGGCTGGGCGGTGGCGACGAACCCGTACGCGCCGAGGGCGAGGACGCCGCCGGTGATCCACAGCCAGCCGCGGTGTGCGCGCACGCCCTGCCAGACGAGCCAGGCCCCGCCGATCTCGAACAACGCGGCGAGGAGGAAGAGGGCGGCGGAGCGGAGGACGGGCATGCGGGCAGCTTCGCACGGGCCGGCCCGGGTCCGGTGGGGCGGGGCGGCGTGCGTGTCACCTGTCGGGGGCGGGCGGGGCGTCCGGCGCGGCCCGGGCGGCGAGGGGCCCGCCGCCGTCGTGGGCGCAGGCCGCGGACACGGTGCGGGGGCCGGTACGGCTGCGGGAGCCGGGGGCGGAGGGGACGCCGGAGACCCACCGCGCGGAGCGGGGGCGTGGTGGGCGCGGACCGCTCCGGCGACCGGGTGAGCTCGGGTGCCGTGGCGGGTGGGCGGGTGGGTGAGTGGGTGGGCGAGGTCAGGCGCCGGGAGCTGCGGGGTTACCGGCGTCGTAGCGTGCGCGGGCCGCGTGGACCTCGTCGAAGTGCGTCTCCGCCCACTCCTTCACCGCGGTGAGCAGGCCGGCGAGGCTGGCGCCGAGCGGGGTGAGGGCGTAGTCGACGCGGACCGGGACGGAGGGGGTGACCGTGCGGGTGACGATGCCGTCGCGCTCCAGGGCGCGCAGGGTCTGGGTGAGCATCTTGGGGCTGACGCCGGCGATCGTGCGCCCGAGGTCGCTGTAGCGCCGGGGGCCGGGGGAGAGGGCGGCGACGACGAGGCTGACCCACTTGTCGCTGAGCCGGCCGAGGAGCTGGTTGGTGGGGCAGTCGCGCAGGAAGGCGTCGTAGGCGGTGCGGGCCTGCTCGCGGCGCTGTGCGGCGGTCTGGGTCGCCATGGGCTCTCCTCCGGGTCGGCTACGCACTCCCAGGTAACTACTTACCAATGAATAGTAGCTCTCCTACGGTTGGCGGTGCGGCCGGATGTGCCGCGGAAGTCATCAAGTACCTTTTTTCTAGGGAGAGTTGTCATGCGTGCTGCTGTGGTGAGGACGTTCGGGGGCCCGGATGCGGTGGAGATCGCGGAGGTTCCGGTCCCGGAGCCGGGGGCGCGGCAGGTGCGGATCAAGGTGGCCGCGGGTGCGCTGAACCCCGTGGACGCCGGGGTGCGCGCCGGTTTCTTCGGCGGGGCGGGGAAGACGATCGGGCTCGGCTGGGACGTGGCCGGGACCGTGGACGAGGTGGGCGTGGCCGCCGCCTGGCGGGTGGGCGACCCGGTGGTGGCGCTGGTCGGGGGCGTGGCCGATCCGCTGGGGGCGCACGCCGAGTACGTCGTGGTGGACGCGGACGCGGTGGCCGCGGCGCCGGCCGCGGTGGACGCCGTCCACGCCGGCACCCTGCCGCTGAACGGGCTGACCGCGGTGCAGGCCCTGGAGCTGCTGGATCTCGCGCCGGGCGCGTCGCTGCTGGTGACCGGTGCGGCGGGTGCGGTCGGCGGGTTCGCCGTGGAGCTGGCCGCCCATCGGGGGATCGAGGTGACCGGGCACGCCCGGCCGGGCGACGAGGAGCTGGTGCAGTCGCTGGGCGCCGCGCGTTTCACGGCCGGGCCGGCCGAGCCCCGGAGCGTGGACGCGGTGCTGGACGCGGCGGTGCTCGGCGCCGCGGCGCTGGAGTGGGTGCGGGACGGGGGCGCGTACGTGGGGGTGCGGCCCGGTGCGCATCCGGAGCCGGTGCGCGGGGTGCGGACCGGGGCGGTGGCGGTGACCGCGGACGGGGCGCAGCTCGCGGAGCTGGTCCGGCTGGTGGACGCGGGGGTGCTGACGCTGCGGGTGGCGGAGACGTACCCGCTGGAGAAGGCGGCCGAGGCGCACGCCCGGCTGGACGGGGGCGGCGTGCGGGGGCGGCTGGTGATCGTGCCCTGACGGGCCGGAACAACCCCGGGCCGGCGGCCGTTGACCGAGTAAGTTGAACAGTCAACAAATATGGAGGGTGAGCGGCCATGCAGTTCGGGATCTTCACGGTCGGCGACGTCACACCGGACCCCACCACGGGGCGCGCGCCGAGCGAGCACGAGCGGATCAAGGCCATGGTCGCCATCGCCCTGAAGGCCGAGGAGGCCGGGCTCGACGTCTTCGCGACCGGCGAGCACCACAACCCGCCGTTCGTGCCGTCCTCCCCGACCACCCTGCTCGGCCACATCGCCGCGCGGACCAAGAAGCTGATCCTCTCCACCTCCACCACGCTGATCACCACCAACGACCCGGTGAAGATCGCGGAGGACTACGCGATGCTCCAGCACCTGGCCGACGGGCGCGTGGACCTGATGACGGGCCGCGGCAACACCGCTCCGGTCTACCCCTGGTTCGGCCGGGACATCCGGCAGGGCATCGACCTCGCCCTGGAGAACTACGCCCTGCTGCACCGGCTGTGGCGCGAGGACGTCGTCGACTGGGAGGGGAAGTTCCGCACCCCGCTGCGGGGCTTCACCTCCACCCCGCGCCCGCTGGACGGCGTACCGCCGTTCGTCTGGCACGGCTCCATCCGCTCGCCGGAGATCGCCGAACAGGCCGCGTACTACGGCGACGGCTTCTTCCACAACAACATCTTCTGGCCCGCCGACCACACCAGGCGGATGGTCGAGCTGTACCGGACCCGGTACGCCCACTACGGGCACGGCACACCCGAGCAGGCGATCGTCGGCCTCGGCGGCCAGGTGTTCATGCGCAGGAACTCCCAGGACGCGGTGCGCGAGTTCCGCCCCTACTTCGACAACGCGCCGGTGTACGGCCACGGGCCCTCCCTTGAGGAGTTCACCGCGCAGACCCCGCTGACCGTCGGCTCCCCGCAGCAGGTCGTCGAGAAGACCCTGACCTTCCGCGAGTACGCCGGCGACTACCAGCGCCAGCTGTTCCTGATGGACCACGCCGGGCTGCCCCTGAAGACCGTGCTGGAGCAGATCGACATGCTCGGCGAGGAGGTCGTGCCGGTGCTGCGCAAGGAGTTCGCCGCCCGCCGCCCGGCCGGGGTGCCCGAGGCGCCGACCCACCGGTCCCTGCTCGCGGCGAAGGAGGCGGCCGGCGTGTGAGCCGCGGCCGGGCGGGTGAGACGTGGCCGGGCGGGTGAGACCGGTCCCGGTGTGCGGCGCGGCCGGGCGGGTGAGACCGGTCCCGGCGTGCGGCGCGGCCGGGCGGGTGCGGTCCCGGTGTGCGGCGCGGCCGGGCGGGTGCGGTCCCGGTGTGCGGCGCGGCCGGGCGGGTGCGGGCCGGGCCGCGTGCGCGGCCGCCGGGGCGGCCGCCCTCGGTGAGAGGCCGGTAAAAAGGGTCAGCGCTCGATCAGCGGCCCCGGCGGAACCGCCGGGGGCCTTGGCAGACTGGGGGCGTGCCCCCGAACGTGCTGCTCGCCGAAGACGACCGCGCCATCCGCCACGCCCTGGAACGCGCCCTCACCCTGGAGGGGTACGAGGTCACGGCCGTCGCCGACGGCGTGGAAGCGCTGGCACAGGCCCACCGGAACCCGCCGGACGTCCTCGTGCTCGACGTGATGATGCCGGGCATCGACGGCCTCCAGGTCTGCCGGGTGCTGCGCGCCGAGGGCGACCGCACCCCGATCCTCATGCTCACCGCCCTCGTGGAGACCGCCGACCGCATCGCCGGCCTGGACGCCGGCGCCGACGACTACGTGGTCAAGCCGTTCGACGTGGAGGAGGTCTTCGCCCGGCTGCGCGCCCTGCTGCGCCGCACCAGCCCGGGGCCCGCCGGCGGCGCCGGCGCCGAAGGAACCGCCCGGGAGGCGGCCCTGTCCGACCGGCAGCAGCTCGAGGCCGCCGGCATCCGCATGGACCCGCAGGCCCGCCGGGCCTGGCGCGGCCGGCGCGAACTGGAGCTCACCCGCACCGAGTTCGAACTGCTGGAACTGCTGGTGCGCAACGCGGGCATCGTGCTGGACCACTCCACGATCTACGACCGCATCTGGGGCTACGACTTCGGCCCCGGCTCCAAGAACCTCGCCGTCTACGTCGGCTACCTGCGCCGCAAGCTGGACGAGCCCGGCGCCCCGCCGCTGATCCACACCGTGCGGGGCGTGGGTTACGTGCTGCGGGAGGACTAGGTGGGCCGCCGCTGGCGGCTGCCGGCCGGGCCGCGGCCGAAGCTGGTCTCGCTGCGCACCACCTTCGCGGTGTCCTTCGCGGCCGTCACCGCCGCCGTCACGATCCTCGTCGGCATCCTGTCGTACAACTCCGCCGCCCGGCTCGTCCGCGTCGACCAGCAGTCGGTGTTCACGCAGGTCGTCCAGGACGTCCGGGACGAGGTGCGGCAGCACCGCATGGTCCCCGGGGACTTCTCCTCCTCCCGCCCCGGGCACGACCTGGTCCGCCCCGCCCGCACCGACGTCCAGGTGCTCGGCGCGCGCGGGCAGATCGTGGACCACGGCAGCCCGGCGCTGCCGGTCACCTCCCGGGACAGGGCCGCGGCCGCCGCGCGGACGGCCGGACGGACCGTCCAGCACAAGGACGTCCGGGTGGACGAGGACCTGTTCCGCATCGCCACCGTCTCGCTCGGCGACGGGCGGGGCGCGGTCCAGGTCGCGCAGGAGTTCAGCGACACCGAGGACCTGCTGCGGGCGCTGCAGCGGCGGACGCTGATCCTGATGGCGGCGGTCGTCGTGGCGGCCGGGCTGTTCGGGTGGTGGCTGGCGCGGCGCATCACCCGGCGCCTGGTCGTCCTCACCTCGGCCGCGGAGGACGTGGCCCGCACCCGGCGGCTCGACATCCAGGTGCCGGTGGCCGGGCTGGACGAGGTGGGGCGGCTCGGCCGCGCCTTCGACCGGATGCTGGGCCGGCTCGCCCAGTCCGAGGAGGACCAGCGGCGCCTGGTGCAGGACGCCGGGCACGAACTGCGGACGCCCCTGACCTCCCTGCGGACCAACATCTCCCTGCTGCGGCGCATCGACGAACTCCCGCCCGCGACCCGGGAGGAACTGGTCGCCGACCTCACCCAGGAGGCCCGCGAGCTCACCGACCTCGTCAACGAACTGGTCGACCTCGCCGCCGGACAGTCCGACACCGGGCCGCCCCAGCGGGTGGACCTCGCCGACCTCGCCGAGGACGTGGCCGGGCTGGCCCGGCGCCGCACCGGACGGGACATCGTGCTGCGCACGAGCGGCGACACGACGACCGACGGGCGGCCCGGGATGCTCCAGCGGGCCATCTCCAACCTGGTCGAGAACGCCGCCAAGTTCGACCGGGACGGCACCGCGCCGATCGAGGTCGCCGTCACCGGGCCGGCCCGTCCGGGCACGGTGCGGGTGGAGGTGCGGGACCGGGGGCCCGGGATCGCCGAGGGCGACCTCATCCGCATCTTCGACCGCTTCTACCGGGCCGCCGACGCGCGTTCCCTGCCGGGCTCGGGCCTCGGTCTGTCCATCGTGCGCGAGGTCGCCATGGCGCACGGGGGAACGCCGTTCGCCTGCCGGCGGGAGGGCGGCGGGTCCGTCATCGGGTTCACGGTGGGCGGCGGCATCGTGGGGGACGGCCAGGGCGCCGCCGGCCGGGACGAGGGTCCGGCGCCGCCGGGCGCCTGACCGTGGTCAGGAGCGGCCCGGCAGGGTGAGGAAGCCCTCCGCGCGTGCGCTCGCCAGACCGATCCGCGGGATGTCGCTCGTCCTGGCGAAGAGCAGGAAGCGGGGCTGCCACACCGGGCGGTACTTGGCGTTGGCCCGGTAGAGCGACTCGATCTGCCACCAGCGGGACAAGAAGGCGAGGACCGAGCGCCACAGGCGCAGCACGGGGCCCGCGCCGAGGCGTGCGCCGCGCTCGAAGACCGAGCGGAACATCGCGAAGTTCAGGGAGACCCGGTCGATGCCCAAGTCCTCGGCCCGCAGCAGGAGTTCCACCACCATGTACTCCGTCAGGCCGTTCTCGCAGGCGCGGTCGCGGCGCATCAGGTCCAGGGACAGGCCGCGCTCGCCCCAGGGCACGAAGCTCAGCAGGGCGCGCGGTTCGCCGTCCGCGTCCCGGCACTCCAGCATCACGCAGCGCCCGTCGGCGGGATCGCCGAGCCGGCCCAGCGCCATGGAGAAGCCGCGCTCGGCCGCGCCGTCCCGCCAGCGGTCGGCGCGGTCGACCAGGACGGCCATCTCCTGCGCCGGGATGTCCTCGTGGCGGCGCACGCGGACGGTGTAGCCGGCCCGGCGGACACGGCTGTGGGCCTGCCGGACCGCGCGCATGGCGCGGCCCTCCAGGGTGAAGCCGGCGAGGTCGACGATCGCCTCGTCGCCGAGTTCCAGCGCGTCCAGGCCGTGCCGGGCGTAGACCCTGCCGGCTTCCTCGCTCGCGCCCATGACGGCCGGGGTCCAGGCGTGCCGGCGGGCCTCGGCGAGCCAGGCGTCGATCGCGCCGGGCCAGGCCTCCAGGTCCCCGATCGGGTCGCCCGAGGCGAGGCTGACCCCGCCGACGACGCGGTAGGCGATGGCCGCCTTGCCGCTGGGCGAGAAGAGCACCGCCTTGTCACGGCGCAGGGCGAAGTAGCCCAGGGAGTCGCGGTCGCCGTGGCGCTCCAGCAGGGCGCGCAGCCTGCGCTCGTCCTCCTCGGCCGGCCGGCAGGCGCCGCGGGGGGCGCGGAAGCAGGCGTAGAGGACGAGGACGAACGCGGCGGCCGTCAGGACGTTGACGACCATGTCCGCCCAGCGGGGGGCGTGCACGGCGGCGACGCGGTCGGCGAGCGGGCCGACGCTGATGCCGCGCAGCAGGGTGTAGGCGATCTCGTCCTCGACGGTGGCGCCGGCGACGGTGTTCGTCGCGTGCACCAGGAGGGTGCCCAGGCCGCCGGCGACGAGGGCGCCGCCCGTGCCGGCGGCGAGTGCCAGGCGCGGGTTGGAGCGGTCGCCGACGGCGTCGAACTCGCCCCGGCCGACCAGCAGGGCGGCGACGAACAGGCCGGTGAGGGCGGCGGAGACCCAGTTGAAGGCGTGCTCGCGGTAGGGGGCGCGGGTCAGCGCGACGGCGTAGAGGCCGAGGAGGGGGCCGGCGAGCAGGAGGTTGAAGAGCCAGGCGGCGCGTTTGCGGCGCCGCATCACCACCGCGAGGAACAGGGCGAGCGCCGCCGAGACCAGGCCCGCGGTGGCCAGGTACGGGGTGAAGTACTCGCCCGCGTTGTGCGCGTGCACCTCCCGGCGGAACGGCAGCGACACCACCGCCGCGGTGTTCAGCGCCGCCAGCAGGCGCAGGTACCAGACGGTGGCCGTGGCGGCGCGGGCGCGCAGCCGGCCGTCGCCGCGGACGGCGCGGAAGCGGGGCGGCAGGAAGCCGAGGGTGCGGGGGGTGCGGGGGGTGCGGGGGGTGCGGGGAGCCGGACCCTGTGGGGAGGTCAGGGTCGTCTGCTGTGCGGGCATGGCGACGGGTCACCTTGGGGACGGGGACTGGGCACCGCAGACCCTACAGCCGGTAGGGTGACGCGGCCGGAGCCTCGGCGCGGCCACGGCATCCCTTCCCGTCCGTCAGTCGCCGCCGCGTCGGGCCGCCGCCAGCAGCCAGGCCAGGTTGCCCACCGCCGCTCCTGCGGCCACCGCGGCGGCGATCACCCCGCCCGTCGCCAGCCCGTCGCTGAACAGGTGCGGGCGCCGGTCCAGACTGTGCAGACCGAAGCCGCACAGCTCGTACACGCCGACGGCGGCGATGACCAGGCTGACGACGAGGACCGTCAGCGTCGGCGCGAGACTGCGCGCGCGGACCTCCCCCGCGGGCTCCGCTTGCGTGGTGTCCTGCATGGGTCCCCCGAAGAAACAGACGTGTGAACGGCCCGGTGGCGTGCGACCGTTGGGAACCTACAATACGTAGGGTCCGTACCGGGTCCGTTAGGGTCGAGACCGTGCGGATCTACATCAGCGCCGACATGGAGGGCATCACCGGCCTCGTCGACGCCCACGACGTCCAGCCCGGCGGCCGGGACTACGAGCGGGGCCGCTCCATGATGGCCGGCGACGTGAACGCCGCCGTACGGGGCGCGCTGGCGGCCGGCGCCACCGAGATCCTCGTCAACGACGCCCACGGGCCGATGCGCAACCTGCACCCCGACGAGCTGCACCCGGCCGCCCGCCTGGTGCGCGGCAGGCCCAAGCGGTTCGGCATGCTGGAGGGGCTGACCGGGGAGCACGACGCCGCGGTGTGCGTCGGCTACCACGCCCGGGCGGGCGCCCTCGGCGTGCTCAGCCACAGTTTTATGGGCCACGAGATCGAGGACATGTGGCTGGACGGACGGCCCGTCGGCGAGATCGGCCTCGCCCATGCCACGGCGGCGGCCCTCGGGGTGCCCGTGGTGGCCCTCACGGGTGACGACGCGGCCTGCACGGAGATGACGGAGTGGGACGCGTCGGTCGTCACCGTCCCCGTGAAGTACGCCCGCGACCGGTTCGCGGCCGAGCTGCGGCCGGAGGCGGAGGCCCGCCGGGCCGTCGAGGAAGCGGTCGCCGGGGCGCTGACCCCGGCCCCGGGCCGCCCCGCGCCGCCCGCCGCCGAGGCCGTGCTCACCGTCCGCTGGCAGTCGGCCTCGGTCGCCGCGACCCTGCTCGGCATCCCCGGAGTGACGGCCGAGGACGCGCGGACGGTCCGCGCCACCGGCCCCCTGCCCGCGCTGTACCGGCAGTTCGGGGTGTGGATGCGGGTGGCGTCCTCCCTGACCGACCAGCCCCCGTACTGCTGACCCCGGACGCCTGGACGCCCGGGGGCGCGGGTCCTGGGGCGCGGGTCGTGGGGCGCGGGCGTCGGCACCGCGCGGCCGGCGAGACGGGCACGCCAGCGCGCTCGGGGCTGGCGGCAGCAGAGGGGTGTTCGTCCACGCGCACAGCGCCGGCTGCCGCGAACGGCTGTCGGACGCCGCGCAGTTGCGCGTGCGTGGCTGAAGCGAGCGCCCCGCGTGCCGCGTTGCGCAGGAGCGTGCGCGCCCCGCGCCGAGCACCTCGGTGTCGCGTCGCGCACGGTGGCCGAGCGGGGAGGGCCTCGGCACCGCGATCCGGCCTGGAACGGTGTGCCCGGCCGTCCGAAGGCCCCTCCCCGTGCAGGACCAGGGCGGAGCCCGTAAGGCCCCGCCCCCGCGAGGGCTTCGGCTCAGGGCCACACCAGGCAGTACGGCTGGTGTCCCGCCTCGTGCAGGCGGTGGCTGAAGTCCTGCCACTCGTGCAGGAGTTGGTAGACGTTGAACGCGTCGCGCGGGCCGCCCCGGTCCGGGACCGTCGACCAGATGAAGGCCGCCGCGCCGACCGCCTCCTCGCCGATGCCGCGGAGGGGGTCGACGACCGTCATGGGGAGTTTGACGACCGCGTAGTCGGGGTGCAGGACGACCAGTTCCAGGGGCGGCACCTTGTGCAGGGGGACGCCTTCGATGCCGGTCAGGACCATCGCGGCCATCGTCTCGGGCTTGATCTTGGTGAACATGCCGTTCATGCCCAGCTCGTCGCCGCCGAGTTCCTCGGGACGCATCGAGATGGGAACGCGAGCCGCCGTCGCACCGTCCGGCGCGCCGAAGTATTTGTACGTCACCCCCACTCGACCACCATTCCTGCTCCCCGCCCGGAGGCGGTCGACCCGGTGGTCGAGCCGGCGGTCGGTCGGCCGATCCAGCAGGCGGTCCCGCCGCTGGTCGAGCTCCCGGTCGAGCTCTCGGTCGATCTGCCGGTCGTACCGCTCGGGCTCGCTCGGTACACCCTGTGCCTGACGTGTCTCGGTCGTTTCCTCCGCGTCGCGCCGGTGCCTTCCCCGCCGGGCACGTCGAGGACCCAGGTCGTCAGTCCCCTCGCCCAGTCCGCCACCGCGATGCATATCTCCACCCGACTGCTTTTCTAGGACGCGTGGCCCCCGCCGCGCAACCCGATCATCGTGTCAGTGACCTCCCCCGCGGCCGCCCGCCGAAACGTGCGGTGGAACAACAGTCCGCGGGGCCTTTCCGGTCTCTGATCGTCCGGCCACCGATGAGTACGTGCGCGGGAGCTTTGTGTATCAGGTCTCAGTCTCGCAGATGCCCGCCGCGTCGACAGCGCTTTGATCTTGAGGCCGCCCACGGTCCGGCCGGGGCGCGGCCTACCCTGAGGAGGTCACCCCGCAACCGGAGCCCGAGAAGCCGGAGAAGCCGCACGTCATGAGTGCCCTGAGCGAAACGCCCTATCCGTACGACGCGCCCGCCTCACAGGCGCTCTTCGACCGCGCCTGTGCCGTCACCCCGGGCGGTGTGAACTCGCCGGTGCGCGCCTTCCGCGCCGTCGGCGGCACCCCCCGGTTCATGGTGTCCGGCAAGGGGGCGCACCTCACCGACGCCGACGGACGCGAGTACGTCGACCTCGTGTGCTCCTGGGGGCCGATGATCCTCGGGCACGCGCACCCCGAGGTCGTCGCCGCCGTCCAGGAGGCCGTCGCCCGCGGCACGTCCTTCGGCACGCCCGGTGAGGGTGAGGTCGCGCTCGCCGAGGAGATCGTCGCCCGCGTCGAGCCCGTGGAGCAGGTGCGGCTCGTCAGCAGCGGGACCGAGGCGACCATGTCGGCCATCCGGCTGGCCCGCGGGTTCACCCGGCGGTCCAAGGTGATCAAGTTCGCCGGGTGCTACCACGGGCACGTCGACTCGCTGCTCGCCGCGGCCGGCTCGGGCGTCGCCACCTTCGCGCTGCCCGACACGCCCGGCGTCACCGGCGCGCAGGCCGGCGACACGATCGTGCTGCCGTACAACGACCTGGAGGCGGTGCAGGAGGCCTTCCACCGGCACCCGGGCGAGATCGCCTGCGTGATCACCGAGGCCTCGCCGGGCAACATGGGCGTCGTGCCGCCGGACCCCGGTTTCAACCAGGGCCTCAAGGACGCCTGCCGCGAGAACGGCGCCCTGTTCATCTCCGACGAGGTCATGACCGGCTTCCGCACCAGCCGCGCCGGGTGGTACGGCGTGGAGGGCGTCACCCCCGACCTGATGACCTTCGGCAAGGTCATGGGCGGCGGGTTCCCCGCGGCCGCGTTCGGCGGGCGCGCCGACGTCATGGCCCACCTCGCCCCGGCAGGTCCCGTGTACCAGGCGGGCACCCTCTCCGGGAACCCGGTCGCCACCGCCGCCGGGCTCGCCCAGCTCCGGCTGCTCGACGACGCCGCGTACCAGCGGCTCGACGCCGTGTCCGAGCAGATCCGGACGCTCGTCGGGGAGGCGCTGAGCAAGGAGGGCGTCGCGCACCGGCTGCAGACCGCCTCGAACATGTTCTCCGTGTTCTTCACGGACCGGCAGGTGCGCACCTACGAGGACGCCAAGCGGCAGGAGTCGTACCGCTACACCGCGTTCTTCCACGCGATGCTGGCGAACGGCGTCTACCTGCCGCCGTCGTCGTTCGAGTCCTGGTTCGTGTCCACGGCCCACGACGAGCGGGCCATCCAGAAGATCGCCGACGCCCTTCCGGCGGCGGCCCGTGCGGCTGCGGAGGCCACGGCAGAATGAGCGACAGCAAGGACGTCACCGTCGTCCACCTGATGCGGCACGGCGAGGTGGAGAACCCGGACGGGATCCTGTACGGGCGGCTGCCCGGCTACCACCTCTCCGAGCTGGGGCGGCAGATGGCCGACCGGGTCGCCGAGCACCTCGCCCCGCGGGACGTGACCTACGTCTGCGCCTCGCCGCTGGAGCGGGCGCAGGAGACGGCCACCCCGATCGCCAAGGCGCACGGGCTGGACCTGGACACCGACGAGCGGCTCATCGAGGCGGACAACGTCTTCCAGGGCAGGACGTTCGGCGTCGGGGACGGCGCGCTGCGCAAGCCGGACAACTGGAAGCACCTGGTCAATCCGTTCCGGCCGTCCTGGGGCGAGCCGTACGTCGACCAGGTGGTCCGGATGATGGGCGCGCTGAACGCGGCCAAGGACCGGGCGCGCGGGCACGAGGCGGTGCTGGTCAGCCACCAGCTGCCGATCTGGATCGTGCGGTCGTACGTCGAGCGGCGGCGGCTGTGGCACGATCCGCGCAAGCGGCAGTGCACGCTCGCGTCCCTGACGACGTTCACCTACCGGGGGGACAGGATCGTGTCGGTCGGCTACAGCGAGCCCGCCCTCGACCTGGTCCCGGTCCATCTGCGCGCCGGCGCCAGGCCCCAGAAGGGCAGGGGCACGGCCCAGGGGAAGGCCTTCGGGGCCTGACCGGTTACTGACGGTCCGTTTGACGTGGCTTAGCGCACTTTTACGGTATCCGTTGAGAAAAGCATAAGAAGTATCGGAACCTCCCCGATCGTCGTGCCCTCTTGCTGGGTGATCAGCAGGCGCGACGAATCGGGGATTTTCCATGCGCACCTTGTCCCGGACCCTCTCCCGGAGGGGAGCACTCGGCCTCGGCGCGGGGGCGGCCGCCGCCGCGTCGCTCTCCGGCTGCGGAACCCTCACGTCCTCGGACGGCACCGGGCGCCCGCACGGTTCCGGCCAGGGCAGGAGCGCGCACGGGGGCCGGAGCGCCGCCCGTCCGGCGCGGCCGCTCGGCGACGGCTCGACCTCCTTCACCGGCCGGCAGCCGCACCAGCCGGCCGCGCCCGAGCCGCTCGAGCCGGGGCAGACGCCGCCGCAGTTCGTGATCTTTTCCTGGGACGGCGCCGGCGAGGTCGGCAACGGCCTGTTCCCGCGCTTCCTGGACCTGGCCAGGGAACACGGCGCGAGCATGACCTTCTTCCTCTCGGGCCTGTATCTGCTGCCCGAGTCGAAGAAGCGGCTGTACGAGCCCCCGAACAACCCGCGCGGCGCCTCCGACATCGGCTACCTCAGCGACCCGCACATCAAGGCCACCCTGGCCAACGTCCGCCGGGCCTGGCTGGAGGGCCACGAGATCGGCACCCACTTCAACGGGCACTTCTGCGGCGGCGCCGGCTCGGTCGGCAACTGGACCCCGCGGCAGTGGCGGGACGAGATCCGGCAGGCCAAGGCGTTCGTGAAGGAGTGGCGGACCAACACCGGCTGGACCCATCTGCCGTCCCTGCCGTTCGACTACGACAAGGAGCTGGTCGGCGGCCGCACGCCCTGCCTGCTCGGCCAGGACAGGCTGCTGCCCACCGCCCGCGCGCTGGGCTGGCGCTACGACGCCTCCTCGCCGGGCGGCCGTCAGGTGTGGCCGGGGAAGAGGCTCGGCATATGGGACCTGCCCCTGCAGCAGATACCTTTCCCCGGTCGTTCCTTCGAGGTGCTGTCCATGGACTACAACATGCTCGCCAACCAGTCCGTGAACTCGACCAGGGCGCCCGCCCACAACCACCCCGCCTGGCGCAGGCAGGCCGCGCAGGCGTACATCCAGGGCTTCCGGCGGGCCTTCGAGACGAACCGGGCGCCGTTCTTCATCGGCAACCACTTCGAGCAGTGGAACGGCGGCATCTACATGGACGCCGTCGAGGAGGCCTTCCTGCACATCGCGCGGGAGAAGGAGAAGGGGGCCGACGTGCGGCTGGTCTCCTTCCGGCAGTTCGTGGACTGGATGGACGTGCAGAAGCCCGAGGTGCTCGCCAGGCTGCGGACGCTGGAGGTCGGGCAGCGGCCCGCCGGGGGCTTCAAGGAGTTCCTGCGCGGCGGCGCATCCCGGTCGGCGAGCAGGCGGGGGGCGTAGCGCCGGCCTCCCCGGACACCGCCTGAGACGCGGCTCGTGTCCGCTATGTCCCGTGTAAAAACGCCCTGAAATGCGGTTTTCCGCCCCGCAGGGGGGTGGGCGAAACCGCCGGAACAGGCATGCGAAACTTTTCACATGAGTACCCGTAGCCGCGCCGTCCTGCTCAGCGCCGTGGCCGCCGTCGCGGCCCTGACCCTGTCCGCGTGCGGTGAGGGCGGCACCTCCGGCAGCGGCGGCGACACCCACTTCATCACCGGCCGCAACGGCATCGACACCGTCCCGGCCGGCAAGCGCGCCGCGGCCCCGGACCTGTCCGGCAAGACCATCGACGGCAAGACCCTCGACGTCGCCGACTACCGGGGCAAGGTCGTCGTCCTCAACGTCTGGGGCTCGTGGTGCGGCCCCTGCCGCGAGGAGGCGAAGTACTTCGCCAAGGTGTCCAAGGCCTACGCCGGCAAGGGCGTCCAGTTCGTCGGCATCAACACCCGGGACAGCAGCACCACCCCCGCGATCGCCTTCGAGAAGGACCACGGGGTGGAGTACCCGAGCCTGTACGACCCCACCGGCAAGCTGATGCTCCGCTTCCGCAAGGGCACCCTCAACCCGCAGCTCATCCCCTCCACCCTCGTCATCGACCGGCACGGCCGGGTCGCCGCGCGCGCCCTGGAGGCGCTCGACGACACGGCCCTGCTGAAGATGCTCCAGCCGGTCCTCGCGGAGAAGTGACGTGAGCGCGCTGCTGACGCTGGCCGCGGAGACGGGCCGCAACCAGACGGTCATGCACGGCGCCCTGCCGGTCGCCCTGCCGATCGCCCTGCTCGCCGGGCTCGTCTCCTTCTTCTCGCCCTGTGTGCTGCCGCTGGTCCCCGGCTACCTCTCCTATGTGACGGGCGTCGCGGGCACCGACCTGGCCGAGGCCGGGCGGGGGCGGATGGTCGCCGGCGCCTCCCTGTTCGTGCTCGGCTTCAGCGCCGTGTTCGTCTCCACCGGGGCGCTGTTCGGGTACTTCGGCTCCCACCTGATCGAGTACCAGGGCCCGCTGTCCAAGGTGCTCGGCCTGCTCATGATCGTCATGGGCGTGTTCTTCATGGGGCTGCTGCCCTGGTTCACCATGCGCGAGTTCCGCTTCCACCGGCGCCCCACCGGCGGCCTGGTGGGGGCGCCGCTCCTCGGCGCCCTCTTCGGCGTCGGCTGGACGCCCTGCATGGGCCCGACCCTGTCCTCGGTGAACATCCTCTCCCTCAACGAGTCGAGCGCCGCGCGGGGCTCCCTGCTGATGATCGTCTACTGCCTCGGCCTGGGCGTCCCGTTCCTCCTCACCGCGATCGCGTTCCGCAAGGCCCTCGGTGCTTTCGCGTGGGTCAAGCGCCACCATGTCTGGGTGATGCGCATCGGGGGCTCGATGATGATCCTGACCGGTGCGCTGCTGCTGACCGGAGCCTGGAGCGCGCTGATCCAGCAGATGCAGACCTGGTCCGACGGCTTCGATGTGGGGATCTGACCGATGAGCAAGACCGACACCGGCAGCAGCCGGGACCAGGAGGACCTCGGGACGGCCGGCTCCCGGCTGTCCACCGCGCCGCAGGAGGAGTCCGCGGAGGAGTCCGCCGCCCCGGCGGCGTTCGGCGCCGTCGGCTGGGCGCGCTGGTTCTGGCGGCAGCTGACCTCGATGCGCGTCGCGCTGCTGCTGCTCCTGCTGCTCTCGCTCGCCGCGATCCCCGGCTCGCTGATCCCGCAGACCGGCGCCGACGCGAGCAAGGTGGAGGACTTCCGCGCCGCCCACCGGACGCTGGCGCCGGTCTACGACAAGCTCGGCCTGTTCCACGTCTACAGCTCGGTGTGGTTCTCCGCGATCTACATCCTGCTGTTCGTCTCCCTGATCGGCTGCATCGTCCCGCGCACCTGGCAGTTCGCCGGCCAGCTGCGCGGCCGCCCGCCCGCCGCGCCCCAGCGGCTGACCCGGCTGCCCGCGTACACGACGTGGCGTACGCGGGCCGAGCCGGAGCAGGTCCGCGAGGCCGCGCTCGCCCTGCTGGCGAAGCGCCGCTTCCGCACCCACGTCGCCGGTGACGCCGTCGCCGCCGAGAAGGGCTACCTGCGCGAGGTCGGCAACCTGGTCTTCCACATCGCCCTGATCGTGCTGCTGGTCGCCTTCGCCTCCGGCCAGCTGTACAAGTCGGACGGCACCAAGCTGATGGTCGAGGGCGACGGCTTCTCCAACGCGCTGCCGATGTACGACGACATGAAGTCCGGCAGCCTGTTCCGCAACGACGACCTGGTGCCGTTCAGCTTCGACCTGAAGGACTTCAAGGGCACCTACGAGGCGAGCGGACCCAACCGCGGCACCCCGCGCACCTTCGAGGCGAAGATCCGCTACAGCGTGGGCGCGTACGGCGGGCAGAAGCCGGCCACCATCAAGGTCAACGCGCCGCTGAAGATCGACGACGCCAAGGTCTACCTGGTCAGCCACGGCTACGCGCCCGTCATCACCGTCCGCGACGGCAGGGGCCAGGTCGTCTTCCGCGACGCCGTCCCGCTGCTGCCGCTCGACGGCAACGTCACCTCCAACGGCGTGGTGAAGGTGATGGACGGCTACCGGGACGCGCGGGGCAGGAAGGACCAGCTCGGCTTCCAGGCGTTCTTCGTGCCGACCTTCGACCCCCGCAGCGGCACGATGCTCTCGCAGTACCCGGCGCTGGTGAACCCGGTGCTCGCGGTGAACGCCTACCACGGCGATCTCGGTGTGAACTCGGGCCTCCCGCAGAGCGTGTACCAGCTCGACAAGAAGCACATGACGGCGTTCAAGGACGCCGACGGCAAGCTGCTGAAGAAGCTCCTCAAGCCGGGCGACACGCTCACGCTGCCGAACGGCGCCGGGTCCCTCACCTTCGAGAAGGACGTCAAGGAGTGGGCCGGCTTCGAGATCGTGCAGGAGCCGGGCGGCGGCTGGGCCCTCGGCGGCGCCGTCGCCGCGATCCTCGGCCTGGCCGGGTCCCTGTTCATCCAGCGCCGCCGCGTCTGGGTGCGGGCGGTGCGCGGCGACGACGGCGTCACGGTCGTCGAGATGGCCGGGCTCGGCCGCAGCGAGTCCGCCAAGGTGCCCGAGGAACTGGCCGACCTCGCCGGGATCCTCTACGACCGGGCGCCGGGGGCGCCCGGCCCCGACCACGACTCCTCCGAAGTTCCAGCCGTACCTGCCGAAGGGGCTGAGAAGTGACTCTCGCCGCCGCAACCAACGAACATCTCGCGAGCATCAGCAACACGCTGATCTACTCGTCGATGGCCGTCTACACCCTGGCCTTCTTCGCGTACATCGCCGAATGGCTCCTCGGCAGCCGCAGCAAGGTCGCCCGCACGGCCGCCGCGCTCACCGCCGCCCCCCGCCGCTCCGAGGCCCCGGCCGTCACCGTGCGGAAGGCCGGCGGCACCGCCGTGCTGGAGCGGCCCGAGGTCGTCGTCCGCTCGGCCTCCGGCGCGCGGGACGTGCCGGACGGGCCCGGCGCGCACGGCGGGGACGTCCAGGGCGACCTGTACGGCCGGATCGCCGTCTCGCTCACCGCGCTCGCCTTCCTCGTGGAGCTGGGCGGCGTCGTCGCCCGCGCGGCCTCCGTGGAACGGGCGCCGTGGGGCAACATGTACGAGTTCAACATCACCTTCTCCACGGTCGCCGTCGGCGTGTACCTGACGCTGCTCGCCCTGAAGAAGAACGTGCGCTGGCTCGGCCTGTTCCTCATCACGACGGTCCTGCTCGACCTGGGTCTCGCGGTCACCGTGCTGTACACGGCCAGCGACCAGCTCGTGCCCGCCCTGCACTCGTACTGGCTGTACATCCACGTCTCCACCGCGATCTTCTGCGGCGCCGTCTTCTACGTGGGCGCGGTCTCCACGATCCTGTACCTGTTCAAGGACTCCTACGAGGCCAAGCTCCAGTCGGGCGGCCGGCCGGGCTCCTTCGCGACCTCGGTGCTGGAGCGGCTGCCCGCCTCCGCCTCCCTGGACAAGTTCTCCTACCGGGTCAACGCGGCCGTCTTCCCGCTGTGGACGTTCACGATCATCGCGGGCGCGATCTGGGCGGGCGACGCCTGGGGCCGGTACTGGAACTGGGACCCGAAGGAGACCTGGTCCTTCATCACCTGGATCGCCTACGCCTGCTACCTGCACGCGCGGGCCACGGCCGGCTGGAAGGGCCGCAAGGCCGCCTACCTGGCCCTGCTCGCCTTCGGCTGCTGGCTGTTCAACTACTACGGCGTCAACATCTTCGTCAGCGGCAAGCACTCCTACGCGGGCGTGTAGGACGCGCACGCGCCCTTGGGCGGCCCGGCCGGCCGCGTGCGCGTCCCCGGCGCCGGGGGCAGGCTGGTGTCATGAGCGGTTCCATCGCACAGGGCACCAGCCAGACCCACGGGAACACGCACATCCTGCACTTCGTGGTGCGGCTCCCGCGGCGGATGGAGGACGTCTGGCCCGCGGTGGCCACGCCCGAGGGGCTCGCCGCCTGGTTCACCCCCGCCGACGTGCTCGAACCCCGGCTCGGCGGCGCCGTCACCCTGCGCGACGCGGGCAGCGGGGAGATCACCGCGTGGGACGTGGACCGTGTCGCCGAGTACACGGTCGAGCCCGGCGGCCGCATCCGCTTCCATCTGGAGCGGGACGGCGAGCACGGCAGCGCGCTCCGCTTCCTGCACGAGTTCCAGGGCGAGGAGGAGACGGAGCAGCGCTGGCGCGCCCGGTTCGAGCGGCTGATCGACACCCTGGAACCGGCCTGACCCTGGGGTCGCCCCCGGCCGGGCACGGCCTACGACGGCGGCAGGCACTCCCCGGCCGGGGGATGCCCCTCCGGCCAGGCGACGCGGACGAAGTGGGAGGCGCCGCCGGGGGTCAGCTCCACGATCGGCACCGCCTTGTCGTAGGGGTTGCCGTGCACGTCCAGGCAGATCCAGCCGCTCGCCCCGTTCACCCGCAGCGAGCCCTTGACCTGCGGCCACTGCAGGCCGACGTCCCTGAGCGCCGGCACGGTCCGGCCGGCCGGCACGGCCTCGCGGATGCCGTGCACCGCGAGGGTCAGGGTGTCGTAGCCGATGATCAGCTGTCCGTCGTCCAGCGCGACCGGCCCGATCGGGCCCACCGGCCCGCGGGCCGCGGCCGTCAGCAGCCGGCGCAGCGCCGCGAAGTCGGCCGCCGAGCCGCCCGTCCTCGCCGGTGACTTCGTCCAGGCGTCCGGGTGGGCGAGGGAGGTGTAGCGGACGGACAGGTTGTGCCGCAGCGCGTCGCGGTCCAGGTCCTTCTCGTGGGTCAGGTACGAGGCCTCGTCGCCGGTCAGCACCGTGAACCGCCGGCTCTGGCAGCCGCGCCCGCCCAGGGCGTTGATGAACTGCCGCAACTGGGTGTGCCGGCCCGCGAACAGGATCGTGTCCGTCTGCCGGTCGGTGTCGCACACCAGGTGGGTGATCTGCCGGAAGGTGTTCGCGGTGGTGCCCTCCTCGCTCCGGTCGGCGGGCGGGGTGAACGGCTGCGGCTCGTACGGCGAGCCCTTCAGCAGCGCCGCGAACGACCGCTGCAGCGTCCGCGTGTACGGGTCGCCGGGCCGGTCGTACACCAGCAGCGCCCTGCCCGCGCTCACCTTCGCGAAGGAGGCCAGCGCGCGGGCCTCGTCCGTGTTGGTCGGCGCCACCCGGGCCAGCCCCGGGTAGGGGTCAGCGCCGCCCTGCCCGTTGGCCAGGTCGTCGGCGGTGATGGTGGAGCCGATCACCGGGATGCCGCGCCGGGTCAGCTCCCGGACGGCCTGCTTGTTGGCGTCGGTGCTCTGCCCGATGCCCGCGACCGCCCGCAGCCGGTCCCCGCTCGTCGTCATCGCGGTCAGCTGGTCGACCGTCCGCCGCCAGTGCTCGCCGGTCGCGCCCGGTGCGGCGAGCACCAGCCGGATCTGCGGGCGCTCCCCGTTGGCCTCGTGGTTGGCCCGGTACTGGGCCAGATAGGCGCCCTGGAGCTGGTGCCGGATGTCGTTCAGGTTCGTCGGGGAGGTCGAGGTGTACGGCAGCATCAGCGCCACCGTCACCTGACCGCCGGGCTTCAGGCGGGCGTTCTCCCGGCCGATCGCCCGGACCACGTCCCGCAGCCGGGACTGCCCGAAGTCGTACGTCCCCGTCGCCACGCCCACGCACTCGTCGCTGCCCTCGGGCCGGGTCACCCCCGGCGCGCAGGACCGGTCCTCGTGCAGCAGGACGCGGGCCGCGGACACCAGTCCGGCCACCAGGGCCGCCGCCGCCAGCAGGGCCGTGTAGCGGCGCAGCGGGATCTCCCACACGCCCTCGCGCAGCCACGTGCCCACACCTCTGCGTGTCATCACGCCTCCCCGCTGCCGTGGTCCGGACCGTCGTCCGCGCTGTCGTCACCGCTCACCGTGCGCCCGCCCGTCGCCGCCGCGGACCGGTCCCGGGCGGACACGGCGGCCCCCACCTCGTGCGGCGGCCGCCGTGTCCGCGCCCGCGGCCCGGCGCGCGTCCGGCCGGGCGCCACCGCGGGCTGCCGGCCGCCGCGGCCGGTGGCGCCGTGGGCCGCGGCGCAGGCGCGTGGCTCCGGTGGTGCGCTGTGCGGGCGTCTTCCGGAGGGCGTCCGGCACGAGCGGCCCGGCGCCGGTGCCCTCCGGGCCGCCGCGGCAGCCGCCCTCGCCGGCCGGGTGGTCCCGCCGGGGGGTGGGTCGCCGTCGATCCGCGGCGGGAGGCGTCCGGCTTCCCGGTGGGTCCGTGCGGAGCCGGTGCCGTCGGGGCCGCGCGCGGCCACCGGGACCGGGTACGGCCCCGGCCGTACCCGGGAAGTGATCCGCCGGCCGCCCGGCACCGGAACCGCGGGCTGTCCGGCGCACACCGGCCGAAAGGCGGCGGGCCGGTGCGCGGCGCAGCCGATCAGCGCAGCCGGCGCGCGCCCCCGGCAGGCGTCGCGCGATGCGAGGAGGCCCGGCGCGAGGCCGGCCGGACCCGCGCCGGACGGCGCCCTGTGACCGCACGACCGTCTGTGCACCGCATCCCCCCCCAACTCAAGTGTAGGAAGGGGAAGTTGTTCCGGCCAGGGGCGGCGCCGCCCCGCGCGTCACGAAACCGCCGGGAGGCTCCCGCGGGCGACCGGCGCGATCCGGCCGGACCGGCGCGGCGTACTAGCCGCCCAGCAGGCCGGTGATCGCCTGCACCGCCTGGGCCACCGGCTGGCCGACCGCGCCGACCGTGGCGGCGATGCCGGCGATCGCCATCAGCGCCCGGTGCCGCTCCTGCGCGGGCACGGCCGCGTCCGCGGTGAGGGCGGGCAGGGACTCGTCCAGCAGCCGGGCGCTGGGGGCCGGCACCTGGGCGCGCAGCTCGCCGATCAGCCGGTGCAGTTCGGCGAGGGCGGCGACCAGCGCCGGGTTCGGCTCGCCCGCGCCGGCGCCCGTCGCATTCCTGACGATGCCCTGGTTCTGCCGGCCGCCGTACATGTTCACGTTGTCGCCGTAGTAGTAGTGGTCGCCGCTCATCCCGAGATCCCCACGTTTCCGTTGCCGCCGTACATGTTGACGTTGTCGCCGAAGTAGTAGTGGTTCGGCGAGACGGTGAGGCGCTCCACCGTCACCCGGAACTCCGTGTCGGGATGCTCGATGGCGTACGAGATCTGGCCGACGAGCCGCTCCAGGTACCGCGGGTCCTGGCTGGTCACCACGCCGGTGGAGGCGGCGGACGTCTCCACGGCGAGGACGTGGTGCGGGGTGGCCGTCAGCACGGACATCATCTCGATGAAGAACCAGACGACCACGCCGGCGGCGAGGATCCAGACCCAGGCCACGTAACCGGCCGCGCCCGACTCCGGGCCCTCGAAGGCCAGGGAGGGCAGGCCCGGCAGCATGGCGACGAAAGCGACGAGCAGCGTCCCGGCGGCGTACCGCAGGAACCGCAGCACCGCCTCCTTGCGCCGCGGCCGCAGCAGGAAGGTGTGGACGCGGGCGATGTTGTGCAGCGGGTAGACGGCGGAGCCGATCCACAGCAGGCGTTTGCTGACCCGCAGCTCGACGGTGGCCGGCGGCGCGGTCCGGGCCGGCGGCGGCACGTCCGGCATGGGCGGCCCGGTGGGCCCCGCACCCGGCGGCCCGGCCGGAGCGGCGGGCGGGCGGGCCGGGGCGGCCGGCGGCTCGGCCGGCGGTGCGTGGGCCGGTCGCTCGGGCGGCTCACCGGTCTTCATCCGTCCCCCAGAGGTCAGGCGATCCCTCGTTCTCGCTGACGACCATTAACCCCACCCCGGTCAGGACCTGGCAAGTGGTTAAAGCCAACCGCGGAGAGGGAGTTGACGGGGGCTCACTTGCCGGGTGGGGGGTCGTCCCCGTCCAGGGACCGCAGGAACTCCGGGTTGTCGTCGGGGGCGACCCAGCCCCCGGCGCCGCCGCGCCGCCCCGAGCGCGCGGAACCGCCCGCGGGGGTCTGCCGGACCTTGCCGGTGACCAGCCAGGCGACCGGCCCGACCAGCACCTCCCCGAACAGCAGGACGATGAGCACCCACACCGCCTTGGGCAGGTGGCGCACCTCTTCCTCGGGCGTGTTCAGGCAGTCCACGAAGGCGTAGATCCACAACGCGAGCACCAGCAGGAACGGCAGATACCTGAGCATGGCCGCGCGTACCCCCCATGCCGTGAGACGACCCTGGTGACCGGGCCAGCGTAGCGGGTGGCCGATACTGGGACACATGGCTTACGACGATCTTCGCTCCCTGCTGCGGGCGCTGGAGCGCGAGGGCGACCTCAAGCGCATCAAGGCCGAGGTCGACCCCTACCTGGAAGTCGGAGAGATCGTCGACCGGGTGCAGAAGTCCGGCGGCCCGGCGCTGCTCTTCGAGAACGTACGCGGCTCGGACATGCCCCTCGCCATGAACGTGTACGGCACCGACCGCCGCCTGCTGAAGGCGCTGGGGCTGAAGTCGTACGCCGAGATCTCCGACAGGATCGGCGGCCTGCTGCGGCCCGAGCTGCCGCACGGCTTCGTCGGGGTGCGCGAGGCCTTCGGCAAGCTCGGCGCGATGGCCCACGTCCCGCCGAAGAAGGTGAAGGAGGCCCCCGTGCAGGAGGTCGTCCTGCACGGCGACGAGGTGGACCTCGACCGGCTCCCGGCCCTGTTCACCTGGCCCAAGGACGGCGGGTCCTTCTTCAACCTGGGGCTGACCCACACCAAGGACCCCGAGTCCGGCGTGCGCAACCTCGGCCTGTACCGGCTGCAGCGCCACGACAAGCGCACCATCGGCATGCACTGGCAGATCCACAAGGACAGCCGGAACCACTACCAGGTGGCCGCGCGCCGGGGCGAGCGGCTGCCCGTCGCCATCGCCTTCGGCTGCCCGCCCGCCGTCACCTACGCCTCCACCGCCCCGCTCCCCGGCGACATCGACGAATACCTCTTCGCCGGGTTCCTCGCGGGCAAGCGCGTCGAGATGGTCGACTGCAGGACGGTCCCGCTCCAGGTGCCCGCGCAGGCCGAGGTCGTCCTGGAGGGCTGGCTGGAGCCCGGCGAGATGCTGCCCGAGGGCCCCTTCGGCGACCACACCGGCTTCTACACCCCGCAGGAGCCCTTCCCGGCGCTGCGGATCGACTGCGTGACCATGCGCAGGCGCCCCCTGCTCCAGTCGATCGTGGTCGGCCGGCCCCCGACGGAGGACGGCCCGCTCGGCCGCGCCACGGAACGCTTCTTCCTGCCCCTGCTCAAGATCATCGTCCCGGACATCGTGGACTACCACCTGCCCGAGGCCGGCGGCTTCCACAACTGCGCCATCGTCTCGATCGACAAGAAGTACCCCAAGCACGCGCAGAAGGTGATGCACGCCATCTGGGGGGCGCACATGATGTCCCTGACCAAGCTGATCGTGGTCGTGGACGCAGACTGCGACGTCCACGACCTGCACGAGGTCGCCTGGCGGGCCCTCGGCAACACCGACTACGCCCGCGACCTCACGGTCGTGGAAGGCCCCGTCGACCACCTCGACCACGCCTCCTACCAGCAGTTCTGGGGCGGCAAGGCGGGCATCGACGCGACGAGGAAGTGGCCCGAGGAGGGCTACACCCGCGACGGCGGATGGCCGGACATGGTGCTGCCGGACCCGGACACGGCGGCCCTGGTGGACCGCCGCTGGAAGGAGTACGGACTGTGAGCGGCGCTTCCGCGGCACTTCCCCGGCCGGGGCGCACCAGGGCGTTCCTGCGCCTGGTGATGATCGAGCACTCGGTCTTCGCGCTCCCCTTCGCCTACATCGCCTCGCTCACGGCGATGTTCGAGTGGGACCGCAACGTCCACTGGGTCCGGCTGCTGCTCGTCACCGTCTGCATGGTCGGTCTTCGGACGTTCGCGATGGCCGTCAACCGGATCATCGACCGCGAGATCGACGCCCGCAATCCGCGCACCGCCCACCGGGAACTGGTGACCGGCGCGATGTCGGTGCGGCACGCCTGGACGGGCGCCCTGATCGCGCTGGCGGTCTTCCTCGGGGCGGCTGCCCTGCTCAACCCGCTCTGCCTGGCGCTGGCGCCGGTCGCGGTGGTCCCGATGGTGGTCTACCCGTACGGGAAGCGGTTCACCGACTTCCCGCAGGCGATACTCGGCCTCGCCCAGGCCATGGGCCCCATCGGCGGCTGGCTCGCCGTCACCGGGGCCTGGTCCTGGGACGCGGTGATCCTCGGCCTCGCGGTCGGCGTCTGGATCGGCGGATTCGACCTGATCTACGCCTGCCAGGACGTCGAGGCCGACCGCGAGGCCGGCGTCAGGTCGGTGCCGGCGCGCTTCGGCGTCCCGGCCGCGATCCGGGGCGCGCGCGCCTGCCACACCGTCACGACGGCCCTGTTCGTCTGGTACGCCCTGGCGACCGGCGCGGGCGCGTTCTTCTGGCTGGGACTGCTGGTCGTCGCGGGCGCCTTCGTCTACGAGCACCGCATCGTCCGCCCGCACGACCTGTCCCGTGTGAACCGGGCGTTCTTCAGCGTCAACGGCTTCATCGGCATCGCCCTGTTCGTGTGCGCGCTGCTGGACCTGCTGACCCGGGGCCTGACCGTCTGACACGGCGCGCCCACGGCTCGAACCCGACCCACCCGGCCTGAACACGGTGTGACCCGCCGGTACGCTCAAGGTGTGAACGCAGGAGAAACGCGGCGTGTGCCTTGGATCGTGGGGGTGTCCGGAGCTTCCGGGACGCCGTACGCGGCTGCCGTGCTGCGTGCCCTGCTCACCGCGGGGGAAGCGGTGGACCTGGTGGTCAGCCGGGCCTCCCGGCTGACGCTGCGGGACGAGACGGGCATCTCGTTCCGGGACGCCCACTGGCAGCACGACCTGCGCGCATGGCTGGCCCGCGGCGCCGACGGCAAGCCCGGGACGTTCGACGTGGACGTCAGCGGGGTGCGGTACTGGACGGCGGGCGATCTCGCCGCCGGCCCCTCCTCGGGCTCGTACCCGGCGAAGGGCATGCTCGTCGTCCCCGCCTCCACCGCCTGTGTGGCCGGTGTGGCCCTCGGCCTGTCCAAGGACCTGCTGCAGCGTGCGGCGAGCGTCACGCTGAAGGAGCGCCGGACGCTCGTCGTGGCCGTGCGGGAGACCCCCCTGAACGGGCAGACGCTGCGGCACCTGGTCGCCCTGGACGACGCCGGCGCCACGGTCGTCCCGGCCTCGCCCGCCTTCTACGCGGGCGCCACGCACATCCAGGACCTGGTCGACTTCGTCGCGGGCCGGGTGCTGGACGCGGCCGGCGTCGAGCACGGCCTGTACCGGCGCTGGCGGGGCGAACTGGGCGGCGGCACGGCGGACGAGTAGCAGTACCTACCTCACATCACTGCAGGAACTTTCACCGGAAGGCTTCGATCGCATGGACGCGGTGGACAGGCAGCTCATCCAGGCCCTGAGGGAGAACGGGCGGGCCTCCTACGCGGAGCTGGGGCGCCTGGTCGGCCTGTCGGGCCCCAGCGTCACCGACCGCATCAACCGGCTGGAGGCGGCCGGTGTCATCACCGGCTACCGGGCCACGGTGGACGCGGCCTCCCTCGGCCTCGGCGTCACCGCGCTGATCGGCATCTCGCTCTCCGACGCCGCCGACCACGAGGACGTCGCCCAGCGGCTGCGGGACCTGCCGGAGATCGAGGACTGCTGGTTCATCGCCGGCGACGACTCCTTCATGCTCAAGGTCCGGGCGACGGACGTGGACGGGCTGGAGAAGATCATCCGCCGGCTCAGCGGCACCAAGGGCGTCTCGCGGACCCGCACCACCATCGTCCTGTCGACCAAGTGGGAGAACCGGGTCGGGGAACTGCCCGAAGAGGTGTAGGGATACGGTGGGTCGAGCTGTCGTGGAAAGGTGTTGACATGGACGTCGGGCTCAAGCGCGAGCTGGAGGAGAAGGTCCGCTCCGGCGAGCGGCTGACCCGCGAGGACGGCATCGCGCTGTACGAGTCGGACGACCTGGCCTGGCTGGGCGGGCTCGCCCACGAGGTGCGGACCCGGAAGAACGGCGACGTCGTCCACTTCAACGTCAACCGGCACCTGAACATGACGAACGTGTGCACGGCCTCCTGCGCCTACTGCTCGTTCCAGCGCAAGCCGGGCGAGAAGGACGCGTACACGATGCGCATCGAGGAGGCCGTCCGGCTCGCCAAGGCGATGGAGTCGGAGAACCTCACCGAGCTGCACATCGTCAACGGCCTGCACCCCAACCTGCCCTGGCGGTACTACCCGCGCTCCCTGCGCGAGCTGAAGAAGGCCCTGCCGAACGTCTCCCTGAAGGCGTTCACCGCCACCGAGATCCACCACTTCGAGACCATCTCCGGGCTGTCGGCGTCGGAGATCCTCGACGAACTGATCGACGCGGGCCTGGAGTCCCTCACCGGCGGCGGCGCCGAGATCTTCGACTGGGAGGTCCGGCAGCACATCGTGGACCACCGCACCCACTGGGAGGACTGGTCCCGCATCCACCGCCTGGCGCACGAGAAGGGCCTGAAGACCCCGTGCACCATGCTCTACGGCCACATCGAGGAGCCCCGCCACCGGGTCGACCACGTGCTGCGGCTGCGTGAGCTGCAGGACGAGACCGGCGGCTTCCAGGTCTTCATCCCGCTGCGCTACCAGCACGACTTCGTGGACGTGCGGGACGGCAAGGTGCGCAACACCCTCCAGGCCCGCACCCGGATGGCGACCGGCGCGGAGGCCCTGAAGACTTTCGCCGTCTCCCGTCTCCTCTTCGACAACGTCCCGCACGTCAAGGTCTTCTGGGTCATGCACGGCGTGCAGACCGCCCAGCTGGCCCTCCAGCACGGCGCCGACGACATGGACGGCTCGGTCGTCGAGTACAAGATCACGCACGACGCGGACAACTTCGGCACGCCGAACAAGCTGACCCGCGAGGACCTGCTGGAACTGATCCGGGACGCGGGCTTCCGCCCGGTGGAGCGCAACACCCGCTACGAGATCATCCGCGAGTACGACGGCCCCGACCCGGCACGCCGCGACTCCCCCCAGCCGATGCGAGTCTGACCCCACCACAACGCGGCGCCCCCGCCCCAAGGCGCGCGGGGAACCGCGCGAGCGACCACGACGGACCCGCACGTGTCGGCCGGTCGTGCGGGCCTGCCCCTGGAGGGGCGCGGGGAACCGCGTGAGCGACCACGACGAACCCGCACCCGCCGGCCGGCCGTGTGGCCCTGCCCCGGAGGGCGGCGCGGGGAATCGCGCGAGCGACCACGACGGACCCGCACGTGTCGGCCGGTGGTGCGGGCCTGCCCCTGGAGGGGCGCGGGGAACTGCGCGAGCGACCACGACGAACCCGCACGTGTCGGCCGGTCGTGCGGGCCGCCCCTGGAAGGGGCGCGGGGAACTGCGCGAGCGACCACGACGGACCCGCACCCGCTGCACGGCCGTGTGGCCCTGCCCCGGAGGGGGCGCGGGGAACTGCGCGAGCGACCACGACGGACCCGCACCCGCCGGACGGCCTCGGACACGCGCCCGTGCCCGGCAGGGGGGCGTTGGCCGTGGCCGACGGCGGGTACCCGGCCGGTATGCCCACCGCGCAGGCTCCCGAGGACCGGTACACGGCCGCACCCTTCGTCCCCGAGGGCGCCGATCTGGCCGCCCTCCGCGAAGCCGCCGCAGGCTGCCGCGGCTGCCCCCTGCACCGCGCCGCCACCCGGACGGTGTTCGGCGCCGGGGACACCGCCGCCCGGGTCATGCTCGTGGGGGAGCAGCCCGGCGACCAGGAGGACCGCCGGGGCAGGCCGTTCGTCGGCCCCGCCGGCAAGCTGCTGGACCGGGCCCTGGAGGAGGCCGGGATCGACCCGGCGGACGCCTACGTCACCAACGCGGTCAAGCACTTCAAGTTCACCCGGGCCGAGCCCCGCAAGCGCCGCATCCACGCCTCGCCGAGCCTGCGCGAGATGTCCGCCTGCGCCCCCTGGCTGGCGGCGGAGCTGGCGCTGGTGGAGCCCGAGCTGATCGTGCCGCTGGGGGCGACGGCCGGCAAGGCGCTGCTCGGGTCGTCGTTCCGGGTGAGCCAGGTGCGCGGGACCGTGGTGGAGGAGGAGATCCACGGCCGGGCGGAGCGGCTGGTGCCGACCGTGCATCCGTCGGCCGTGCTGCGGGCGGACGACCGGGAGGGGGCCTTCCAGGGGCTGGTGGCCGATCTGCGGGTGGCCGCCCGCGCCCTCGGGTGAGGCATAGCATGCCGGCATGCCCCTTGGCTTCACGATGGACCCCGCGGTCACCCCGGCCCTCCGCGACGGCATCCTCGACCTGTGGGCGGACGTCACGGACGCGGGCGGCGCCGTCGGCTTCGTCCCCCCCGGTGACGCGCGAGGAGATCCGGCCGGAGCTGGTGCGGCACTTCGTGCAGATGGCCGAGGGCCGCACCCGGCTGCTGGTCGGCCGCGACGAGGACGGCGCGGTGGCCGCGGCCGCCTTCCTCACCCGCAACACGCACCGGCTGATGACGCACTGGGTGTGGCTCTGCACGGTGATGGTGCACCCCCGGCACCAGGGCAAGGGGTACGGTCGTGACCTGCTGGCCGCCGCCGCGGACGCGGCCCGCGGCATGGACGGGGTGGAGGCGGTCCGGCTGACCTGCCGGGGCGGGCTCGGCCTGGAGCGGTTCTACGCCTCCTGCGGGTACAAGGAGGTCGGCCGCGTCCCCGGCGCCATCCGGGTCGCGCCCGGCGACGACCGCGACGACGTCGTCATGCTGCTGCCGCTCGGCTGACCCCCCTGCATGCCCACCCGTGGGGCGTGCTTCACTGGACGATGACCCCTTATGGAATCGGACGGGTGGATTGAGATGCTCCGCTACACGCTGATGCGCCTCGGGATCTTCGCGGGCTGCCTCGTGGTCGTCTGGGGCGCCGTCTACTCGGGCGTCTTCCCGCGCGGCTTCGGCGACTCCAACGGCCTGTGGGTGCTGCTGCTCGCCCTCGTCCTGTCGGCGCCCGTCAGCTGGGTGGTGCTGCGCAAGGAGCGGGACCGGGCCTCGGTGCAGATCGCGGCCAGGGTCGAGCGCCTGAAGGCCGGCCTGGACGCCGACCGCCGCCAGGAGGACGTGGACGACGACGCGTCGCGCGCGCAGGGCGGGGCCGCCGCGCCCCGCTAGGGGTTTCAGCAGGGCCTAGGCTGGCCCTCATGGGTGCCGTCAAGACCAAACGGATGCCGAGGGCGGTGCGCGAGCAGCAGATGCTCGACGCTGCCGTACGCGTCTTCGGCCGGCGCGGTTACACGGCCGCCTCGATGGACGAGATCGCCGAACTCGCGGGCGTGTCCAAGCCGTTGGTCTACCTGTACCTGAACTCGAAGGAAGAGCTGTTCACCGCCTGCATCCGCCGTGAGGCGAGGGCCCTGACCGAGGCCGTCCGCGCGGGGGTCCGGCCGGGGCTGCCCGCTGACCGGCAGCTCTGGGAGGGGCTGCGGGCGTTCTTCGCGCACACCGCCGAGCACCCCGACGGCTGGTCGGTGCTGCATCTGCAGGCCCGCACGCACGGGGAGCCCTTCGCCGCCGAGGCCGCCGCGATGCGCGCGGAGATCGTCGCGTTCGTGACCCGCCTGGTCGCGGTCGCGGCCCGGGAGGCGCAGTCCCGGTCGCCCGGCTGCGTGGGGGCGGGGAAGGCCCCCCAGGACGCCGGCCCGGCCGGGCACGAGGCGGCCGGGCTCGCCGAGGCGCTGGTCGGGGCCGCCGAGTCGCTCGCCGCCTGGGCGAACGCCACACCCGGCGTCACCGCCCGGCAGGCCGCGGCGACCCTGATGAACGTCGCGTGGGCCGGTCTGGGCAATCTGATGCGGGGCCAGGCGTGGTCCGCGCCGGCCGAACCGCGGTAGCGCCGCGGACAGTCGGGCGCCGCGCCGGCGGGGATCCGGCCCGCCGTTCCTGAACACCCCCGGCCTCCGGCGCCCAGAACGAAGGTGAGCGCCCCTCACATAACCCCCGACGCTGCACATCCCCGGCTCCGGACCATCGACGAACCCGCACAACGCCCTCACAGCGGACCCGTACGATCACCTGCCGACCAGCGGTGACCCCTCTTTTCCGTGAGGGCCCGCCGCAGGTGCACGCACGCCTCAGGAGCCGCCCGTGTCCACGCCGTACCCGCACACCCCCGTCTCCTCCGGCGCCCCCGTCGACGCCACCGACCACGACGGCCGCCCGGTCCTGGTGACGCCCGAGCTGCGGCGGCTGGACGGCGCCGTACGGGAGGCGTCCGTCCAGCCCTTCGCGGCCCCGGTCACCCACGGCTCCCTCGCCGACCTGCCGTACGAGAACGCGCAGGCGGCCCCCGACGCGGCCGTGCTCAGCCGCAAGGGCCCCGACGGCCGCTGGACGGACGTGACGTCCGCCCGCTTCGCCGCCGAGGTGCAGTCCGTGGCCAAGGGGCTGATCGCCGAGGGCCTGATGCCGGGCGACCGGATCGCCGTCATGGCCCGCACGACCTACGAGTGGACCCTGCTCGACTTCGCCGCCTGGGCGGCCGGCCTGGTCACGGTCCCCGTCTACCCCACCTCCTCCGTCTTCCGGGCCCGCTGGATCCTGCACGACTCCGGCGCGGTCGCCCTGGTCACGGAGACCGCCGCGCAGGCCGCCGCCCTCGGCCCCGAACGCGCGCACCTGCCCGACCTGCGCCATGTGTGGGTGATGGACAAGGACGACGTGACCCGGCTCGCCGAGACGGGCGGCGAGGTGCCGGACGGGGAGGTCGGCGTGCGCCGGGGCATGCTCGGCCCCGACACGCTCGCCACGCTGATCTACACCTCGGGCACCACCGGCCGCCCCAAGGGCTGCGCCCTCTCGCACGGCAACTTCTTCGCCGAGGTCGACAACGCGATCGCACTCCTCCACCCGGTCTTCAAGGCCGAGGGCGAGGAACCGTCGGTCCTGCTCTTCCTCCCCGTGTCGCACGTCTTCGGCCGGATGGTCGCCGTCGCCTGCGTGCGCGCCCGCGTCCGGCTCGGCCACGCCCCCAGCCTGGCCCCGCGCGACCTCCTCCCGGACCTGGCCGCGTTCCGGCCGACCTGCCTGCTGACCATCCCCTACATGCTGGAGAAGGTGTACAACTCCGCACGCGCCGAGGCGGAGGCCGGCGGCCGGACGACTCTCTTCGACCGGGCGGCGGCCGTGGCCCGGCGCTACGGCGAGGCGCTGGAGGCCCGCCAGACCGGCGCCGGCAACGGCCCGACCCGCGCCCTGCGAACGGCCCGCGCCTGCTACGACCCCCTCGTCTACCGGCGTATCCGCGCCGCCATGGGAGGCCGCGTCCGGTACGCCCTGTGCGGCGGCTCCCCGCTCGGCCGGAGCCTCGCCGCGTTCTACGCGGGCGCGGGCATCGAGATCTTCGAGGGCTACGGCCTCACGGAGACCACCGGCGCCGCGACGGCCACCCCGCCGCTCAGACCCCGCCTGGGCACGGTCGGCTGGCCGCTGCCCGGCACACGGGTGCGGATCGCGGCGGACGGCGAGATCCTCCTCGCCGGGGACCACGTGCTGCGCGGCTACTGGGACCCGCAGGCGGGCGGAGTCGTCCCCGCGACCCGCGACGGCTGGCTGGCCACGGGCGACCTCGGCGAACTGGACGACGAGGGCTACCTCACCATCACCGGCCGCAAGAAGGAACTGCTGATCACCGCGGGCGGCACATCGGTGGCCCCGGCCCCGCTGGAGAACTGGCTGCGCCAGCACCCGCTGATCTCCCAGGTGATGCTGGTCGGCGACGGCCGCCCGTACGTCGCCGCGCTCATCACCCTCGACCCCGACGGCATCACCCACTGGCGCCGGATGCTCGGCAGGCATCCGGTGCCGCCGGAACTCCTCGCCGACGACCCGGAGTTGACCGCGGTCCTGCAGCGAGCGGTGGACGAGGCGAACAGGCTCGTCTCCCGCCCCGAGTCCATCCGCCGCTTCGCGGTCCTGCCGGTGGACCTCACCGAGGCGGCCGGCCACCTCACCCCGTCGATGAAACTGCGCCGGGAGCAGGTGCTGCGGGACTTCGCCGCCGAGGTGGAGGGCCTCTACCTGCGGTGACACCCGGAGCGGGTACCCGGCACCAGGGTGATACCGGACGGCTTCCGAGTGCGGGGAACGACTCGGGAAGGCGCGGGTAACGGCCCCCCGCAGTATCGGTGACGTCCCGGGGACGGGACCTCACCGAAGACAACAGGGGGTAGAGAAATGCGCAGGATCACGCTGCGGACGAGGTCGGCCGTGGTGACGGTGACCGGACTGGCGCTGCTGACCGTCGCGACGGCCACCGCACAGGCCGACGGCCGCGGCCCCGGGTCCGCCGCCACCACCGTCCTGGCGGACGGCCGCGGCCCCGGAGTGATCGGCGTCGCGGTCCCGGGCGACGGCCGCGGACCGGGCAGCGCGGTCGCCTGACCGGCCCGACCCGCCTGACCGTCCGCGCCGTCCGGGTCCGGTGCGGGCCGGGACGAGGGGCCGTCACAGCCGGCGGCCCTCCTCGGCGACGCCCATCGCGTCGTAGAGCTCCTCGGCCGCCCGGCGGTGCGCCCGGGCCTGCGGCTCGTCGCCCAGCGCCTCGGCCGCCCGGGCCATCCCGTGCAGGGCGCGGGCCGTCTCGATGCGGTAGCCCACGGCCGAGGCCAGGCGGTGGGCGTGCCGGTGGAGCTCCATCGCCCGGTCCGCCTCGCCGCGGCGCAGCCGGACCAGTCCCACCACATTGGCGACCGCCGCCTGCCGCAGGGGAGTGCCGCGGGCCGCGACCAGCTCCAAAGCGTGGTCCGCGTACTCGGCGGCGGTCTGATCCTGGCCCAGCCGCTGGCACAGCTGGGCCCAGTGCGCGTGCACGAACGCCACGTTCCCGGGCTGCAGGGCCTCGTCGCACAGCTCCAGGGCCTGCGACAGGCAGACCCGCGCCCGCTCCTCCTCGTCGAGGCCGAGGTGGGCCAGCGCCAGCCAGGTGAGCGAGGTGATCTCGTTGCCGCGCTCGCCCAGCCTGCGGTTCAGCTCGGTCGCCCGGGCCGCGTGCCGGGCGGCGTCCGCGTACCGCCCGGACCAGGTGAGCACCGAGCTGAGGTTGACCAGCGCCTCCGCCTCCATGCGCGGCACGCCGATCTCCCGGTGCAGGGCGATGCCCTGCTCCAGATGGGCGCAGGCCCGCTCGAAGTTGCCGAGGGCGCTGTGCAGCAGGCCCAGCACGTCGAGGCAGAAGGCCGTCGTGGGCCGGTGGTCGTCGGCCGTCACCAGGTGCAGCGCCTCCTCCGTCACCTCGATGCCGTCCTGGAAGGCGCCCAGCCACCAGTGGGCGATCCCGAGGTTGCCGAGGCTCACCCGCAGCAGCAGGGGGTCGCCGAGCACCCGCGCCGAGGCCACCGCGATCCGGCTGATCGCGCCGAACTCCTCGTGGTGCCCGCGCAGGTTGAGGTAGAACATGAAGTTCCGGGCGAGGACGACCGCGTCGCGGTGCAGCCCGTGGGCGCCCGCCCGTTCCACGACGGCGCGCAGCGCCTCGTGCTCCCGGCCGAACCAGCGCAGCGCCTCCTCGGCGCCGTCCATCCCGGGCAGCTCCCACGGCTGCTGGGGCGCGCCGGAGTCGTACCGGGACCGTCCCGGGAAGAGCACGTCGCACGCGGCCTCGCTGGCCGTCACGTAGTACGACGCCAGGCGCCGCACCGCGTCCTGGCCGTCGTCCTGGTCGCGGCGCAGCGCCATCGCGTAGGTGCGCACCAGGTCGTGGAAGCTGTACAGGCCCATCTCCGGCTGCTCCAGCAGGTGGATGTCGAGGAGATGCTCCATGGCGTCCTCGGCCTCGTGCACGTCGCCGCCGAGCAGCGCCGCCGCGGAGTGCACGTCGAGGGTGCCGCCGGGATGCACCGCCAGCAGCCGGAAGGCGGCCCGCCGGTCCTCCTCCATCGCCTGGTACGACAGCCGCAGCGTGGCCTCCACACTGCGCTCGCCCGCGCTGAGCTCGTGCAGCCGGCGGGTCTCGTCGGCCAGCCGGTCGACGAGGTACTGGATGGTCCAGCGGGGCCGGTTGCGCAGGCGCGCGGCGGTGATCCGCAGGGCCAGGGGCAGGCCCCCGCAGAGCTGCACCAGAGCGGCCGCGGCCCTCGGTTCGCCGGCGGTGCGCTCCTCCCCGAGCGTGCGGGTCAGCAGGGCGGCGCTGTCGTCGCCGGAGAGCAGTTCCAGGGAGATCCACTCGACGCCGTCGAGGTCGAGCATGCGGATCCGGCTGGTGATGAGCACCAGGCAGCTCTCGGAGGCGGGCAGCAGCGGCCGGATCTGCGCGGCGTCCACTGCGTTGTCCAGGACCAGCAGCAGCCGGCGCTGCGCGCAGACGTTGAGCCACAGGGTGATCCGGCGCTCCAGGCCGTCGGGCATCCGGTCGTCCGGCACCCCGAGGCTGCGCAGCAGCGAGTCGATGACCGTACCGGCCTCCTGCGGCTTCTCCCCGGGGCTGAAGCCGCGCAGGTCGACGAAGAGCTGCCCGTCCGGGTAGTCCTCGGCCAGCCGGTGGGCGGCGTGCACGGCGAGCGCGGTCTTGCCGCTGCCGCCCATGCCGTCGATGCCGAGGAGCCGGGCCGCGCCCCGTCCCGGGGCCCGGCCGGCGGCGACGATCCGGCCCAGCTCCGCCTCCCGCCCGGTGAAGTCGGGCAGGTCGTACGGCAGGGTCCGGGGCGGCTGCTCCAGCTTCGGCGGCAGGTCGTCCTGGGCGGCGGGCGCCGGCACCCCGCGGCCGGACACGGACTGCGGCGCCCGCGGCGCCACTTCCGGGCTGTCGCGCAGGATGGCCTCGTACAGCCTGGTGAGTTCGGCGCCGGGGTCGATGCCGAGCTCCTCGACGAGCAGATCGCGGACCCGGCCGAACTCCTCCAGGGCCTCCGCCTGCCGGCCCGAGCGGTACAGGGCGAGCATCAGCTGGCCGCGCAGGGTCTCGCGCAGCGGATGGGAGGTGACCAGCTCCCGCAGCGGACCGACGAGTTCGGCCGCCTCGCCCATGTCGAGGCGCAGCTCGTGGTACTGCTCGGCGACCGCCATGTGCCGCTCCTCCAAAGCGGCGGAGGCGGCGGAGAGCACCGACCCGCCCGCGCCGGCGAGGATCGGCCCGCGCCACAGGTCGAGCGCGGCGCGCAGCTCCTCGGCCGCCTCGGGCGCCCGCCCGGCGGCCATCGCCTCCCGGCCGAGCCGCGCGTGCCGGTTGAACAGGTGCAGGTCGAGCTGGTCCTCGTCGAGGACGACCCGGTAGCCGGTGCCGTCGGTGACGATCAGCTCGGCGCCGCCCGGTATGCGGTTGCGCAGCGCGGCCACGGCCTTGCGGACCTGGTGCGCCGCGGTCTGCGGCGGCTCGTCGTCCCAGGCCGCGGCGACCAGGCGGGACACCGGCACCATTCGGCCAGGCTCCAGCAGCAGCGTGACGAGCACGCGCTCCTGTATGGGACTGCCCAGCTTGAGCCGCTGCTGCCCGTGCCAGCCCTCGAGCGAGCCCAGTATGTGGAATTTGATGGCAGGACGCCCCGACTCCCCCAACGCCATGGACCTTTCCCCCAGCCCCCGGATCTCGCGTCCACCGGAGAAGATCGGGTCCATCCTAGGTGTCCGAGTGATTACTTGAAGTATGCGGTATGTGATCCCGGACACATCTGTTCGCGGGGTGCGCGGCGGGCTTGCGCGCGCCGGGGGGACGTGACGGGACCGGCCCGGGCGGGGCCGGCGGGCCGGTCGCGTCCGGCGCCGGCCCGGGCGGTGCGCGTCACGGCGTTTCGGCCAGCCGGAACCCGATCGCGTAGATGGGCTTGTCGTACCAGCCGTGCCGCCTGCTGCACCGGGTCAGATCGCCGTACCGGGTGAAGCTGCCGCCCCGCGCCACCCGGTACGCGCCCTGCGTCAGCAGCAGATCGTCCGGCCGGGGGTCGCCGCCGGGGTAGGGCCGGTAGTCGTCGGCGACGAACTCCTCCACGTTCCCGGCGACGTCGTCCAGGCCGAACGGGCTGCGCCCGGCGGGGTAGACGCCGACCGGGGTGGTGGTGAGCGGGCCCGCCTCCACGGTGTTGGCGCACTCCGGTCGGAACGTGTCGCCCCAGGGGAACTCACGGCCGTCGCCGCCGGAGGCCGCGTACTCCCACTCGGCCTCCGACGGCAGCCGGAAGCGCCGGCCGGTGCGCCGCGACAGCCAGGCCGCGTACGCGTCGGCGGCCTCGGCCGGGATGCCCCACACCGGGTGGTTGGCCAGCTGGCGGGGGTAGACGCCGAACGGCCACGACCGCGGCAGCCACGTCGAGTGCGTCTCCTCGAGGAACACCCGGTACTCGCTGTTCGTCACCGGATAGCGGGCGATGCGGAAGGCCGCGACGGAGACCTCGTGGGCCGGGCACTCCTTCGCGATCCACTCCTCCGCCACGCCCACGTGCCGCCACCGGTCGGTCACCTCCGCCACCCGTTCCGGCGGCAGGCCCACGGTGACCCGGGCCGCCGGCACGTCGACCATCTCGGGGTCGAGGACGCGGATGCGCGGATCGCCCAGGAGGCCCAGCACGGTGCCGGCCGCGTGCCGCCGGGAGAACTCCTCGTGCGGGGCGGCCGCCACCGCGGCCAGCGTGGCGGGGGACGCGGTGAGCAGGTCCCGGTGGCGCCCGAGGGGTTCCGACGGGGCGCGCTGCACGAACGAGTCGGGCAGCCCCATCGCCTCCCGGTCGCCGACCAGGTTCGGGTTCACCGCCCGCCTCCCGGGATCTCGTACACCCGCCCGTCGTAGGAGCCGGCCAGGAAGACGTCCCGGCCCGGGTCGTGGCACAGCGAGGAGACGCCCGACGTGGTCGGGCGGGTCACCACCGGCCAGGTGCCCGACCCGGTGTCGAACACGGCGACCAGGCCGTTGTACGACCCGGTGGCCACGTACCGGCCGTCCGGCGAGGCGGCGACGCACTTCACGGAGTGGTCGTGCGGGGTGGGGTGGGCGCTCGCGGTGAAGCCGTCCCACAGCCGCAGCACCCGGTCCCGGCTGACGCTGGCGAACCGCCCGCCGGGCAGCGCCGCGCAGCCGTTGGCGATCCGGCCGTGGGCGGCGTCGACGCGGCCCGCCTCGGAGAAGTCCGCCACGGAGAACCAGGAGGCCGCCGCGTCCGCGCACACCGCGAAGATGCGGCCGCCGGAGACGGCCACCCCCTTGACCGCGCCGGAGTGCAGCGGCAGCGTCGCCTCGTGCTCGACGGCGCCGTCGGGCCGGACCGAGAACACCAGGCCCTCGCCGGTGTAGGCGCCGATCACCACGTGCGGCACCCCGTCGCGTTCGAACGCGGCGCCGCAGTTGAGGGGCGAGCGGTGCTGGTACAGCGCCTCGCCCGTCAGCGCGTCGAAGACGGTGCCCGTCTGGCCGCCGCTGAAGACCCGCCCGCCGGCCGGGGTGAGGAAGTTGCACAGGCTGCCCGTCTCGGCGGCCGGCGCCCCGTCCGCCCGCAGGATCCCGGCGTCGCCGATGGTCAGCCGCCGCCCCTCGTGCACCGCGACGGCGTTCACCCCGTGCGTGGGTTCCACGTGGTCGAGGTCCCAGGCGCCGTCGGCGATGCGGTGGACGGCGTACGACGACCCGAAGGTGGCGAACGCCAGCGTGTCGCCGTCCAGGAAGGCGCACGAACGCGGCCACACCTCGGCGGGGAAGGTGGAGGCGGCCACCGGCCGCAGCCCCCGCGTCACGTCCCACACCCGCAGGGTCCGGTCGTAGCTGAGGCTGACCATCCGGCCCCGGGCGGAGTCCAGCACCAGCCGCTTGACGCCGGCCTCGTGGGCGCGGTGGGCCGTGGTGCCGTCCGCGGCGAGCACCACGATCTCGCCCTCGTCGTTGCCCGCGTACACCGTGCCGTCGGGGGCGACGGCGATGGTGTCGGTCTCCACGCCGCCCAGATCGGTGTCGCCGACCAGCCCGCCGGCCCGCAGCGACCAGCGTTTGACCGTGCCGTCGTCGCTGGAGGAGACCAGCTCGTCGCCGTCCGCCGCCCACTCCACGGAGATGACGTCGGCGGTGTGGCCCGCGAAGGTGTGCAGCAGCGTGCCGGCGAAGTCGTACACCCGCACCCGGTGGTCGCGGGAGGCGGTGGCGATGAGCGGCTCGCGGGGGTGGAACGCCGACATCTCCACGTCGTCCTCCTGGTCCGAGAGCACCGCCAGCAGCTTCAGGTCGGGCACCGACCACAGACGGGCGGTGTAGTCGCTGGAGGAGGAGACCAGGTGGCGGCCGTCCGGGCTGAAGGACACCTGGTTGGCGAGGTGGTCGTGGACCGCCCGGGCGAGCGCCCGGCGGGTGGCGGCGTCCCACAGGACGAGCTGGTTGTCGTAGCCCGCGGTGGCCACGAACCTGCCGCCGTGGGCCGCGACTCCGCTGATGGGACCGTTGTGGCGGATCACAGGACAGACACCTCCAGGTCGTCGGTGCGGGAGGCGGACGCGGTGGGCAGCGCGTCCGGGACGAGCAGGGTGTGGCCGGCGTGCCGGGCCTTGGCCTCGAGGTAGCGGCCGTTCTCGCCGGTCAGGTAGACCCCGGTCGGCACGGTCTCGACGACCTCGATGCCCAGGTCGGTCAACTGCGCCGCCTTGTCGGGGTTGTTGGTCAGCAGGCGGATCCGGGTCAGGCCGAGGGCGCGCAGCATCTGCGCCGCCGCCGTGTAGTCGCGCTCGTCCTCGCCCCGGCCCAGCAGCCGGTTGGCCTCGAACGTGTCGCTGCCGCGGTCCTGCAGGAGGTACGCGTCGAGCTTGTTGTACAGGCCGATGCCGCGTCCCTCCTGGCGCAGGTACAGCACGGCCCCGCCCTCCCGGGCGATCCGCAGCAGGGCCTCCTCGAGCTGGGGGCCGCAGTCGCAGCGCGCCGAGCCGAACACGTCGCCGGTCAGGCACTCGCTGTGCAGCCGCACCAGCGGGACGGTGCGGCGGGGGCCGGGGACGACCACCGCCACGTGTTCCTCGCGGTCCGGCAGTGCGGTGAAGGTGACCAGGTCGGCGGTGCGCTGCCCGGCCCGGTGCAGGGTGACCGGGACCCGGGCGCGGACGGCCGTGCGGCCGTCGGACCCAGTGGTGTCGGTGCCGTCGTTCATGCCGGGACGGCCTCCTCTCGGGACGAGTCGAGCGGTGCGGTCGGCGCCCACTGCCCCCAGGTGCGCCACAGCCAGAGCAGGCCGGCGAGCTGGAGGCAGCCGAAGGCGAGGAAGGTGGCGGACGCGCCGAGCGCGTCGGCGAGGGCGGGGACGGCCAGCGGCCCGGCGAGGACCGGCAGGCCGAGGACGAGGTCGACGATGCCGCCGACCCGCCCCAGGGCGTCGGCGGGCACGAACGCGAACACCATCAGGTCGCTGGCCACGCCGAGGGCGGCCTGGAAGCCGAACATCACGACCATCGCGGGGACGAACACCCGCAGCGAGCCGGACGCCATCAGCAGCAGCGCCCCGCCCATGCCGACGGTGCCGGCCAGGACGATCGCCCGAAACGGGAACGTCCGCCGCTCGGAGACCAGGACGGTGCCGAGGACCCCGGCGATCCGCACGGCCACCAGGACCAGGCCGACCGTCCGCGGCGAGAGCTGCCAGTCGTGCTGGAGCCGGAACAGCGACAGGGTCATGGTGCCGGTGGTGCCGACCAGCAGCATCGGCACGAACACCAGCACGGCGTGCCGGAGCACGGGAGTCGTCCCCATCACCCGCAGGCCGTCCGCCAGGCCGCGCAGCAGCCCGTCGTCCCCGCCCGCGGGCCGCTGCCGCGGCGGACGGACGCCCATCAACCACACGGCGATCGGCGCGAAGAAGGTGAGCACGTTCAGCCAGAGCAGGCCGGTGTAGCCGATCCACAGCAGCGCGGCGCTGACCAGCAGCGGCCCCACCACGTTGGTGAGCGTGTAGAGGCTGCCGAGGCTGGCCCGCGAGCGCACCGGGTTGTCCGGGAACATGTGCGCCACACCGGTCATCCAGCCCATCCGGTAGGCGGCGCCGCCGATCTGCACCAGGGCGCCGAAGACGAACAGTGGCCAGACGGGGGCCTGTCCGGCCAGGCCGGTCAGGTTCATCGCGACCGCCGAGGCGGCCTGCACCAGCAGTCCCGGCACCACCAGGACCCGGGCGCCGTACCGGTCGACGACCGCGCCGAGCACCGGGGCGAGCAGCAGCGTCGCCGGGGTCAGCACGGCCAGCAGCGACATCACGGTGAGGGAGCCGGTGCGTTCGTAGACGAACAGGGGCAGGGCGACGGCGTAGACGGCCTCGCCGACGTTGTTGACGACGTTGCCGGCGGCGAAGATCTGGAACCGGCGGTCCCGCCAGGGCGACGGCGCGGACCGCTCGGCGGCCGCCGCGTTCACGGCGTGGTCCTCTGCCGGGGCAGGAGCAGGTCGCGCACCCGGGTCAGCGGCGCCTTGCGGTCCGGGCCGGCCGGAAGGAAGAGCCGGATCCAGCCGCCCCGGCCGCCGGCCAGCACCACGTGCCCGTCCCCGAACGGCACGGCGGCGAGGGCCTTGGCGAAGTCCGGCAGGTCCTCCACGAGGGCGGTGATCTCCGTGGACCGCCGGTCGTACGCGGCGATCTGGGCGCCGTAGGAGACCGCGTACACCGTGTCGGGCAGCAGCGCGCCGTTCTCGACGGTGTTGTCGAGGAGCTCGGTCCAGCGGTGGGTGACCTCGCCGGTGGCGAGCAGGACGCGCTTGACGCCGTTCTCCCCGGTGATGATCACGGCGTCGGCGCCGTCGGCCCACATCCGCTTGGGGTACTCGCCGGTGCCGAAGCGGCGCAGCGCCTCCCCGCCCTCGGCCGGGTACACGGCGACCTCCCCGTTGCTGGAGGCGACGACCCGCTCGCCGGTGGGCAGGTAGCAGCCCGCCCACGCGGACGCCCGGCCGATGTCGATGCGGGCGACCGGCTCGCCGGTGGCCGCGTCGATCTCGTCGACTCCGTCGTTGTGGCAGGCGAGCAGACGGGAGTGGTCGGGGGAGCCGGCGACGGTGTGCCCGAGGGCGTCGAGGCGGCGCCGCCACAGCAGCGTGCCGTCCCGGCGGGCGCGGAAGACCCACCGGTCGCGGGTGATGCCGGCCCAGCCGCCGGGCAGTGGCACCACACGCCGGGTGAAGCCCATGCCGTGGCTGTGGTGGGCGCGCACGTCGAGGCGCGGCTCGCCCATGCCGTCGGGGACCACGCCGAGCACGGCGACGCCGTCGTCGGTGGCGGCGTACAGCTCGGCCGGGTCGTCCACCGAGGCCCGGATGTCCCACACGCACTGCCGCCGGAAGGGGGCGCGGGCCAGGACGCGGGTGCCGTCGGCGGTCAGCCGGCGGATCTCGCCGTCCTGCGTGAGGGTGTAGACCGTGCCGTCGTCGCCGACGGCGAAGTCGGTGAGCTGATGGGAGAAGCCGCCGACCGTGGAGGCCACCTTCAGCTCCGGTGTGCTGTTGTCCAGCAGGTGCAGCTCGCCGTCGAAACCGCCGACGTACACCGTGCGGTGGTCCGGCGAGAACGCCAGGAACTCCACGTCGTCGCGGGCGAGCAGCAGCCGGCCGGTGACGTTGCCGCGGGCGTCCAGCGTGAGCACGCCGTTGGCGATGTTGTCGTTCTCGTCGACGCCGTCGTCCTGGGTGGCCCAGAACCGGTGGTGCAGCGGGTCGTACAGGATGCGGTGGATGTTGCCGCCGTCGGCCTGGACGACGGTGGGGAAGTCGAGGGTCTCCAGGTCGCCGAGGAAGACCCGGCCCGCCTTGTCGGAGGCCGCGTCGACCTCCGGGTGGTCCTGGCAGAACCACTCCACCGGGACATGGCCGGCGAAGTTCGGCACGATGCGCTCGACGGCGAAGGTCTCCAGGTCCAGCACGGCCAACTGGCGGTAGCCGTTGTTGACGTAGACCTTGCCCCGGTGGACGGCGATGCCGCGGCTCATCACCGGCGAGGGCTCCTCGTCCTCCATCAGCCCGGCGCGGTCGGCGGTGCGGTCGGCGTCCAGGACGTCGACCAGGTCCAGGGTGTCCAGCCGCCAGCGCAGCAGGGTGCCGCGCTTGTCGCGGCCCACCACCCAGTCGCCGGCCGCGGTGATCGTGTACACCGGGGCGTGGCCCGCGGCCACGCTGCCCGTCGGGGCGGACGAGGACCTCAGGACGCTCAGGTTCTCGTCGAGCAGGTGGATACGGCCCGTCACGTCGGCGGCCAGCAGCCCGGCCCCCGGTACGTGCACGATCCGCACGACGCGGTCGGTCAACTCCATTTCAGGCTCCTGTGAGGGTGGTTGCTCGAAAAGGCGGTGGCGGGCACGCGGAGGCCGCAGTGCCCGCCACATGAGGGGCCCGGACTACCCGGCCACCGGTGTGCGGAAGCCGTCGCCCCGGCGGACGGGCCCGCCGGTCACGGCTGTTTCTCGCCGATCACGGCTGTTCCTCCGTCCGGGGCCGGCCGGGACAGGTCGGGTCGTCAGGCGAGGACGTTCTTGCGGGAGCTGACACCGCGGCGGACCGGCTTGCGGATCACGGCTGCACCTCCTCTCCGTAACTGGTCGGGACGGGGTGTGCGGCCGTCAGGCGAGCACGTTCTTGCGGGAGCTGACGCCCCGGCGGACCGGCTTGCGGATCATGGTCGTACCTCCTCTCGGGAGCTCGTCCCTGCCGCCGTGTCCCGGCGACGCAGCCACGGTGCCCCCCGGCCTTCCCGACTCGGTCCCGGCCGGTTACCGGTGGCTCCCGTTCCGCCGCCCGCCGCCGGGAGCGGCCGGGTACGTCACCGGTACGGCCCTCCGTGACGCTCGGCACGAACCCGACATGCACGACGCATGCGACGTACGAGCCTGGAGTCATCCATGACAACGACGCGGACGGCGACGTACCTGGGCGAGGCCCGGATCATCCGTTCCGGCGAACTGGACTTCGCGCCACAGGAGGGGATGCGCACCACCGTCGCCACCCCCGTGAGTCCCGAAGCCGGCGCCACCTTCGTCACGCTGCACGTGGCCCGCCTCGCGCCCGGCGAGACCTGGAGCCCGCCCCGCACCCTGCAGGAGGAGAACACCGCGGTCGTCTTCGCCGGCTCCGGCCGGATCGCCGTGGACGGCGAGAGCCGCCCGGCCGGGCCCGCCTCCGCCGCGTACGCGCCGACCGGACGCGCCCTGGCCCTCACCGCGGACGCCGCGGGCATGACCGTGTACGTGTGGCGGTCCCCCCTCCGGCCGGGCCGCCGCCCCGGCGCCGACCCGAAGGTCTTCTCCTCCCTGTGGGACGAGACCACCCGGCTGCAGGGCTTCGCCGGCACCGGGCAGGTCGCCGCCGAGGGCCGCCGGGCCGCCATGAACTTCGTCTTCTGGCCCGGCTCCGGCAGCTGCCAGCTCTGCCTGCACTGCGGCATCCAGCAGCCCGGCGAGACCTTCAACGTCCATCTGCACCCCGAGTCCGACGAGGCGTTCATCGCCTTCGAGGGCGTCGGCCAGATGTACCTCGTCGACCGCTGGGTCGACGTCGCCGCCGGCGACGTGCTCTACGCCGCGCCCGGTGTGCTGCACGGCGCCCGCAACCCGCACACCGGCCCGGAGGCCCGCCGGTTCGTCACCTGCGGCGGCCCCACCCCCTTCGACCCGGCCCTCTACGACGCCGCCGGCGTCTCCAGCGAGGTGATCTGACGCCATGTGCCGCATCTACGGAACCTTCAACGCACGGACCGCGCACCGGGAACTGAGAACGGTCGCCGCCCTGCTGCACCACGGCGGCCCCGACGCCCAGTCGTTCACCGCCGGCACCGGGCCCGCCCACCCGGACTGGGCCCTGGGCAACAACCGGCTGTCCATCATGGACCCCGAGGGCGGCGACCAGCCGTACCACCTCGACGGCGTCACCGTCGTCTTCAACGGCGAGCTGTACAACCACGACGAGCTGCGCGCCCGGCTCACCCGGCAGGGCTTCACCTTCACCGACCGCTGCGACGGCTCCGTGCTGCCCGCCCTCTACCACGTCTACGGCGACCGGTTCCCCGAGCACCTGGACGGCATGTACTCCGTCGCCGTCATGGACCTGCGCGCCGAGCCGAGGCTGGTCATCGCCACCGACGAGTCGGGCATGAAGCCGCTCTACCACACCTGGGACGCGGCCACCGGCCGGTTCCGCTTCGCCTCCGAGATCCCGGCGCTGCTCGGCTTCGCCGACGTCCCCGCCCACGAGGACCCGTTCGGCCTCGACGCCTACCTGGCGCTGAAGACGCCGTTCGGCGAGCGCACCATGTTCGAGGGCATCGACGTGCTGCCGCCGGCCGCGACCCTCGTCGTCACCCGCGAGGACGGCCCCCGCATGCGGGTGCGGGCCACCGCCCGGACCGCCGAGCCGCACGACCGCACCCTCGACGAGACCGGCGCGGAACTGCGCGCCCTGCTCACCCGCGAGGTCTCCCGGCTGCTGGTCGCCGACGCCCCGGTGGCCGCGATCACCTCCGGCGGCCTGGACTCCAGCCTGGTCACCGCCCTGGCCGCCCGGGACCGGGCCGGACTGCACACCTTCAACATCGCCTACTCCGGCGACTGGCCCTTCGACGAGCGGGCCTACGCCGCCGAGGTGGCCCGGGTCGCGGGCACCGTCCACCACCAGGTGGAGATCGACCCGGCGGACTTCCCGGAGCTGCTGTCCGACGTCGTCTGGCACCTCGGCCAGCCCAACGCCGACCCGATCACCCTGAGCACCTTCGCCCTGTTCCGCGCGGTGCGCGACGCGGGCTTCAAGGTGGCCCTCACCGGTGACGCGGCCGACGAACTCTTCGGCGGCTACGCCCGGATGACCGAGGCGGTCAACGCGCCCTGCGGCCCCGGCTGGGTCGGCGCCTACCTCGACCACCTCGCCGCCGTCCCCGCCGCCCTGCGCGCCCGGCTGTACACCGACGCCTACGCGGCGGCCGTCGCCGACCGGGGCCCCGCGCTCCCGGACGACCTGCTCACCACGCTCCACCACGGCCCCGGCACCCGGCTGCAGCGGCTGTGCGCCGTCGAGCAGCGCTACCGGCTGCCCGCCTACCACCTGCGCCGCGTCGACCACCTCAGCATGGCCAGCTCCGTCGAGGTGCGGCTGCCGTTCTGCCAGCCGTCCGTGGTGCGCTACGCCACCACGCTCGCCGACGAGCACCGCATCACCGGCGGCGGGGTCAAGCGCGCCCTGTACGCCGCGGCCGGCGGACTGGTCCCGGACAGCGTGCTCAACCGGCCCAAGCAGCCGTTCACCCTGCCGATCACCGCCATGCTCCGGCCCGGCGCCGCCCTGTGGGACCTGGCCCGCGACACCCTCGCGCCCGCCGTGCTGCGCGCCGACGGCCGGCTGCGCCCCGAGGCGGTCGAGGACCTGTTCACCGAGCAGGCGTCCCGCCCCTCGGACCGGGTGTCCCTCGCCCTGTGGTCCCTGATGACCCACCAGATGTGGCGGGACCAGTTCTTCGGCGCCTCCCACCCGTCCGCCCCGGCACGCCAGGAGGCACGGTGAACGCCACGATCGCACGGGCCGGCGCGGCCCACCTGGTGCACGCCGAGGGCGCCCCGTGTCCCACCCTCGTCGTCGACGCGGACCGCCTTCCCCCCGGTGACGAGGCCCTGCTGGAGGGCCTGGCCCGGGTCCGGGACGGGCTCGGCGCCGAGACCCGGCGGACCGTCCTGAAGAACGCCGTCGTCCGCCCCTCCGCCCACCCGCTGTTCGACCTCGACTACTACTTCGTGCAGTCGCTGCCCGGCGGCCGGGACCGCTTCGACACCCGCGGGTCCTGCGGCCACTCCATCCTCGCCGCCGTCGAGGCCGCCGCCCGGGACGGCATGATCGAGCCGCTGGAGCCGGGCCGGCGCGTCCGGGTCAACGTGCTCAACAACGGCGACCACGTGGTGTGCGAGACCGACGAGACGGGATCCGGCCGCACCCGGTTCACCGCGCACTTCCTGTGCACGCCGGCCCGTCCGGTCGGCGACCTGCTGATCACCGGTGAAGCGGTGACCCGCGTGACGGTCGACGGACGGCAGCTGCCGGTGTCGCTGGTCGACATGGGCAACCCGTACGTCTTCGTCGGCGCCGGCGACCTCGGCGTGCGCGACGCGCAGGAGCTGTTCGCCGCCGGGGACGAGCTGTTCGGCCTGCTGGGCCGGGTCCGGCGGGCGGTCTGCGCCCACATGGGCTGGGACGCCTCCGGCGCCTTCCCGAAGATCGCCGCCCTGCTGCCGGGCCCGGACGGCGACCTCGCGGTCCGCGCGGTGTCCGTGCCGTCCTGGCACCCCACCCTCGCGCTGACCGGCGCGATCTGCCTGGGCACCGCGGTGGGCATCGAGGGCACCCTGCCCTGGTCGCTGGCCCGCGCCGCCGGGCACGACTCCGGACTGGTGCGGCTGCGCACCCCGGGCGGCCCGCTGCGGGTCCGGGCCCGCATCACCGGCCCGGCCGATACGCCCCGCCTCGGCTGGGTGTCCGTCGCCGACAAGTACGTCCGCTACGAGAACGCCGTGCACCTCACGGCCGGCGCCCGCTCCGCCGCGCTCACCCCCGACCGCTCACGCTCCGAGGACCCGTCATGTCTGTCACTGCCCCTGTGAACCCGGCCGCGCCCGCCCGGCCGCTCACCGACGGCCCCGCCGGCGGCTCCGCCGACGGCCTGGCCGACGGCCTCGCCGAACTGGCCCGCTCCGCCGAGGAGGCCGATCGCACCGGCGAACCCGACCTCGCGGCGGTCGCGGTGCTGCGCCGCACCGGGCTGCTCGGCCTGGCCGTGCCGCGCCGCTTCGGCGGGGCGGGCGCCGACGCGGTGGAACTCAACCGCCGGGTGGCCCAGGTCGCCGCGGTCAACGCCTCCGCCTCGATCATGCTGTTCCAGCACTACGCGGTCACCAGCCGCATCGTGGAACAGGGCACCGAGGACCAGCACCGCGAGCTGCTGCCGAAGCTCGCCTCCGGCGAGTGGCTGGCCGCGTCCGCGTGGAGCGAGTCCGGCGCCGGCGCGAACAAGAAGAACCTCTCCACCACCGCCCGCAGGCTGCCCTCCGGCGACTGGCTGCTGGACGGCGCGAAGTCCTTCACCACCAGCGCCGGCATCGCCGACGTCTACCTCGTCCTCGCCCAGAGCGAGGACCCCGGGGAGTCCACCGCCCCCGACACCGGGTACGGCGCCGCCGGCCAGACCTTCTACCTGGTGCGCTCGGGCAACCCCGGCCTCAGGCCGGACACCTCGCTGCGGCTGACCGGGATGCGCGGCTCGGCCACCGGGTTCGTGTCGCTGCACGGCTGCCGGGTGCCGGACCGCGACCGGCTCGGCCCGGTCGGCGCCGCGGCCTCCATCATCGCCCGGGTGCGCGAGAGCGGGGCCACGCTCGGCGCGGTCGCCGTCGGCCTCGCCCAGGCCGCCCTGGACGCGGCCGCCGACCAGGCCGCCCGCCGCGGACTGCTCGCCCAGCAGTCCGTACGGCACTGGCTGGTCGACCTCACCACCCGGGTCGAGGCGGCCCGCGCGGTGGTGGAGCGGGCCGGCCGCCGGGACGCGCCCGACCCCGGCATGGCGACGCTCCACTCCAAGCTCTTCGCCTCGGTGTGCGCCGAGGAGGTGTGCGCGGAGGCCGCCCGGATGCTGGGCTCCGCCGGCTACGTCGAGACGCACCCCGTCAACCGCTGCGGCCGGGACGCCCGCGCCGTGGCCCTCATGGGACCGACCAACGATCTGTGCAGGGAACTGGTGAGCTTGTCATGGAACAGCTGATAGTCGACGGCGGCCGCCTGGTCACCCCCGAGGGGGTGCGGGACGGCGCGGTCGTGGTCCGCGACGGCAGGGTGGCCGCGCTGCTCGGCCCGCACGACCCGCTGCCCGAGGGGCCGCGCCTGGACGCCTCCGGGAAGTACGTCCTGCCGGGCCTGATCGACTCCCACGTGCACTTCCGCACGCCGGGCCTGGAGTACAAGGAGGACTGGGAGCACGGGAGCGCCGCGGCGCTGGCGGGGGGCGTCACGACGGTGATGGACATGCCGAACACGCGTCCGCCGGGCCTGGACGAGGACGCCATGCGGGCCAAGGCGGAACTGATCGCGGGCCACGCGGGGGTGGACCACCGCTTCCACATCGGCGCCGACCCGGCCAACCCGGGCCTGCTGGCCACCCTCGACCCGGACGTGGCCACCTCCGCCAAGGTGTTCATGGCGGGACACCACACCGCCCCGGTCGTCTTCCGGGACCGGACGCGGCTCGCGGCGGCCTTCGAGGCCGCCGCCCGCGGCGGGGTCCGGCTGGTGCTGCACGCCGAGGACCAGCACGTGTTCGACCTGCTCGACTCCTGGCGCGGCGACCCGCACGCCTACGCCGAGTACGAGCCGCACCGCCCCCGCTCGGGCGCCATCGTGGCGGTCGCCCAGGTGGTCGAGCTGGTCCGCCGCTACGGCACCGCCGCGCACGTGCTGCACACCTCCTCGGCGGAGGAGGTCGACCTGCTGGTCGCCGCCGCCCGCGAGGGCCTGCCGGTCACCTTCGAGGTCACCGGCCACCACCTCTCCTTCACCCACGCCGACACCTGCCGGCGCGGCCCGCGCACCCGGCTGTCGCCCGCGATCCGCGGCGAGGCCGACCGGGAACGCCTCTGGCAGGCCGTGCTGAACGGCGAGGCGGCCACCGCCGGCAGCGACCACGCCCCGCACACCGTCGAGGAGAAGAACCGCCCGCCGGCCGACGCCCCGCCCGGACTGCCCGGCGTGCAGGAGCTGGCGGTCGCCCTGTGGACCGGCCTGCGCGCCCGCGCCGTGCCCGCCGACGAGGCGGCCCGGCACCTCGTGCGGCTGATGGGCAGCGGCCCGGCGACCCTGTTCGAACTGCCCGGCAAGGGCCGCCTGGAGCCCGGCGCGGACGCCGACCTGGTGCTCTTCGACCCGGCCGAGCGCTGGCAGATGAGCGCGGCGGACGTGCGCTCCAAGTGCGGCTGGTCCGCGTACGAGGGCTGGACCTTCACCGGCCGGGTGGTCACCACCGTCCGGGCGGGCCGGGTCGCCTGGGACGTGCGCACCGGCCTGCACGCCGGAGCGGACGGCCGCTGGCTGCCGACCGCCCGCCGCGTGGAGGCGGTCCGATGAGGACCCCGCTGCTGGCGGCGCCGCCCGGCGCCGGGGAATCCGTCGACCCGGCGGCCTTCCGCTCCGCGATGGCCGCGCTGGCGGCCCCGGTGACGGTGGTGACCTGCTACGACGAGCTGGGCGCGCCGCGCGGCATGACGGTCAGCGCCGCCTGCTCGCTCTCCCTGGACCCGCCGCTGTTCCTGGTCTGCCTGGACCGCCGCGCCGGCTCGCACGACGCCCTGGTCACGGCGCCGTACTTCTGCGTCCACGTCCTGGGCCCCGGCGACGAGGACCTGGCGATGCGGTTCGCGGGCCCGGCGGAGCACCGGTTCTCCGGCGCGCCGCTGCTGCCGGAGCCGGCCGTGGCGCCCGCGCTGGCGGCCGGCCTGCGCCTGACCTGCGAGCGGTACGCGGTGCGGGACGGCGGCGACCACTCGATCCTGATCGGCAGGGTCACCGGGGTGGACGCCGCCGACGGCGCCCGCGGCGGCCTGGTCTGGCACCAGCGGGGCTTCACCTCCTGACCCCGCCCGGCACGCGAATGCCCCGGTGGACGGCCACCGGGGCATTCGGCGTGCGCGCTGCGCCTCAGGCGAGCAGCCGGTTCGCGTCCCGGGCGCGTTCGGCCGCCTGCTGGGGCGAGTCGGCGGCCAGGACGGCGTGCCCGGCCCGCCTGCCGCCGCTCTCCCTGACCGGGTGCAGGCAGGGCAGCGGGAGCGCCCCCGCGCGCCCGTCGCCCGGCAGCGCGACGGAGGCCGCGAACCGCCGCGCCTGCACGGCTCCGACGTCCCGTCCGGCCAGCACCCGCACGGCGTCGGCCACCATGTCGCGTCCCGCGGCCACCCGCACCAGCGCCGGCACCGGCTCCTCGGCGACGACGGCCTCGCAGCCGGCGATGGCCGGGCCGTGCGGGGTGAGGAGGACGACGGTGTGCGCGGGCCCGTACTGGTACCCGGCCAGGTCCAGCAGGGAGGTGACGACCGACCGGACCGTGGCGGCGGTGTCGCCGGCCAGCGGCGCGGGGTGCAGCAGGCCGTACGGCGTCTCGGCGGTGATGCCGACCGTGTGGTGCATGCCGTGCACGCTGAGGGTGTCCACGCGGTACCGCTCCCCGGCCGCGTCCTCGGCGGCGGGCGGGGACAGCCGGTTGTCGCGCACGAAGCGCCGCAGGGCCTCGGGGCGGGCCAGCAGCCGCACCGCGAGCGGTGGGTTGACGTGCAGGCCGGCGTCCGCGGCCTCGGCGAGGGCGTCCTTGAGCGCGCCCTCGTCGTCGAAGTCGGCGCGCAGGAACCGTTCGGAGAGTGCGGCGACCTCGCCGGGCGGACATCGGCGGGCGTCACTGAGGGACCAGACCCGGAACCCGGCCGCTGCGGCGGTCCGCGCGAGCCGCGCGGACGGGCCGACGATCAGGATCCGGCGCTGCTGGGGTGGTGTGCTCATGGCGGAAGGCTTTCGGGGGTGGGCTGTCGGGGGAAGGGGTTTCCCGGGGTGTCCCCGGGTGGTGCGGGGGTGGTGCGGGGGTGGCGCGGGGGAGGGGTTCCGGGACCCGGCGCGACACAGGGCGCCGGGCGCGGGCCGGGGCGGCAACGACGGCACGGCCGGGCACGGACGACGGCTCTGCCGTCCGTGCCCGGCCGTGGACCGGTACCGCGATCGTGGCCCGGAAGCGCTGCTCCGGGCGGTTCAGGGGGAGGCCGGGGCACCGGTCGCCCGTGGGTGGGTGCATCGTTGCCCGCGGCGGCACGGGAGTGCGCCGGGCGGGACGCGGTGCGTCAGGCGGTGACGCGGTGCGTCAGGCGGCGACGGGTTCGGACCGGCGCACGGCGGCCAGCGCGGCCTGCAGCAGGGCCTCCAGCGCGGCGAGGGTCTCGGCGTCCTCGAACTCGCCCTTCGCGGTGAGCAGTTCCGCCGCGTTGCCCACGGCCACCGGCGGGTGCTCGACGACCGCGGCGCCGGCGTGCCCCAGCACCTCCACCAGCCCCGGCTGCGCGTCCACCGCACCGCGCGGGCCGGGGGAGGCGCTGGCGACGGCCACGGGCTTGCCGTCCAGGCAGCTCTCGCCGTACGGCCGAGACAGCCAGTCCAGAGCGTTCTTGAGGACGCCGGGGGCGGCGCCGTTGTACGACGGGGTGCTGATCACCAGCACGTCGGCGGCGGCGACGCGGTTGCGCATCCGCAGCACCGCCTCGGAGCCGTTCGCCGCGTCCATGTCCTGGTCGTAGAAGGGCAGTTCCGCCGGGTGCACCACGGTGGTGCGGACGCCGTCGAAGCGTTCGGCGACGAGGCGGCGCAGCGTGGCGACGACCGCCGAGTTGTACGAGCCGTCGCGCAGGCTGCCGGACATGAGCACGATCTCGGTCATCGGCCTGACCTCTCCCTCACCTGATGTTTTCACCGGCAGGGTAGGAAGGGTGGTTCCCGTTTCGTTCCCGGTCCGGTACCCGGTGCGGCGTGCCGTCGGCCGGCGGCTTCCGGGCGAAGAGGAACGCCTGCGGGACCGGTGATTCGCCCCGCGTCACCTCGGGTTCGCGCACGGTGCTGGAGCGGAGGACGAAACCGGCGCCGGAAAGCAGCTCGGCCATCTGCTCGGGGCGGCGCCGGTGGTGGTCCAGGGCCACGTCGCGGCCGAAGGGACGTTCGAGGCGGAGCGGCACGTCACCCACCTGGAAGGCGAGCAGGAGCAGCCCGCCGGGAGCCAGTACCCGGTGGAACTCGGCGAAAAGCTCCGGGAGTTCGTCCACAGGGGTGTGGATGCTGGAGTACCAGGAGACCACCCCGGCCAGCGAACCGCCGGCCGAGGGCAGCTCCCGCATGGAGCCCTGCTCGAAGCGCAGCGCGGGATGCTCGCGGCGGGCGACGGCGATCATGGCGTCCGAGAGGTCCAGGCCGAACACGGACAGGCCCAGGCCCGCCAGGTGCGCGGTGACCGCCCCGGGGCCGCAGCCGAGGTCGGCGACCGTGCCGTGGGGGCCGACCTGCTCGGCGTACGCGCCGAGCAGGGCCCGCTCCAGGGGTCTTTCGGCGAGCGGGTCGCGGAAGTGGGCGGCGTAGTCCTCGGCGATGGTGTCGTAGAAGGCGCGGGTGTCGGTCACGGGAGGACCGTAGCGGGTCGCACCGGCACCGCTCGGGCCGCCGGCGGCCGCGCCCGCGCTGCGGCCGGTCCGGGCGGCGGGCCGTCGGCGCCGGTGTCCGGCGGGGAGCCCTCCCCCCCTCGCTCCCCCCCGTCGCAGGCGGACGGCGCCGGGGCGCGGGCACGCGGGTCGGCGCGTCGGGCGGTGCGACGCGTGGTGCGCCGGGTGGTGCGCCGGGTCGTGGCCGGCGCCGCGGTCCGCGACGCCGGGCCGTCGGCGCGGGGGTGGCGGTGTGCCGGTGCGCGGGGACGGGCCGTCCCCGCGCACCGGACGGCGGTCAGTCCACGATCGGCGCGCCGTGCGGGACACCGGCCGGGCGGCTGGGCGCGGCCGCCCCGAAGTCGGCCTCGACCTCCGCCTTCTCGGCCGCGTCCGGGTAGGGGTTGCGGCAGGCGACGCCGGCGCTGGAGCCCGACATCAGGCTGGTGCACGGGCCGGGCTTGCGGTCGGGCAGGCCCAGGATGTGGCCGAGTTCGTGCGCCGAGATCCGTACCGTGTCGTAGCCCTGGTCGACGGCCTGCCGTCCGATGTAGACGGTTCCCCTGCCGAGTGCGGCGGGCAGGGCGCGGGGCCAGCCGTCGTCGGCCAGGACCCGGATGTCGGCGCGCTGTCCGGCGGCGACCGGGCGCAGTTCGACGTTGTCCACGCTCTCGTTCCAGACGGCGGCGCCCCGGTCGACGGCCGCCCTGAACTCCGCCGAGGCGCCGGCGTCGTAGGTGACGACGCGGGCCGCGAGGGTCCGGCCGGCCGGAGCGGCCGGCGCCGCGTGGGCCTGCTGGCAGACGAGGGTGAGGGTGGCCGTCAGGGCGGCGGCCAGGCCCTGGGCGGCGGTGCGTGCGTGCATGTCGACCTCCTGTGGGGAAGGTAGGTGTGTTCATGACACGTGCTGGGACTTCCCTGCCCGGGCCGCGGCGGGTCAATCCGTCGATCGGCACCGGGACATGCCGCCTGCCGGCCCCGGCCGGGCGCCCCGCCGGACGGCGGGCCGCCGCGCGTCCGGCCCCGGGCGCTCGGCCGATCCTGGGACGCCGGGAACGGACCGGTACCGCTTCGGGAACCGCCGGGGTCAGTCTCGGGCCAGTCGCCTGCGGGTGTGAGGAGCGCGCAGGGCACTGAGGAGGAGACCTGTGGCGAAGATCGTTCCCCGCCGGGCGCCGCGGCACCGGGAGGGCAGCGGACAGCAGGGGATCTGGCGGCTCATGCGGGAGGACCTGGAGGTCGTGCTGGCCCGCGACCCGTCGGTCCGCAGCCGTCGCGAGGCGCTGCTGCACGCGGCTCTGCCCGCGCTGTGGACGCACCGCGTCGCCCATCGGCTGCACCGGCGGGGCCTGCGCACCACCGCGCGGCTGCTCGCCGCGCTCGCCCGCCGCGGAACCGCCGTGGAGATCCATCCGGGCGCGCAGCTGGGCCGGCGGGTGTTCATCGACCACGGCGCGGCCGTGGTGATCGGGGAGACCGCCGTGGTCGGCGACGACGTGACGATCTATCACCAGGTGACGCTGGGCGCGGTCGGCTGGTGGAGCGACAACAGGCGTCCCGAGGGCGCCCGCCGCCACCCCGTGGTGGGCGACGGCGTGGTGCTCGGCACCAACGCGACGGTGCTCGGCCCGGTGACCATCGGTGACGGGGCCGTCATCGGCGCGCAGGCGCTCGTCAACAAGGACGTGCCCGCGCGAGCCCGGGTGCTGGCCGCGACCGCCCTGGTCAAGGAGGCCGGCGCGGCGCCGCAGCCGATGGAGGACCTGTACGCGCTCACCGCGTCCGCGGGCTCCTGGTAGGTCCGGCAACCCCCGCCCCGTCCGCGCCCCCGGCGTGCGGCCGCGGCCCGTCCGACCGAGCCCGTACGACCGAGCCGTACGACCGAGCCCGTAGGACCGACCGTTCATGAGGAGTCCAGTCATGGCACGACCCGCCAACCGCCGGATCGCCGACAGCATCGAGGACCTGATCGGCTCGACCCCGCTCGTCCGCCTGCCGTTCGAGGACGCCGCGCCCGGCTGCCAGGTGCTCGCCAAGCTGGAGGCGGCCAACCCGATGTCCAGCAGCAAGGACCGCGCCGCGTTGTACATGCTGCGGGCCGCCGAACGGCGCGGGGAGCTGACGCCCGGCCAGGGCACGGTGATCGAGGCGACGTCCGGGAACACCGGCATCTCGCTGGCGGCGCTGTCCGCCGCACGCGGCTACCGGTGCGTCATCGTGCTGCCCGACAGCGCCACGCCGGAGCGGTGCGCGCTGCTGCGGGCGCTGGGCGCCCAGGTCGTGACGACCCCGCGCGACCAGGGGTACCCCGGCGCGATCGCGAAGGCGGAGGAGCTGTACGCGGCCACGCCGGGGTCCTGGTTCGCGTGCCAGCACGACAACCCGGACAACGTGCGGGCGCACTACGAGACCACCGGCCCGGAGATCTGGGCCGACACCGAGGGCAGGATCGACGTCCTGGTGTGCGGCGTCGGGACGGGCGGGACCCTGACGGGGAGCGCCGCCTACCTGAAGGAGCGCAACCCCTCGGTCCGTGTGGTGGCCGTGGAGCCGGAGAGCTCCCCGGTGCTGTCCCGCGGCGAGAGCGGCCCGCACCGCATCCCCGGTCTCAACGGGGGCTTCGTCGCCCCCACCACCGACGTGTCGCTGATCGACGAGGTCGTCACCGTGTCCGACGGCGACGCGCTGGCGGCGGCCCGTGCCCTCGCCCGCCGCCACGGCATCTTCGCCGGGGTGTCCTCCGGCGCCGTCGCCCACGCCTGCTCCCGGCTGACGGCCCAGCCCGACTACGTCGGCCTGACGGTCGTGGCGGTCCTGCCGGACACCGGCGAGCGCTACCTCAGCCTCTGGGACGCGACCGAGGAGGCGGACGGCGCCGCCGAGAGCACGGACGGCGCGGCCCGGGAGACGGGCGGCGCGGCCGGACCGGCCGCCGCGGACGGCCGTGCGGCCGGGCCGCACGCCTTGGCCGGCACGTCCTGAGTCCCCCACCACCACCCCCGACTCCGCTTTCGAAGGAGGCCCCGACATGCCGTCGAGCACAGCCCACCGGTGGCAGGGCGGCGACCGCGAGCAGCGTGCCGAGCCCGTCGCCGGTCGCACCGGGAGCGCCGCGCCGACGGCGGCGTGCCCGCCCGGAGGCGGTCGATGAACATCCGCAGCCTCCACCCGAACATCAAGCTGCGCATAGGCGTCGGCTTCGTCCAGCGGCTGCTCGGCATCATGCTGATGCCGCTGATGGTGATCCACCTCGCCGGGCTGTACGGCGCGGCCACGGCCGGCGTGCTGACGCTCGCGGCGGCCGCGGCGGGCATCGCCAGCAACTTCCTGGGCGGGCACCTCGCCGACGCGCACGGCCGCAAACCGCTGATGGTGGCGGGCGAGCTGGGCGCGGCGCTCACCTTCGCCCTGCTGGCGCTGGCCAACTCGCCGTGGTGGCAGTCGGGGGCGGCGACGTTCGTCCTGTTCCTGCTCAACACCTGCCTGTCGAGCGCGGCGACGCCCGCGGCGGACGCCATGATGATCGACGTCTCCACCCCGGAGAACCGTGCGCTCGTCTACACGGTCAACTACTGGTCCATCAACCTCGCGTTCACCGCGGGCGCCCTCATCGGCGGCTTCTTCTACGGCGACCACTTCGCCCTGCTGCTCACGGCGGCCGCGGCGCTGTCGGCCGTCACGACCCTGGTGACGTGGCGGTGGATCGCGGAGAGCGCGCCCCCGGCGGCGCAGCGGCCGTCGACCGGGCCGGCGGCGATGCTCCGCGGCTACGTCACGGTCGCCCGCGACCGGGTGTTCCTGCGGCTGCTGGCCGCCGCGGTGCTGACCCGGGCCGTCGAGGTGCAGATCGGCTACTACATCGCGGTCCGGCTGGCCGACGAGTTCCCCGAGCAGACGCTGGTCGCGGTGGGCTCCTGGGCGCCGAGGGTGGACGGCGTGGCGATGCTCGGCATCCTGCGCGCCGTCAACACCGCGCTGGTGGTGGGTCTGGCGCTGTTCGCGGGCAGCCTGTTCCGGTCGCTGTCCGACAAGGTGCGGCTGTACGCGGGGATCGCCGTCTTCACCGGCGGCTACATGGTGTGGGCCGTCAGCGACACCGGCTGGCTGCTGATCGCCGCCGCCGTGGTGCTGACCCTCGGCGAGATCGCCAACGTACCGGTCAAGCAGGCCCTGCTGGCCGACCTCGTGGACCCCGCGGCACGCACCAGGTACCTGGCCGCCTACGGCCTGAACGCCCGCATCGGCCTGCTGATCGGCTCGCTGTGCGTGACCGTCGGCGCCTTCGTCCCGCCGGCCGGCATGGGCGCCCTGTACGGGGCCTTCGGCCTCGGCGCCATCCTCGTCTACCGCTCCCTGCTGCGGGTGCGCGAGCACCGCCGGGCCGCCGGGGCCGCGGGCGCGGACGAGACCACCACGCGGCAGTCCCCGACGGCCCCCGGGCCGCTCGCGAACGGAGCGACGTCATGACGCACCCCCGCCACCCCGACCGCCTCCTGATGGTCATGCCGTACGAACAGCTCGTACGGAAGGCCGTCGCGGCCGGCTTCCGGGTCTGGTCGATCTGGGACCCGGCGCTGCGCGGTCCCGAGTACCTGCGGAAGGTCGAGGAGCACTCGGAACAACTGCTGCTCACCGACTTCCGCGACGAGGCGCGGCTGCGCGCGCTGATCGCCGCGACCGCGCGCGAGCACGGCGTCGGGCACGTGCTGCACCTGGGCAGCGAGGGCAGCATGCCGCCGGTCCTCGCGGAGGCCGAGGCGCTCGGGCTGTCCCCGAACAGCGCCGCGTCGGTACGCCTGCTCAACGACAAGGCGGCCATGCGGCGGCTGCTGAACGAGGCCGGCGTCTCCGTGGTCCGTGCCGAGCGGGCCGCCACGGTCGCCGACGTGGCGGCGCTCCTGGACCGGTTCGGACACCCGGCCGTGGTCAAGCCCGCCAACTCGGCCGGGAGCCGGGGCGTCGCCCTGGTGCGCGACGCCGACGGGCTCGCCGAGTGGGCGCAGCGCGTCACGAGCGGCGGCCACGCGGGCCCGTACATCGTCGAGGACTACCTCCAGGGGCCGGAGTTCAGCGTGGAGACGCTGACCGTCGGCGGCCGGCACCACGTCGTCGGCATCACCGCCAAGCGGACCAGCGGGCCGCCCGGGTTCGTGGAGACGGGGCACGTGCACCCCGCACCGCTGCCCCGGCAGGCCGCGGAGGCGATCGGCGCGACCGTGACGGCACTGCTGGACCTCGCCGGGTACCGCTTCGGCCCGGCGCACACCGAGGTCATCCTCACCCCGGCGGGTCCGCGCGTGGTCGAGTCGCAGGCCCGCCTCGGCGGCGACCGGATCCCGCTGCTCGTGGAGGTCGCCACCGGCTTCGACCTGGAGGCCGCCGTCTTCCGGGCGCTGGCGGGCGAGGACGTCCGGGTGCCCGCCCCGCACCGCTTCGCCGCGATCGGCTTCTTCCAGCTTCCCGCCGGGACGCTGAGGTCGGTGGCCGGCCTGGACGAGCTGCGGGCACTGCCGCACCTGCACGCCCTGCACTTCCCCTACGGTCCCGGGGACGTGCTGCCGCGCACCACCGACTCGGCCAGCCGGCACGGCTACGCCGTCGTCGACGCGCCGTCCCCCGCGGAGGCGGAACGGCGCGTCGAGGCGGCCCGCGCCGGACTGCGCGCCGAGATCACCGAGCTGCCCCGGACCACCGAACCCGCCGCCCCCACCCGAGAGGAAGTCCTTTCATGACCGCGGACCGGACCATGCTGCTCGTCGGCGGGACGGACCAGCATCTGCAGCGGGCGAAGGCCCTCGGCGTACGGGTGGTGCTGTTCCAGCACCCCGACAAGATCAGCGCGTACCAGACGGGGCGGGCGGACGCCCTGCTGATGGCCGACTACACCGACTGGGAGGTCGTACGGCCGCTCGCCGAGGCCGCCCGGCAGGTGTGGGGCTTCGACGTCGTCGTGTCGCTCACCGAGGGCGGGCTGGACACGGCGGCGCGGCTGAACGCCCACTTCGGCTTCCCCGGGACCCGTCCGGAGGTCAGCCGGCGGCTGCGCGACAAGTGGCTGATGCGGCGGCACCTCGCCGAACACGGCCAGGGGCGGTTCACCGTGCACGGCGAGCGGGTCACCGACCGGGCTTCGCTGGACGCCTTCGCGGAGCGCGCCGGGTACCCGTTCATCGTCAAGCCGACGGACGCCACGGCCGGCTTCGGGCTGCTGAAGGCGGGCGGCCCGGAGGACCTGCCGGGCGTGTGGCAGCGGATCGAGGAGCTGCGGGGCCGGCGCACGGACCGCGGCTCGACCCTGTTCACGGTCCGCGAGTTCCTGATGGAGCCCTACGTCGACGGGCCGGAGTTCAGCGTCGAGGCGTTCAGCTTCGCCGGGCGGCACGTGGTCGTCGCGGTCACGGAGAAACTCGTCGACGAGACGCACTTCGCCGAGCTGGGCCACGCGCTCCCGGCGCGGCTGGCCCCGGCGGAGCACGACGACATCGTGCGTGCGGTCGCCGACTTCCTCGACATCATGGGCGTGACGGACGGCCCCAGCCACACCGAGCTGCGGCTCACGGCGGGCGGCCCCGTCGTGATCGAGTCCCACAACCGGGTCGGCGGCGGCCACATCAACGAGCTGGTCGAGGCGGCGTACGGCATCGACCTGATCGGGTACGGCGTGGCCTGGCCGCTCGGCCTGGTGGAGGCGCTCCCCGGGAGCCCGGTGGCGAAGGGCGGCGCCTGCACCCGGTTCGTGCGGCGCGACCCGGGCACGGTCACCGCCGTGTCGGGGGTCGAGGAGATCGCGGCGCGTCCGGACGTGCTGGCGGCGCAGGTGTCGGTGCGTCCCGGGGACACGGTCCGCCCGCTGCGGGACAACTGGGACCGGCTCGGCTTCGTCGCCGTACGGGCCGAGGACACCGACGCCGCGGTCGCGCTGTGCGAGCGGCTGACCGAGGAGGTCCGCGTCGAGGTGGCCCCGGCCGCCGGGCCGGCTTCCGCACCCGACCTGGAGGTGGCGGCGTGACCGTCCTGGTGATCAACCGTTTCCCGCTCGGCCCGTTCCCGTACGACCGCTGGCTGGCGGACCACGACGGCGGCGTGGTGATGATCGCGGCGCGCGACCGGATCGCGGCGGGCGGCGAGCGGCCGCCGGCCGGACCCGGCGGCTACCGGCACCTGGAACTCCTCGACAGCTTCGACACCGACGAGGAGCTGGTGCGGCGGGTGGCGTTCGACCTGGCCGCCGAGCACGGGGTGCGGCACGTCATCGCCCACCACGAGGCCGACCAGTACCTGGCCGCCGAACTCCGCGAGAAGTTCGGCCTGCCGGGCCAGACGCCGGCGCAGGTGCGTCCGTTCCGGGACAAGGTGCTGATGAAGGAGCGGGTGTCGCGGGCGGGCGTGGAGGTCGCCCCGCACACCGTCCCGGCCGACGCCGCCGCGGTGCGGGCGTTCGCCGCGGCGCACGGGCTGCCGCTGGTGTTCAAGGCGCGGGACGGCTTCGGCTCGATCGGACTGGTGATCGTCCGTACCGCGCAGGAGCTGGAGCGGCAGCTGGAGCGGGCGTTCCCGCCGGACGCGCCCCCGCGCGACGACCTGCTGCTGGAGGCGTACGTGCCGGGCCGGATGTGCCATGTCGACGGGGTCGTGGCGGGCGGTCGTCCGGTGATGGCCTGGCCGTCCCAGTACCAGTACGACCTCAGCTCGTTCCAGGCGGACGCGGGGGCGCGCGTCGACCTGACGCTGTCGCCCGACGACCCGCTGACTCCGCGGCTGCTGGCGCTGGTGGAGCAGGTCCTCGCCGCGCTGGACGGGCCGCCGGACCACGCCTTCCACGCCGAGGTGTTCCACACGCCGGACGACCGGCTGGTGCTGTGCGAGATCGCGGCGCGCCCGGCCGGCGCCCGCATCCGGGACGTGCTGAACGCCGTGTTCGAGGTGCACCCGGTGGAGCTGGCGTCCCGGGCGCAGACCGGCCTGCCGCTGCCGGCGCTGCGCGGGCGGGAGCGGCTGGAGCCGCAGCGGATGGCCGGGCAGGTGCTGATGATGAAGCGGCCCGGCACGGTGCGGAGCATCCCGGTCACGCCGGAGGAGCCGTGGGTGGAGTTCTACGGGGTGTTCGCGGAGCCGGGGCAGGTCCTGGGCGAGGCGGCGATCTCCTCCGACTTCCTGGCGGCGGCGGTGCTGTCCGGCCCGACGCGTCAGGAGTGCGAGAAGCGGCTCCGGGAACTGGGCGCGCGGTTCGAGCGCGAGATCGTCATCGACTGAACCGGATGCCCTCCCGCTGCGAACCCGCTCGCGAGACCCCCGCACGGGCCGCGTCCCGCCGCTCGCGCGGCGCAGGGAGACGCCCGCGTCACCGGTGAGAGCCGGCCCGGCCCGGCTGCGGCGCGGGCGTCTCCCCAAGGCGGGCAGTCGCCTGCGGCCCCGGCCCGGCGAGCGCCGGTGGGAGCGGCTGGGGGCTCCGTGCGTGCGGCTCTGTCTTCCGGCCGGTTGCGCGGTCCGGCGCGGCCGCGTGACGGGCGGGCAGCGGCGGGCGGTCGCGTGTACCCCCGGCCCGTCCAGGGGCCGGTGGGAGCGGCTCGGGGGCCCTGTGCGTGCGGCTGCTCTCCGTGCGCGCGGCAGGGTGTTCCCGGTCGTGGGGCCGGCGGGCAGCGGCGGGACTGCGCTGCGGGCGCGGGCGTCTTCCGGGGACGGGCTGTCGTGCGCGGCCGGTGGCCGCGGCGTACGAGGGCACCCGGGCCCGCCGGCCGCACCCGTGCCTCGGCCGCGGCCCCGCCGCACCCGCCGGTGCCCTCAGCCCACCCCCGCGAGCCGCAGCAGCGCCGTCGTCGCAGCGGCGGCCAGGACCACGACCGCGAACGGGGCACGCCGCCAGGCCAGGACCGCGCCCACCAGGACGCCCGTGGGGCGGGCCCAGCCCGCGAAGCCGCCGGACTCCGTCAGGGCGCCCGTGGCCAGCAGGGCGACCAGCAGGACCACCGCCCCGGCGGAGGCCAGTTCCTGGACCCGGGCCGGGACGGTGACCCGGCCGTGCAGAAGCGGGCCGACCAGCCGGAAGGCGTACGTCCCGGCCGCGAGGGCGAGGATCACGGCGGCCGTGGCGTTCACGCGGCGGCCCCCGGACGGCGGTGGAGCAGCAGCCCGGCGAGGGCGAGCAGCACCGGCACCCCGGCCGGGACGGCGGGCGTGACCGCGAGGGCCAGGGCGGCGCCGAGCAGGGCGCACCGCCGTACCGCCGCGTCCGCGCGCAGGGCGGGCAGGACGAGGGCGGCCAGGACGGCCGGGAACGCGGCGTCCAGCCCGTAGCGCGCGGTGTCGCCGAGGGCTCCGCCCGCGAGCGCCCCGGCGAGGACGCCGGTGTTCCAGGCGGCGAACAGTCCGATGCCGGAGATCCAGAACGCCCGCCGCTGCCGGGCCCGGCCGGACTGGGCGAGGGCGAAGGCGACGGTCTCGTCGGTGACGAGGTGGGCGCCGAGGAAACGGGACGCGCGCCCGGCGCCGAGTATCTCGGCCACGGCCAGGCTGAAGGCCGCCGTCCGCGTGTTGAGCAGCAGCCCGGTGGCCACGGCGGCGGCCGGACCGCCCCCGGCGAGCAGCACGCCGACCGCGCTGAACTGGGCCGATCCGGCGTACACCAGCAGCGACATCAGCACCGGCGCCCACACCGGAAGCCCGCCGGCGACGGACACGGCGCCGAAGGAGACGCCGACGATTCCGCTGGCCAGCCAGACGAGCGAGCTGTCGCGGACCAGCGGGTCGACGGCACGGGCGCACCCGGGCGGTGTTCGGTGTGGCGAACGCATGTTCTCTACGATGGACACTGCGCAAGCCGTACGTCAAGGCGAACGATCGTACCGATGGAGCGAACGACATGTCCGAGGTTCCCGCCCGGCTCCCCCTGGAGTGGATCGCCGCGTCCCTGAAGCGCGAGCGCGGCCGCGCCGGTCTGTCCCTGTCCGAACTGGCCAAGCGCGCCGGCATCGCGAAGTCCACGCTGTCCCAGCTCGAGGCGGCGAGCGGGAACCCGAGCATGGAGACCCTCTGGGCGCTCGCGGTCGCCCTCGGCGTGCCCTTCAGCGCGCTGGTGGAGTCGCCCGCGCCGGCGGTCCGGGTCGTCCGCGCCGGGGAGGGGCCCGCCGTCCGCTCCGAGCAGTCCAGCTATCTGGCCTCGCTGCTCTCCGCCTGCCCGCCCGGCGCGCGCAGGGACCTGTACGCCGTGTCGCTGGAGCCCGGCAGCGTGCGGGACTCCGCCCCGCACATCCCGGGGACCGTCGAGCACCTCGTGGTCGGCGCGGGGAGGGTGGTGGCGGGTCCGCGGGGGGAGACCGTGGAGCTGGGGCCGGGGGACTACATGTCCTACCGCGGCGACGTGCCCCACTCCTACGAGGCGCTCGCCGCCGGCACGCGCTTCGTCCTGGTCATGCAGCACGTCTGACGGCCGGGGCGCGGGCGGCGGGCCGAAAAAGGCAGGAGCCCCGTCGCCGGCCGGCGCGGGGCTCCTTGGTACTGCACTCAGGTTCTGCGATCAGGCAGTGATCAGACGGGGGTGACGTTCTCCGCCTGCGGGCCCTTCGGGCCCTGCGTGACGTCGAAGGAGACCTGCTGGTTCTCCTCGAGAGAACGGAAACCCTGCGCGTTGATCGCGGAGTAGTGGACGAAGACGTCGGGGCCGCCGCCCTCCTGGGCGATGAAGCCAAAGCCCTTTTCGGCGTTGAACCACTTGACGGTTCCGGTAGCCATAAGCCCTCCTTGGGCTCAAAAGGGTTGCCCTGCTCCAGAACCTGCACGTGCGAAACGGTGCTGCACAACTGCATTCGTCTGAATACGACGAGAGCCCGCGGTCACATGCTCCGCAGGCTCTGTACTGCAAGGGAAACCAAACTGCAACTTGCGGCGAGCCTAGCATGCGGGCGACCGGACGCAACAGAGGTCAAGATCACGTCACCCGGATGTTTGAACAGCCGTAGGCCGTTCGGCCCAGGGGCCGGTCCCGGCGTGCCGCCGCGCGGGGTCTAGCCTCGCGATGTGGACACAGCTCGCTCCCGGCCGCGCGTCGGCCACATCCAGTTCCTGAACTGCCTGCCCCTGTACTGGGGGCTCGCCAGAACCGGCACGCTCCTCGACTTCGAGCTGACCAAGGACACCCCGGAGAAGCTCAGCGAGCGGCTCGTGCAGGGCGACCTCGACATCGGGCCGGTCACGCTGGTCGAGTTCCTCCGGCACGCCGACCGGCTGGTCGCCTTCCCCGACATCGCCGTCGGCTGCGACGGCCCGGTGATGTCCTGCGTGATCGTCTCCCAGGTCCCGCTGGACCGGCTGGACGGCGCCCGCGTCGCCCTCGGCTCCACCTCCCGCACCTCGGTCCGGCTCGCCCAGCTGCTGCTCGCCGAGCGGTACGGCGTCCGGCCCGACTACTACACCTGCCCGCCCGACCTCGGCCTGATGATGCGGGAGGCCGAGGCCGCCGTCCTCATCGGCGACGCCGCCCTGCGGGCCAACCTCCACGACGGCCCCCGCTTCGGCCTGCAGGTGCACGACCTCGGCGCGCTGTGGAAGGAGTGGACCGGCCTGCCGTTCGTCTTCGCGGTGTGGGCGGCCCGCCGGGACTACCTGGAACGCGAGCCGTCCATCACCCGCCAGGTCCACGAGGCCTTCCTCGCCTCCCGCGACCTGTCCCTGGAGGAGGTCGGCAAGGTCGCCGAGCAGGCCGCCCGCTGGGAGGCCTTCGACGAGGAGACCCTCGCCCGGTACTTCACCACCCTCGACTTCAGCTTCGGCGCGCCCCAGCTGGAGGCCGTCGCCGAGTTCGCCCGCCGCGTCGGCCCGACGACGGGCTTCCCGGCGGACGTCGAGGTGGAGCTGCTCCAGCCGTGACCGGCCCGCGCCGCCCGCGGCGCGTCGCCCGCTCCCGCGGGGTGCGGGCCGTCCGCGGCGGGTAGGGACCCGGGGAACGCGAAGGGGGTGGTCGGGGTGGGCGGTGTCACCACGGCGGTGCCGGTGCTCGTCGCCGGGGTGTGGGGCGCGCTGGCGGGCCTCCTGCTGCCCCGTGCCGCCTACCGCTTCGCCGTCCCGCCCGGCGAACCCTTCCGGAGCCGGTGCCCGGACGGGCACCCGATCCGCGGATGGCTCGGCAGGACGGGCTGCGGGCGGTGCGCGGGGGCGTGCCCCGGCGCGGGCGTCCGCTCCGCCGCGCCGCTCGCCGCCGTGACCTGCCTGGTCTGCGCCGTCCTCGCCGCCGCCACCGGCGCCCGGCCCGAACTCGCCGTCTGGCTGCTGCTCGCGCCCGTCGGCGTGCTGCTGGCCGCGGTGGACCTCCGGGTGCAGCGGCTGCCCGACCCGCTGACCCTGCCGCTCGCCGCCGCCGCGCTCGCCCTGCTCGGCCTCGCCGCCCTCCTCCCCGAGCACGCGGGCCACTGGCGCACCGCCCTCTACGGCGCCTGCGCCCTCGGCGCCGGCTTCTACGCGCTGTACCGCGTCAACCCCGGCGGCATGGGCTTCGGCGACGTGAAGCTGGCCGTGGGGGCGGGCGCCGTGCTCGGCTGGTACGGCTGGCCCACCGTGCTGCTCGGCGCCTTCGCCGGGTTCCTGCTCGGCGCGCTGTACGGCGGCGCTCTCGTCCTGGCCCGCCGGGCCGGACGCCGCACGGCCGTGCCGTTCGGCCCGTTCCTCCTGGCCGGCGCCCTCGCCGGGCTGCTGGCCGGGGCATACGCGGCCTGAGCGCCGGGGCGTACGCGGCCTGAGCGCCGGGGCCGGAAACGGCTGGCGTAGGCTGGTCCGGTCTGTCCACACCCTTGACGAAAGGGACGCCCGGTGACCGAGAAGGCCGACCTCCAGTCCGTGCTCGACCGAGCCGCGGCGGGCGGACGCATCACGCCCGAGGAGGCGCTCGCCCTCTACCGAGACGCGCCCCTGCACGCCCTGGGCGCCGCCGCCGACGCGGTACGCCGCCGCATGTACGCCGGCACCGAGCACATCGCCACGTACATCATCGAGCGGAACATCAACTACACGAACGTGTGCGTCACGGCGTGCAGGTTCTGCGCCTTCTACGCGGCCCCCAAGGACACGGAGAAGGGCTGGACCCGCGACCTCGACGACATCCTGCGCCGCTGCGCGGAGACCGTCGAGCTGGGCGGCACCCAGATCATGTTCCAGGGCGGCCACCACCCCGACTACGGCGTCGAGTACTACGAGATGCACTTCCGGGCCATCAAGGAGGCCTTCCCGCAGCTGGTGATCCACTCGCTGGGCGCGTCCGAGGTCGAGCACATGGCCCGGATCAGCGGCGTCTCGGTGGAGGAGGCCATCACCCGCATCCACGAGGCCGGCCTGGACTCGTTCGCGGGCGCCGGCGCCGAGCTGCTGCCGGAACGGCCGCGCAAGGCCATCGCCCCGCTGAAGGAGAGCGGCGAGCGCTGGCTGGAGATCATGGAGACGGCGCACCGGCTGGGCGTGGAGTCGACCTCCACCATGCTCATGGGCACCGGCGAGACCAACGCCGAGCGCATCGAGCACCTGCGGATGATCCGGGACGTCCAGGACCGCACCGGCGGCTTCCGCGCCTTCATCCCCTACACCTACCAGCCGGAGAACAACCACCTGAAGGGCCGCACCCAGGCGACGATCTTCGAGTACCTGCGGATGATCGCGATCGCCCGACTCTTCCTCGACAACGTGCGGCACATCCAGGGCTCCTGGCTCACCACCGGCAAGGAGGTCGGCCAGCTCTCCCTGCACTACGGCGCGGACGACCTCGGCTCGATCATGCTGGAGGAGAACGTGGTCTCCTCGGCCGGCGCCCGGCACCGCTCCAACCGCCTGGAGATCATCGACCTGATCCGGAAGGCCGGGCGGGTGCCGGCCCAGCGGTCGACGACGTACGAGCACCTCGTGGTCCACGACGACCCGGCGAACGACCCCGCCGACGACCGCGTGGTCTCCCACATCTCCTCCACGGCCATCGAGGGCGGCACCGCGCACCCCGAGCTGCAGCTGCTGCCGGCCGACTGAGCCCGCCGTGCTGACGCTCCACGCCGACTCCCGGGGGCACGCCCTCGCCGTCGAGGGCGAGTGGATCGCGGGCGCGGGGCCGCTGGAGGAACTGGCCGCCGCGCACCCGCACGCCCGCGTGCGCACCTGGCCCGGCATCCTCACGTCCGGGTTCGTCAACCTCCACGGCACCGAACTGCTGGAGGAGTCCTACCACCCCGACCCGCGGGAGGCCGGCCTGCTCGGCACCGAGCCGCTGACCGGGGACGCGCTGACGGCACTCGGCCCCGACGACGCCCGCTGGGGCGCGAGCGCCCGGCGCGGGGTGCAGCGCATGCTGGCCCACGGGACGGTCGCGGCGGCCTGCGAGCCGCTGCGCAACCGCGCGGTCCGGGACGCCGTGCGGCGCACCGGACTCGGCGTCGTCGGCCGGCCGGGCCGACCCGGCGGCGTGCCCTCCCTCGACCCCCTCGCCTGCGGTCTGCCGCCCGAGTGCCCGCCGCCGCGCGAGGCCGGCTCCGCCGCCCGCTTCGCGGTGTTCGACGTGCGCGACGAGGCGGAGCTGGCCGAGCGCGGCACGGGGACGTGCGTGGCGACGGTCCTGGCGGGACGGCTGGTCTTCCGGCGCCGCTGAGGGCGCCGGCCCGCGCACGGCGCGCGGGAAGCCGGCGCCCCCGCGGGGGGACCGGGCTGCAAGAATGGGCGGGTGACCCGCGCCTCCCTGAACAAGCAGCCGCACGAAGTCGCCTCGATGTTCGACGACGTGGCGGAACGGTACGACCTGACGAACGACGTGCTGTCGCTCGGCCAGGACCGGCGCTGGCGCAAGGAGGTCGCCGAAGCGGTCGACGCGCGCCCCGCCCAGAAGGTCCTGGACCTCGCCGCCGGCACGGCCACCTCCTCGCTGCCCTTGGCGCGGACGGGCGCGTACGTCGTCCCGTGCGACTTCTCCCTCGGGATGCTCCAGGTCGGCAAGCGCCGGCACGGCCGGCTGCCGTTCACCGCGGGCGACGCGACCCGCCTGCCCTTCCGGGACGACACCTTCGACGCCGTCACCATCTCCTTCGGGCTGCGCAACGTTCAGGACACGGACGCGGCCCTGCGCGAGATGCACCGGGTGACCCGGCCCGGCGGACGCGTGGTGATCTGCGAGTTCTCGCACCCGACCTGGGCGCCCTTCCGGACCGTCTACACCGAGTACCTGATGCGGGCGCTGCCGCCGGTCGCGCGCGCGGTGTCCTCGAACCCCGACGCCTACGTCTACCTCGCCGAGTCCATCCGGGCCTGGCCCGACCAGCCCGCCCTCGCCGAGCGGCTGCGGAAGGCCGGCTGGACCAGGGTGGCCTGGCGCAACCTGACCGGCGGTGTGGTCGCGCTGCACCGGGCGTTCAAGGAGGGCTGAGCCGCCCGGGGCGGCCTCAGCGGCCGATCGTCTCGAACGTGCCCCCGGGCTCGCCGAGTTCACGGTGGAGTCCGCCCGTCGGAGGCCGCGGAAGCCGTGGTTCGCGCACGCCTCCGCCGCCCTCGCCCTCACCGAAGTCGAACCACACGTACACCATCGAGTCCCGCGGCACCTCGGCCCCGGGCTGCGGATACTGGCGTACGACGTAGTCGACGACGGTGCGGTGGAAGTCCGGGCGGTCCGGCGCGTCGAGGACCAGGCCCCGGGCCCGGGCCGCCTCCCGCGCGTCCACGGCCATCAGGCCCACCAGACGCGGGACGCGCACTTCGGGTGTATTGGGTGTTATACGCACAGATGTCACCCCCAGCGGTACTGGAAGGGTAACTCCCGGCCCCGCCGCCCGGAAGGCGCCGGTGTCTTTCTGTGACAGATCGTCACTCTGCGTCACTGATCGGTGAGCGACAGCCGGAAACAGAGCACCGGCTCCTCCCGCGCCGGGTGCGTGTAGGTCTCCGCCGGCTCCATGCCGAGCCGCCGGGCCACCGCCACCGACCGCTCGTCGTCCGGCCGCACCAGCGCCACCACACCCGGCACCCCGGCCGCCCGCACCCGCCTGAGCGTCTCCCGCGCCGCAGCGGTGGCGTACCCCCTGCCCCAGTGCGCCCGCCCGAGCCGCCAGCCGATCTGCGTCTCACCGGCCGGCCCCCACGCCCGCTCCCACGGCTGCGCGCCGGTGAACCCGATGACCTGCCCGGAGTCGTCCAGCAGGGTCCACAGGCAGAAGCCGAGCTCCGCGTCGTGCCGCCGCTGCCGCGCGGTCAGCTCCTCGTAGACCGACAGCTCCGCCGGCCGGCCGCCGAGGAAGCGCATGACCTCCGGGTCGCCGAACACCCGGTGCCAGGCGACCGCGTCCTCGTGCGTGGGGACGCGCAGCCGTACCGCGGGGAGAGGTCGGTTCACAGGGCAGCCCTTCAGCCGGGTGATCGGATGCTGCTGCATAGACTGCCCATGTCCAGTGCCGGTCGGCACGCAGATTTCGAAACCTTGGGGAGATCCCGCCGTGACCGAGCCCCTCTCCGACCACACCGCCGATGTGATCGTCGTGGGCGCGGGGCCAGCCGGCTCCACGACCGCTTACCACCTCGCCAAGGCCGGTCTCGACGTCCTGCTCCTGGAGAAGACCGAGTTCCCGCGCGAGAAGGTGTGCGGCGACGGTCTCACCCCGCGCGCGGTCAAGCAGCTCGTCGCCATGGGCATCGACATCTCCGAGGAGGCGGGCTGGCTGCGCAACAAGGGCCTGCGCATCATCGGCGGCGGCGTCCGCCTCCAGCTCGACTGGCCGGATCTCGCCTCCTTCCCGGACTACGGCCTCGTCCGCAAGCGCGACGACTTCGACGAACAGCTCGCCCGCAACGCCCAGAAGGCCGGGGCCCGCCTGCGGGAGCGCTGCAACGTCAGCGGCCCCGTCGTCGACGAGCGCACCGGCCGCATCACCGGCGTGCGGGCCAAGCTCGGCGAGGAGAAGCGCGAGGTCACCTTCCACGCGCCGCTCGTCGTCGCCGCCGACGGCAACTCCACCCGCCTCTCCCTCGCGATGGGCCTGCACCGCCGTGAGGACCGCCCGATGGGCGTCGCCGTGCGCACCTACTTCACCTCGCCGCGCCACGACGACGACTACCTGGAGTCCTGGCTGGAACTGTGGGACCGCCGCGGCCCCCAGGACCGCCTGCTGCCCGGCTACGGCTGGATCTTCGGCATGGGCGACGGCACCTCCAACGTCGGCCTCGGCGTCCTCAACACCTCCGCCTCCTTCAAGGAGCTGGACTGGCGCGAGATCCTGAAGGCCTGGTGCGCCTCCATGCCGGAGGACTGGGGCTACACCCCCGAGAACATGACCGGCCCGATCCGCGGCGCCGCGCTGCCCATGGCCTTCAACCGCCAGCCGCACTACACGCGCGGGCTGCTGCTCGTGGGCGACGCCGGCGGCCTGGTGAACCCCTTCAACGGCGAGGGCATCGCCTACGCCATGGAGTCCGGGCAGATCGCCGCCGACGTCATCGTCCAGGCGCACGCGCGGGCCACGCCCGCGCAGCGCGAGACGGCCCTGCAGCGCTACCCGCGCATCCTCAAGGACACCTACGGCGGCTACTACACGCTCGGCCGCGCCTTCGTGAAGCTCATCGGCAACCCGAAGGTCATGCAGATCGCCGCCCAGCGCGGCCTGACCCACCCGATGCTGATGAAGTTCACCCTCAAGCTCCTGGCGAACCTCACCGACCCCACGGGCGGCGACGCGATGGACCGCATCATCAACGGCCTGAGCAGGGTGGCCCCGAAGGCGTGACCAGGCGCTGAAAGCCTCGGAGTTGGCGGCCCGGCGCGCGTGCACCGCGTCCCGCCGGTCCGCCATCTGCCGCAGCGCGTCCTTCCTGTCGCGGTACGGCCATCACGGCACCGGGCACCGACAGGCACGCCTCGCCCTCGTCCAGCAGCCGCCGCCCCGCCGTGGGCGTGTCGAGCACCGGATCGACGGTGTGCCCGACATGCCGGACTCCGTCGTCGTCGGGGCAGTCGTACACGAACAGCCGTAGATTTACCCCGGCCTGACGCGCCGCCGGCCCCGCGCCCTCGGCGACGGACCGCCGGACGGCGGCCCGAGCAGAGCATGTCAGGGACGGCGCAAGGGCCGCTGCCCCCAAGGGGGCCGCGGCCCTTGCGCGTGCACGTGGTGCGTCGGTGCGCTCAGAGCACGCGCACGGCGCCGGTGGGCGGGTCGTACGACAGCGGGCGCTCCACGACGCCGGTGGAGGGGTTCTGCGCGCCGACGAACATGCCGTCGCCCACGTACACGCCGACGTGGTACGCGCTGCCCGCGCTGCCCCAGTACAGGATGTCGCCGGGCTGCAGGTTGCTCAGCGAGACCTGGGTGCCGGCGGTCGACTGGTCCTGCGAGACGCGCGGCAGGCTGATGCCGACCTGCTTGAAGGCCGTCTGCACCAGACCGGAGCAGTCGTAGGCGGAGGGGCCGGTGGCGCCCGAGACGTACGCCTTGCCGACCTGCGCCTTGACGAAGCTGATGACGGCCGCGGCCGAACCGGTGGCCGTGGAGCTGCTGGGGGAGGTGGTGCTCGCGGTGGTGGCGGTGCTCGCGGTGGTGGAGAGCGTGGTGCGCTGTGCGGTGCGCGAAGCGCGTGCGGCGGCCTGCTTGCGGGCTTCCTGCTCGGCCTTCTTCTTGGCCTCGGCCGCCTTCTTCTTGGCCTCGGCGAGGTCCGCCTCGGCCTGCTTCGCGGCCTTCGCTGCGGCAGCGTCACGCTCGGCCTGCAGCTGGTAGTTCGCGGCGGCCTGCTGGGTGGCGTCCGCGGACTGGGCCGCCTGGGCGGCCAGATCGGCCGTCAGGGTGGGCAGTTCGAGGGTCTGCGTCACCGGCTCGGCAGCGTTCGCCGAGCCCGACGCCCCGGCGACTGCCAGGGTGCTGAGGACACCACCGGCAACTCCGGCCCGCACGGCGAGGGCAGAGGTGCTGCGGCGGGGCTTCCGGTGGCTGCGTATGTGAGCGGTGTGGGACATGGGAACAACCGGTACCAGGGGCTCCTTCATATCTTCAAGCAACGTGTGGTGCGCCACAGTTGTTCAATTCGGGTCTCAAATTCGGGTGACGAGGCTCTTTATTGACGCCGTAACGGACATTGCGGACGCCGGTGATCAAGCCGTTGATCACGTCCTTTGATCATTACGTCCGAATTGCGCCGCGCTTACCACTGGTGGGGGCCGCCGGCCAAGTCGGGTCCCCGGGAAGCCGCCCCGCATGTGGCAGAGGTCACGGAACGGTCACCGGAACCGCGGCGTCCCGCGCCCGCGGAGTTCGTGAACGCGTGCACGCGCCCGGGTGTCCGTCCACACCCCGCCGCGTCCCTCCCTCTGATGTGTGAACGGCCCTTTAGCAGGCCGCGGCGGCCGACGCGAATTTGCATGCGGCAGAACTCTCTTGATATGGAGACGCCCCCTCCGGCCTGCGACGACGAGCTGGATTGTCACCTGTGGTGATCAATTGAACGCTTCCCGTATGAAGATCACTCATCATCCGACTTCATGATCCTTCGTCAGGTGGTGGAGATCACAAAGCTTGTGGAATACCCCGTGTCGCAGATCACAGAGCGGCGGGCATAAGATGCGAGGCAGTTGGGCTTGTGACCTGCTTCACATGTTCTCGATCTCCGCCGGGACCAGCGGTGCCCAAGGGACCGGTGAGGCGGGAGCGAGCCCTCTGCAACCGCCAGCAGTCAGTGCCGACTGAGAGGAGCGAGGAGCGGTGAACGCGTATGCGCCCATCCTCGTACTGGGAGCCCTCGGGGCAGGCTTTGCGATCTTCTCCGTGGTCATGGCCACGCTGATCGGTCCGAAGCGGTACAACCGCGCCAAGCTCGACGCCTACGAGTGCGGCATCGAGCCGACCCCCACGCCGGCCGGAGGCGGCCGCTTCCCCATCAAGTACTACCTGACGGCGATGCTCTTCATCGTCTTCGACATCGAGATCGTCTTCCTCTACCCCTGGGCCGTCACCTTCGACGCCCTGGGGATCTTCGGGCTCGTGGAGATGCTGCTCTTCGTGCTCACCGTCTTCGTCGCGTACGCGTACGTATGGCGGCGCGGCGGCCTGGAATGGGACTGAGGGGCTCTTAACGACATGGGACTCGAAGAAAAGCTGCCGAGCGGCTTCCTGCTGACCACCGTCGAGCAGGCCGCGGGCTGGGTGCGCAAGGCGTCCGTCTTCCCGGCCACCTTCGGGCTGGCCTGCTGCGCGATCGAGATGATGACCACCGGCGCCGGCCGCTACGACCTCGCCCGCTTCGGCATGGAGGTCTTCCGCGGCTCACCCCGCCAGGCGGACCTCATGATCGTCGCCGGCCGGGTCAGCCAGAAGATGGCGCCCGTCCTGAGGCAGGTCTACGACCAGATGCCCAACCCCAAGTGGGTGATCTCCATGGGCGTCTGCGCCTCCTCGGGCGGCATGTTCAACAACTACGCGATCGTCCAGGGCGTCGACCACATCGTCCCGGTCGACATCTACCTGCCCGGCTGCCCGCCCCGCCCCGAGATGCTGATGGACGCGATCCTCAAGCTCCACCAGAAGATCCAGTCCGCCAAGCTCGGCGTGAACGCCGAGGAAGCGGCCCGCGAGGCGGAGGAGGCGGCGCTCAAGGCCCTGCCCACGATCGAGATGAAGGGGCTGCTGCGGTGAGCGACGCGAACGGCGCCGAAGGCGTGAACCGGTCCGCGGACGGGGTGAACCCCGAGAAGGACCTCTCCGCCTCCAACCTCCCCGGCCGGCGCGGCGAGGGCGGCGAGGAGATCCGCGTCCAGCGCGGCATGTTCGGCGCGAACAACGGCGGGGACACCTCCGGCTACGGCGGCCTGGTCCGCTCGGTCCGACTCCCGGGACCGGCGAGCCGCCCCTACGGCGGCTGGTTCGACGAGGTCGCCGACGAGCTGGAGGGCGCCCTGGAGGAACAGGGACTCCTGCCCGAGAACGCCATCGAGAAGACGGTCGTCGACCGCGGCGAGCTGACCTTCCACATCGAACGCGAGCACCTGGTCCGCGTCGCCCGCACCCTGCGCGACGACCCGGCCCTGCGCTTCGAGCTGTGCACCGGCGTCAGCGGCGTCCACTACCCGAACGACAAGGGCCGCGAGCTGCACGCCGTCTACCACCTGCGCTCGATCACCCACAACCGGCTGATCCGCCTCGAGGTGAGCTGCCCCGACGGCGACCCGCACATCCCGTCGCTGTTCTCGGTCTACCCGACGAACGACTGGCACGAGCGCGAGACCTACGACTTCTTCGGGATCGTCTTCGACGGTCACCCGGCCCTGACCCGGATCATGATGCCGGACGACTGGCAGGGCCACCCGCAGCGCAAGGACTACCCCCTCGGCGGCATCCCCGTCGAGTACAAGGGCGCCCAGATCCCGGCTCCGGACCAGCGGAGGTCGTACTCGTGAGCACGCAGTCAGCATCCGCCGCGTCGGCCGCGTCCGCACGCGAGACCACCGAGGGCACCGTCTACACGGTCACCGGCGGCGACTGGGACGAGGTCGTCCAGTCCGCGTCCCGCGCCGACGACGAGCGCATCGTCGTCAACATGGGTCCCCAGCACCCGTCCACCCACGGGGTGCTCCGCCTGATCCTGGAGATCGAGGGCGAGACCGTCACCGAGGCCCGCTGCGGCATCGGCTACCTGCACACCGGCATCGAGAAGAACCTCGAGTACCGCACGTGGACGCAGGGCACCACCTTCGTCACGCGCATGGACTACCTCACGCCGTTCTTCAACGAGGCCGCCTACTGCCTGGCCGTCGAGAAGCTCCTCGGCATCGAGGACCAGGTGCCCGACCGGGCCACGATCATCCGGGTGCTCCTGATGGAGCTGAACCGGCTCTCCTCCCACCTGGTGTGCATCGCCACCGGAGGCATGGAGCTCGGCGCCACCACGATCATGATCTACGGATTCCGTGATCGCGAGATGATCCTGGACCTCTACGAGCTCATCACGGGCCTGCGCATGAACCACGCGTACATCCGGCCCGGCGGACTCGCCCAGGACCTGCCGCCCGGCGCGGTGGACCAGATCCGCGAGTTCGTGAAGAAGATGGACAAGAACCTCCCGGAGTACGACAAGCTCGCCACCGGGAACCCCATCTTCAAGGCCCGCATGCAGGACGTCGGGTACCTCGACCTGGCCGGCTGCATGGCCCTCGGCGCCACCGGCCCGATCCTGCGCTCCACCGGCCTGCCGCACGACCTGCGCAAGGCGCAGCCCTACTGCGGCTACGAGACGTACGACTTCGACGTGCCGACCGCCGACACCTGCGACGCCTACGGCCGCTTCCTGATCCGCCTGGAGGAGATGCGCCAGTCGCTCAGGATCATCGAGCAGTGCCTGGACCGGCTCCAGCCCGGCCCGGTCATGGTCGCCGACAAGAAGATCGCCTGGCCCGCCCAGCTCGCCCTGGGACCGGACGGGCTCGGCAACTCCCTCGACCACATCAAGAAGATCATGGGCTCCTCCATGGAGGCCCTCATCCACCACTTCAAGCTGGTCACCGAGGGCTTCCGGGTCCCGCCCGGCCAGGCCTACGCGGCGGTCGAGTCGCCCAAGGGCGAGCTCGGGGCGCACGTGGTCTCCGACGGCGGCACCCGCCCCTACCGGGTCCACTTCCGCGACCCGTCCTTCACCAACCTGCAGGCCATGGCGGCGATGTGCGAAGGCGGCCAGGTCGCCGACGTGATCGTCGCCGTCGCGTCCATCGACCCCGTGATGGGAGGCGTCGACCGGTGACCACCTCTTCTTCGGAGCGGGGCGTCAGCCTGGGCATGCCCGAACTGCCCGCGCCCGCGTACCCGGACGAGGTCCGGGCCCGGCTGGAGGCGGACGCGCGCGAGGTGATCGCGCGCTACCCGGACTCCCGCTCCGCCCTGCTGCCCCTGCTCCACCTCGTGCAGTCGGAGGAGGGCCACGTCACACGCACCGGCATGCAGTTCTGCGCGGACGTGCTGGGCCTGACCACGGCCGAGGTCACCGCGGTCGCCACCTTCTACACCATGTACCGGCGCAAGCCCTCCGGTGACTACCAGGTCGGCGTGTGCACCAACACGCTGTGCGCGGTCATGGGCGGCGACGCGATCTTCGAGACCCTCCAGGAGCACCTCGGCGTCGGCAACGGCGAGACCACCGACGACGGCAAGGTCACCCTGGAGCACATCGAGTGCAACGCGGCCTGCGACTACGCGCCGGTCGTGATGGTCAACTGGGAGTTCTTCGACAACCAGACGCCCGGCAGCGCCAAGCGCCTGGTCGACGACCTCCGCGCCGGGCGGCCCGTGCAGCCCACGCGCGGAGCCCGGCTGTGCACCTTCAAGGAGACCGCGCGGATCCTGGCCGGCTTCCCCGACGAGCGGCCGGGGGCCGTCGAGGAGGGCGGCAGCGCGGGACCCGCGTCGCTGGTGGGCCTCCGCCTGGCGAAGGGAGAGGCCGCACCCGCCCGCGTGGTCCATCCGCGCGACGGCGGTCCGCACGACGAACCGCAGGACCGGGCGGTGCACGAGCCGTCGCCCGCCGAGCACCTCAGCTCGCACGACGCGCCGCAGGACACATCGGCCTCCGACCCGGCCCACCCGGCAGGGCCCGCCGCCGAGGAGGGGGAGTGATGAGCGTGGCGACCGAACTGAAGGACACGAGCCCCGAGAAGCTGCTCGCACCCGTGCTGTCGGCCTTCTGGGACGAGGACCGCTCCTGGACCCTGGACGTCTACCGCGCGCACGAGGGGTACGAAGGGCTGCGCAAGGCGCTCTCCATGTCCCCGGACGAGGTGATCGCCTACGTCAAGGACTCCGGGCTGCGAGGCCGCGGCGGCGCGGGATTCCCGACCGGGATGAAGTGGCAGTTCATCCCCCAGGGCGACGGCAAGCCGCACTACCTGGTCGTCAACGCCGACGAGTCGGAACCGGGCACCTGCAAGGACATCCCGCTCCTCTTCGCGAACCCGCACAGCCTCATCGAGGGCATCGTCATCGCGTGCTACGCCATCCGGTCGTCGCACGCCTTCATCTATCTGCGCGGTGAGGTCGTCCCCGTGCTGCGGCGGCTGCACGAGGCGGTGCGCGAGGCCCGCGAGGCCGGCTACCTCGGCGAGAACATCCTGGGCAGCGGACTCGACCTCGAACTCACCGTGCACGCGGGCGCGGGCGCGTACATCTGCGGTGAGGAGACCGCACTGCTCGACTCGCTCGAAGGCCGCCGCGGGCAACCGCGGCTGCGTCCCCCCTTCCCCGCCGTGGAAGGCCTCTACGCCTGCCCCACCGTGGTGAACAACGTCGAGTCGATCGCCTCGGTTCCCGCCATCCTGAAGAACGGCAAGGACTGGTTCAGGTCGATGGGCAGCGAGAAGTCCCCGGGCTTCACGCTCTACTCGCTCAGCGGACACGTCGCGAGCCCCGGCCAGTACGAGGCCCCGCTCGGCATCACACTGCGCCAGCTCCTCGACATGAGCGGCGGGATGCGGCCGGGGCACCGGCTGAAGTTCTGGACGCCGGGCGGCTCCTCCACGCCGATGTTCACCGACGAGCACCTCGACGTCCCCCTCGACTACGAAGGGGTGGGCGCCGCCGGCTCCATGCTCGGCACCAAGGCGCTGCAGTGCTTCGACGAGACGACCTGCGTGGTGCGGGCGGTGACCCGCTGGACCGAGTTCTACGCCCACGAGTCCTGCGGCAAGTGCACGCCCTGCCGCGAAGGGACGTACTGGCTGGTGCAGTTGCTGCGGGACATCGAGGCCGGCAAGGGCGTCATGTCCGACCTCGACAAGCTCGCCGACATCGCCGACAACATCAACGGCAAGTCCTTCTGCGCCCTCGGCGACGGCGCCGCATCCCCGATCTTCTCCTCGCTGAAGCACTTCCGCGAGGAGTACGAGCAGCACATCACGGGCCGGGGCTGCCCCTTCGACCCGGCCAAGTCGACGGCCTGGGCGGATCGCCCGGAGGTGAACGCATGACCGTGACCACCAGTGCTCCGGCCGGCGGGGGGGAGGCGGCTCTCCCGCCGGAGGACCTCGTCACGCTGACGATCGACGGCATCGAGATCAGCGTGCCCAAGGGCACCCTGGTCATCCGGGCCGCCGAGCAGCTGGGCATCGAGATCCCGCGGTTCTGCGACCATCCCCTGCTGGACCCGGCCGGCGCCTGCCGCCAGTGCATCGTGGAGGTCGAGGGCCAGCGCAAGCCGATGGCGTCCTGCACGATCACCTGCACGGACGGCATGGTCGTGAAGACCCACCTCACCTCTCCGGTCGCCGAGAAGGCCCAGCACGGGGTGATGGAGCTGCTGCTCATCAACCACCCGCTGGACTGCCCGGTCTGCGACAAGGGCGGCGAGTGCCCGCTGCAGAACCAGGCGATGTCGCACGGCAGCGCCGAGTCCCGCTTCCACGGCAAGAAGCGCACCTACGAGAAGCCCGTCCCCATCTCCACCCAGATCCTGCTGGACCGCGAGCGCTGCGTGCTGTGCGCCCGCTGCACCCGCTTCTCCCAGCAGATCGCGGGCGACCCGATGATCGAGCTGGTCGAGCGGGGCGCGCTGCAGCAGGTCGGCACCGGCGAGGGCGACCCGTTCGAGTCGTACTTCTCCGGCAACACCATCCAGATCTGCCCGGTCGGCGCCCTCACCTCGGCGGCCTACCGGTTCCGCTCCCGCCCCTTCGACCTCATCTCCTCGCCCTCGGTGTGCGAGCACTGCTCGGGCGGCTGCGCCACCCGCACCGACCACCGGCGCGGCAAGATCATGCGGCGGCTCGCCGCCAACGACCCCGAGGTCAACGAGGAGTGGATCTGCGACAAGGGACGCTTCGCGTTCCGGTACGCGCAGACCAGGGACCGCCTCGACACCCCGCTCGTCCGGGGCGCCGACGGCGTCCTGGAGCCCGCCTCCTGGCCCGAGGCGCTGGAGGCGGCCGCACAGGGCCTGAGCGCCGCCCGCGCCCGGGCCGGCGTGCTGATCGGCGGCCGGCTCACCGTCGAGGACGCCTACGCCTACAGCAAGTTCGCGCGCGTGGCGCTCGGCACCAACGACATCGACTTCCGCGCACGCGTGCACAGCGGCGAGGAGGCCGACTTCCTCGCGGCCCGGGTCGCCGGCCGCGGCCGCGACCTCGACGGCACGGGCGTCACGTACGCCTCCCTGGAGAAGGCGCCCGCCGTCCTGCTCGCCGGCTTCGAGTCCGAGGAGGAGGCCCCCGGCGTCTTCCTGCGGCTGCGCAAGGCCTGGCGCAAGCACAAGCAGCAGGTCTTCGCCCTGGCCACCCACGCCACCCGCGGCCTCGAGAAGGCGGGCGGCACGCTGCTGCCGGCCGCTCCGGGCACCGAGACCGAGTGGCTGGACGCCCTCGCGAGCGGCATCGGCCTGGAGGAGCCCGGCACACGGGCCGCCGAGGCGCTGCGCGCCGAGGGCGCGGTCATCGTCGTCGGCGAACGGCTGGCCGGCGTTCCGGGCGGTCTCACCGCCGCCCTGCGCGCCGCCGCCGCGACCGGCGCCGAACTGGTGTGGATCCCGCGCCGGGCCGGTGAGCGCGGCGCCGTCGAGGCGGGCGCCCTGCCCACGCTGCTGCCGGGCGGCCGCCCCGCGACCGACCCGCGCGCACGGGAGGAGGTCGCCGCCGTCTGGGGCCTCGCCGAACTGCCGTCCCGGCACGGCCGCGACACCCACCAGATCATCGAGGCCGCCGCGGCCGGCGAGCTCTCCGCGCTGCTGGTCGCCGGAGTGGAGGTCGCCGACCTGCCCGACCCGGCACGCGCCCGGGAGGCGCTGGCGAACGCCGGCTTCCTGGTGTCGCTGGAGCTGCGGCCCAGCGAGGTCACCGAGCACGCCGACGTCGTCCTGCCGGTCGCCGCGGTGCCCGAGAAGGCGGGCACCTTCCTCAACTGGGAGGGCCGCGTCCGCTTCTTCGAGGCCGCGCTCAAGCCCGACCAGATGACCCGCAGGCTCGCGCCGGCCGACGCCCGCGTGCTGCAGATGCTCGCCGACGCCATGGACGTCCACCTGGGCCTGCCCGATCTGCGCACCACCCGCGCGGAGATCGACCGGCTCGGCCTGTGGACCGGCCCGCGCGCCGCCGAGCCGGCCGAGTCCGCGGGCGCGCTGCCCCGCCCGGCCGCCGGCGAGGCCGTGCTCGCCGGGCACCGGCTGCTGCTCGACCAGGGCGTCCTGCAGCAGGGCGACGAGGCGCTCGCCGGCACCCGGCACGCCGCGCACGCGCGCGTGTCCGCGGCGACGGCCGCCGAGACGGGCGTCGAGGACGGCGGGCTGCTGGCCGTCACCGGCCCCTCCGGCTCGGTCGCGTTCCCCCTGGAGATCACCGACATGCCCGACCGGGTGGTCTGGCTGCCGCTCAACTCCGCCGGCGCCGGCGTCCCCTCCGACACCGGCGCACGGCCCGGCTCCCTCGTCCGCATCGGCCCGGCGGCGTCCGCCGACGAGGCCCCCAAGGAGGTGGAGGCATGAGCCCGTTCCTGGCCGCTGAAGACCTCTCGATGTTCGGCCGCGACCCCTGGTGGCTGGTCGTCGTCAAGGCGGTGTTCTGCTTCGCCTTCCTGATGGTGACCGTGCTGTTCTCCATCGTCTGGGAGCGCAAGGTCGTCGCCTGGATGCAGCTGCGCATCGGCCCCAACCGGCACGGCCCCTGGGGCATGCTCCAGTCGCTCGCCGACGGCGTGAAGCTGATGCTCAAGGAGGACCTCGTCGTCAAGCGCGCGGACAAGGTGGTCTACGTCCTCGCGCCGATCGTGGCGGCCGTCCCGGCCTTCATGGCGATCGCGGTGATCCCGTTCGGCCCGGCCGGCAACGAGATCTCGGTCTTCGGCCACCGCACCGCCATGCAGCTCACCGACCTGCCGATCGCGATGCTCTACATCCTCGCGGTCGCCTCCGTCGGCATCTACGGCATCGTCCTGGCGGGCTGGAGCTCCGGCTCCACCTACCCGCTGCTGGGCGGCCTGCGCTCCTGCGCGCAGATGATCTCCTACGAGATCGCCATGGGCGCCGCGTTCGCCTCCGTGTTCCTGTACTCGGGGTCGATGTCGACGTCCACCATCGTGGAGCAGCAGCACGACCGCTGGTACATCCTGCTGCTGCCGGTCTCCTTCCTCCTCTACATCGTCACGATGGTCGGCGAGACCAACCGCGCCCCCTTCGACATGCCCGAGTCCGAGGGCGACCTGGTCGGCGGTTTCAACACCGAGTACTCGTCGATCAAGTTCGCGATGTTCATGCTCGCCGAGTACGTGAACATGGTGACGGTCTCGGCCGTGTCCACCACCCTGTTCCTCGGCGGCTGGCGCGCCCCCTGGCCGGTCAGCGGCTTCTGGGAGGGCGCCAACCACGGCTGGTGGCCGCTGCTGTGGTTCGTCGTCAAGGTGCAGCTGCTGCTGTTCTTCTTCATCTGGCTGCGCGGCACGCTGCCCCGCGTCCGCTACGACCAGCTCATGAAGCTCGGCTGGAAGGTCCTCATCCCGGTCTCCGTGACCTGGCTGATGCTGGTCGCGACCGTGCGGGCGCTGCGCAACGAGAACTACGACTTCGCCGACATCGCCCTCTACGTCGGCGGCGGTGTCCTCGCCCTGCTGCTGATCTCCTTCGTCGCCGACATGCTCCGCGCGAAGGCGGGCACGGCCGAGCCGCCCGCCGCCCAGCCCCCGGCCTTCGACCCGACGGCGGGCGGATTCCCCGTGCCGCCGCTGCCCGGACAGCAGCTGCCACCGGTGCCCAGGCGCCGCCCGCGCGCAGAGCGGGAGCTGATCGCCAGCGGCGGACCGGACACGGCCAGTGACGGATCTACGGATGGAAAGGAGGCGTCCGATGGCTGAGGAGCCTCAGGAGGCCGGGCAGACCAAGCCCGGTCCCCAGAACCCCGTGGCCGGCTTCGGCGTGACCTTCAAGGCCATGTTCAAGAAGCGGCTCACGGAGCAGTACCCGGAGCAGAAGAAGACCACGGCTCCGCGGTTCCACGGACGGCACCAGCTCAACCGCCATCCGGACGGCCTGGAGAAGTGCGTCGGCTGCGAGCTGTGCGCCTGGGCCTGCCCCGCCGACGCCATCTACGTGGAGGGCGCCGACAACACCGACGAGGAGCGCTACTCGCCGGGCGAGCGGTACGGCCGCGTCTACCAGATCAACTACGCCCGCTGCATCCTGTGCGGCCTGTGCATCGAGGCGTGCCCCACCCGCGCGCTGACGATGACCAACGAGTTCGAGCTGGCCGACTCCAGCCGCGCCGACCTCATCTACACCAAGGAGCAGCTGCTCGCCGGGCTCGAGGAGGGCATGGTCGACACGCCGCACGCGATCTTCCCGGGGACGGACGAACAGGACTACTACCGGGGCCTGGTGACGCAGGCCGCGCCCGGCACGGTCCGGCAGACCGCCGTCTCCAAGGGCGAGGCGCCGCAGGAGGCCGCGTCCACGTTCGGCGAGGAGGAGCCGGCCTCCGAGAAGGTGATCGGCCGATGAACGCGCAGCACCTCGCCGCCTACGCCACCTCCACGGGCGAGGCGTTCCAGTTCTGGGTCCTCGGCACGGTCGCGGTGATCGGCGCCCTGTGCACCGTCCTCATGAGGAAGGCCGTGCACAGCGCGCTCTGCCTCGCCGGCACCATGATCGTCCTGGCGGTGTTCTACCTCGCCAACGGCGCCTACTTCCTGGGCATCGTGCAGATCGTCGTCTACACCGGCGCGATCATGATGCTGTTCCTGTTCGTGGTGATGCTCGTCGGCGTCACGGCCGCGGACTCGCTGAAGGAGACCATCAGGGGCCAGCGCCGGCTGGCCCTCCTGTGCGGCGCCGGGTTCGGCACCCTCCTGCTGTCCGGCATCGCGAACGCCTCCCTGACCGAGTTCGAGGGCACCGGCCAGGCGAACGCCAACGGCAACGTGGAGGGCCTCGCGGCCCTCATCTTCACCAAGTACGTCTTCGCCTTCGAGATCACCGGCGCCCTGCTGATCACGGCCGCCGTCGGCGCCATGGTGCTCACCCACCGCGAACGCACCGAGCGCGCCAGGACCCAGCGGGAACTGTCCGAACAGCGCATCCGCGAGGGCGCGTACATCCCGCCGCTGCCCGCCCCCGGTGTCTACGCCCGGCACAACGCCGTGGACATCGCGGGCCTGCTGCCCGACGGCACCCCGTCGGATCTGACCGTCAGCAAGACGCTCCGCGAACGCGGCCAGATCCGTGACGTGTCCAGGGAGGCGCTCAACGACCTGCGGGCGCTGGAGCAGCGCGCGGAGGAGCGCCTGGAGCGCCGGGCGATCGAACCGGCGACGTTCAAGCGGCCCGAGGAGGCGTCCAAGTGAACCCGGTCAACTACCTCTACCTCGCCGCCCTGCTGTTCACGATCGGTGCGACCGGCGTGCTGATCCGGCGCAACGCCATCGTGGTCTTCATGTGCGTCGAACTGATGCTGAACGCCTGCAATCTCGCGTTCGTCGCCTTCTCCCGGATGCACGGCAACCTCGACGGCCAGATCATCGCCTTCTTCACGATGGTCGTCGCCGCCGCGGAGGTCGTGGTGGGTCTCGCGATCATCGTGTCGCTGTTCCGCACCCGCCACTCGGCCTCGGTCGACGACGCCAGCCTGATGAAGCTGTAAGGGGTCGGAAGAATCGTGGAGAACCTCATCGCGCCGCTCATCGCGGCGCCCCTGCTCGGAGCGGCCGTCCTCCTGGTCGGCGGCCGGCGGCTGGACCGCGCCGGCCACTGGATCGGCACGCTCCTGTCGGCCGCCTCCTTCGTGCTCGGCCTGATCCTCTTCGCCGGCCTGCTCGGCAGGGAGGCCGAACACCGCACCCTGATCCAGCACCTGTTCAGCTGGGTCCCGGTGGCCGGATTCCAGGCGGACGTCACCTTCCGCCTCGACCAGCTGTCGATGACCTTCGTCCTGCTGATCACCGGCGTCGGCTCGCTGATCCACCTGTACTCCGTCGGCTACATGGAGCACGACGAGCGGCGCCGCCGCTTCTTCGGCTACCTGAACCTGTTCCTCGCGGCGATGCTGCTGCTCGTCCTCGCCGACAACTACCTCCTGCTGTACGTCGGCTGGGAGGGCGTCGGCCTCGCCTCCTACCTGCTGATCGGCTTCTGGCAGCACAAGCCCAGCGCCGCCACGGCCGCGAAGAAGGCCTTCCTGGTCAACCGGGTCGGCGACATGGGCCTGTCGATCGCGATCATGCTGATGTTCACCACCTTCGGCAGCTTCGCCTTCGGCCCCGTCCTCAGCCACACCGGCGACACCTCCGAGGGCAGGCTCACCGCGATCGGCCTGATGCTGCTGCTCGCCGCCTGCGGCAAGTCCGCCCAGGTGCCGCTGCAGTCCTGGCTCGGGGACGCCATGGAGGGCCCGACCCCGGTCTCCGCCCTCATCCACGCGGCGACCATGGTGACCGCGGGCGTCTACCTGATCGTCCGCTCCGGCGCCCTCTTCGACGCCGCGCCCGACGCCCAGCTCGCCGTCACCGTCGTCGGCGCGGTCACGCTGCTGTTCGGTGCGATCGTCGGTTGCGCCAAGGACGACATCAAGAAGGCGCTGGCCGGCTCGACCATGTCGCAGATCGGCTACATGGTGCTGGCGGCGGGCCTCGGCCCCGTCGGCTACGTCTTCGCGATCATGCACCTGGTGACGCACGGCTTCTTCAAGGCCGGGCTGTTCCTCGGCGCCGGTTCCGTCATGCACGGCATGAACGACGAGGTCGACATGCGCCGCTACGGCGGCCTGCGCACGTACATGCCCGTCACCTTCGTCACCTTCGGCCTCGGCTACCTGGCGATCATCGGCTTCCCGGGTCTGTCCGGCTTCTTCTCCAAGGACAAGATCATCGAGGCGGCCTTCGCCAAGGGCGGCGCCGAGGGCTGGATCCTGGGCGGCGCGGCCCTGCTGGGCGCGGCCCTCACCGCCTTCTACATGACGCGCGTGATGCTGATGACGTTCTTCGGGGAGGAGCGCTGGCGGAACCGGCCCACTCGCTCGCCGCAGGCGCCCAGCGCGGAGCCCGCGGCGGAGCACCGCGGCGAACACGCCGTACCGCACCCGCACGAGTCCCCCAAGGTCATGACGATCCCGATGATCGTGCTGGCCGTCGGCTCCGTCTTCGGCGGCGCCTTCTTCAGCGTCGGCGACCGCTTCCTGCACTGGCTGGAGCCGGTCACCGGCCACAAGGAGGGCGACTCCCCGCTCAGCGCGGCCACCGTCACCGGCGCGACCATGGTGTGCCTGCTCATCGGCGTCGCCATCGCCTGGGCGCAGTACGGCCGCAAACCCGTCCCGGCCGTCGCCCCGCGCGGCTCGCTGCTCACCCGGGCGGCCCGCCGCGACCTCCTCCAGGACGACTTCAACCACGTGGTCCTGGTGCGCGGCGGCGCACACCTGACGCGCTCCCTGGTGTACGTCGACCACACCCTGGTCGACGGCGTCGTCAACGGCACGGCGGCCGGCTTCGGCGGCCTGTCCGGACGCCTGCGCCGGCTCCAGAACGGCTTCGCCCGCTCCTACGCGGTCTCGATGTTCGGCGGCGCGGCGCTCCTGGTCGCCGCGACCCTGCTGATGAGGGCGGTCTGATACCGATGTCCTTTCCCCTGCTGACAGCGACGGCGGCGCTCCCGGCCCTCGGGGCCGTCGCCACGGCCGCCGTGCCCGCCGCCCGGCGCACCGCCGCCAAATGGCTCGCGCTGCTCGTCTCCCTCGCCACGCTCGCCCTGGCGGTCGCGGTCCTGGTCCGCTTCGACCCGGGCGGCGCCCGCTACCAGCTCACCGAGTCCCACCCGTGGATCGCCGACTTCGGGGTCCGGTACGAGCTGGGCGTCGACGGCATCGCGGTGGCGCTGATCGCGCTGACCGCCGTCCTGATCCCGTTCATCGTCCTCGCCGGCTGGCACGACGCCGACCCGCTGGAGACCGGCAGCCGCCGCTGGCGGCCCACCCAGGGCTTCTTCGCGCTGATCCTGGCGGTGGAGGCGATGGTGGTCATCTCCTTCGAGGCCACCGACGTCTTCCTCTTCTACATCTTCTTCGAGGCCATGCTCATCCCGATGTACTTCCTCATCGGCGGCTTCGGGGACCGTGCCCACGAGCACGGCGAGGAGACGGCGGCCACCCAGCGGTCGTACGCCGCGGTGAAGTTCCTGCTCTACAACCTGGCCGGCGGCCTGATCATGCTGGCCGCGGTGATCGGCCTGTACGTGGTGGCGGGCGACTTCAGCCTGCAGCGGATCGCCGAGGCGCGCGCGAGCGGTTCGCTGCACATGGCGACGAGCACCGAGCGCTGGCTGTTCCTCGGCTTCTTCTTCGCCTTCGCGGTGAAGGCGCCGCTGTGGCCGCTGCACACCTGGCTGCCCAACGCCATGCAGGAGTCCACCGCCCCGGTCGCCGTGCTCATCACCGCGGTCGTCGACAAGGTGGGCACGTTCGCGATGCTCCGCTTCTGCCTCCAGCTCTTCCCGGAGGCCAGCAGGTGGGCGACGCCCGTGATCCTCGTCCTGGCGCTGATCAGCATCGTCTACGGCGCGCTGCTCGCCGTGGGCCAGCGGGACATCAAACGCCTGGTGGCGTACGCGTCGATCTCGCACTTCGGCTTCATCGTCATGGGCATCTTCGCGATGACCAGCCAGGGCCAGTCCGGCGCCACGCTGTACATGGTCAACCACGGCATCTCCACGGCCGCGCTGATGCTGGTCGCCGGCTTCCTGATCTCCCGGCGCGGCTCGCGGCTCATCGCCGACTACTCAGGCGTGCAGAAGGTCGCCCCGGTGCTCGCCGGCACCTTCCTGATCGGCGGCCTCGCCACCCTGTCCCTGCCGGGCCTCGCACCGTTCGTGAGCGAGTTCCTGGTGCTGGTCGGCACGTTCGCCCGCTACCCGGTGATCGGCGTCATCGCCACCTTCGGCATCGTGCTCGCCGCGCTCTACACCCTCGTCCTGTACCAGCGGACGATGACGGGCCCGGTGAAGCCCGAGGTCTCGGCGATGCCCGACCTCCGCGTGCGCGAGCTGGCGGTGATCGCCCCGCTGATCGTGCTGCTGATCGTCCTGGGCGTCTACCCCAAGCCCGTCACGGACATCATCGACCCGGCGGTCAGGCAGACCATGTCGGACGTACACAAACAGGACCCCAAGCCCGAGGTGGAGGCGGCCAAGTGAGCGCAGCAGCCGTCCACAGCCTGTGGACAACCGCGGCCGATCCGATCTCGAAGATCGACGCGCCGAAGATCGAATACGGACAGCTCTCCCCGACCCTGATCGTCATCGGGGCCGCGCTGGCCGGGGTGCTCATCGAGGCGTTCGTGCCGCGCCGGGCCCGCTACCACGCCCAGGTGTTCGTGTCCGCCGTGGCCTTGTGCGCCGCGTTCGCCGCGGTCGTCGCACTCGCGGCCGGCGGGTACGGCACCACCAAGGCGCACATCGCGGCCATGGGCGCCGTCGCCGTCGACGGCCCGGCCCTGTTCCTCCAGGGCACGATCCTGCTGGCCGGCCTCGTCGGGCTGTTCACCTTCGCCGAGCGGCGCCTGGACCCGGCCGCCCACGGCAACCGCGTCGACTCCTTCGCCGCACAGCCCGCCTCCGTGCCCGGCAGCGCCGGCGAACAGGCGGCGGTCAAGGCCGGCTTCACCACCACCGAGGTCTTCCCGCTGCTGCTCTTCGCCGTCGGCGGCATGCTGATCTTCCCCGCGGCCAACGACCTGCTGACCCTGTTCGTCGCCCTGGAGGTCCTCTCCCTGCCGCTGTACCTGCTGTGCGCGCTGGCCCGCCGCAAGCGGCTGATGTCGCAGGAAGCCGCGGTCAAGTACTTCCTGCTGGGCGCGTTCGCCTCGGCGTTCACCCTGTTCGGCATCGCGCTGCTGTACGGCTACGCGGGCTCGGTGTCGTACGCGCGCATCGCCCAGGTCGTCGACGGCACGGTCACCGACGTCGACCCGGCCCTCGCCGGCGCCATGGCCAACGACGCGCTGCTGCTGATCGGCGGGGCCATGATCGTGACGGGTCTGCTGTTCAAGGTGGGCGCCGTGCCGTTCCACATGTGGACGCCCGACGTCTACCAGGGCGCGCCCACCCCGGTGACCGGTTTCATGGCGGCGGCGACGAAGGTGGCCGCGTTCGGCGCGCTGCTGCGTCTGCTCTACGTCGTCCTGCCCGGACTGCGCTGGGACTGGCGGCCGGTCATGTGGGCCGTGGCGATCGTCACCATGCTCGGCGGTGCGATCGTCGCCATCACGCAGACGGACATCAAACGGCTGCTGGCGTACTCGTCCATCGCGCACGCGGGATTCATCCTCGCGGGTGTCATCGCCACGTCGAAGGAGGGCGTCTCCTCGGTCCTCTTCTACCTGGCGGGCTACTCCTTCGTGACGATCGGCGCGTTCGCCGTGGTCACGCTGGTGCGGGACGCGGGCGGCGAGGCCACCCACCTGTCGAAGTGGGCCGGCCTCGGCCGCCGCTCGCCGCTGGTCGCGGCCGTGTTCGCGGTGTTCCTGCTGGCGTTCGCCGGCATCCCACTGACCTCCGGTTTCGCCGGGAAGTTCGCCGTGTTCAAGGCCGCGGCGGACGGCGGCGCGGCCCCGCTGGTCGTGGTCGGTGTGATCTCCTCGGCGATCGCCGCGTTCTTCTACATCCGTGTGATCGTGCTGATGTTCTTCAGCGAGCCGAGGCCGGAAGGCCCGACCGTCGCCGTCCCGTCACCCCTGACCACGGTGGCGATCGGCCTGGGCGTGGCGGTGACACTCGTCCTCGGAGTGGCGCCGCAGTACTTCCTGGACCTGGCGGACCAGGCGGGAGTGTTCGTGCGCTGACGCCGACCGCGCATGTGCCGCTGCCCGGCGCCCTCCTCCGGAAGGGGCCGGGCAGCGGCGCGTCCAGGGGGCTCACCGGTTCCGGTCGCGGCGAGCCTCGATCCGCGCGAGGCCGAGGCCCAGCGGGAACGGCCCGTCCCGCTTCATCCGCTCACGGAAGATGCCGGTGCTGGTGCACGACGACCGTGTCTTCGACGGGCGGTGCCGCCGGCGAGCCTGTGGACAACTCCAGGGCTGTCGGTCCGGGCCCCTATGGTGGAGGCAGCGGTCGAGAGACGACACACGGGGGACCGGCGGGGGACAGGACGATGGGCGCGACGGGCGGGATCAGCGAGATGCCACAGGTGACCGAGGGGCCGGGCGCGGCCGGCAGCGAGGCGCTGGCCACGCTGCGCCGCGTCTTCGGATACGAGGCCTTCCGGGGCGAGCAGCAAGCGGTCATCGAGCATGTGGTGGCGGGCGGCGACGCCGTCGTCCTCATGCCGACCGGCGGCGGCAAGTCGCTGTGCTACCAGATCCCGGCCCTGGTCCGGCCCGGCACCGGTGTGGTGGTCTCGCCGCTGATCGCGCTCATGCAGGACCAGGTGGACGCCCTGCGCGCCCTCGGCGTCCGCGCCGGCTTCGTCAACTCCACGCAGGACTTCGACGAGCGGCGCGTCGTCGAAGCCGAGTTCCTGGCCGGCGAACTCGACCTGCTGTACCTGGCGCCGGAGCGGCTGCGCCTGGACGCCACGCTGGACCTGCTCTCCCGCGGCAAGATCTCCGTCTTCGCGATCGACGAGGCGCACTGCGTGTCCCAGTGGGGCCACGACTTCCGCCCCGACTACCTCGCCCTGTCCGTCCTCGGCGAGCGCTGGCCGGACGTCCCGCGGATCGCCCTCACCGCCACGGCCACCCGCGCCACCCACCAGGAGATCACCCAGCGGCTGCACATGCCGGCGGCCCGGCACTTCGTCGCCAGCTTCGACCGGCCCAACATCCAGTACCGGATCGTGCCCAAGGCCGATCCCCGCAAGCAGCTGCTCGCCTTCCTCCGCGAGGAGCACCCGGGCGACGCCGGCATCGTGTACTGCCTGTCGCGCGCCTCGGTCGACCGCACCGCGGAGTTCCTGACCGCCCACGGCATCGAGGCGGTGCCGTACCACGCGGGCCTCGACGCGGCCACCCGCGCCGCGCACCAGTCCCGGTTCCTGCGCGAGGACGGCCTGGTCGTGGTGGCGACCATCGCCTTCGGCATGGGCATCGACAAACCGGACGTCCGCTTCGTCGCCCACCTGGACCTGCCCAAGTCGATCGAGGGCTACTACCAGGAGACCGGCCGCGCCGGCCGCGACGGCCTGCCGTCCACGGCCTGGATGGCCTACGGCCTGAACGACGTCATACAGCAGCGCAAGCTGATCCAGTCCGGCGAGGGCGACGAGGCGTTCCGCCGCCGGGCCGCCGCGCACCTCGACGCCATGCTCGCCCTGTGCGAGACCGCCCGGTGCCGCCGCGGCCAGCTGCTCGCCTACTTCGGCCAGGAACCCGACCCGGCGGGCTGCGGCAACTGCGACACCTGCCTGACCCCGCCGGAGACCTGGGACGGCACGGTCGCCGCGCAGAAGGTGCTGTCCACGGTGGTGCGGCTGCAGCGCGAGCGCGGGCAGAAGTTCGGCGCGGTGCAGATCGTCGACATCCTGCTCGGCAGGCGCACCGGCAAGGTGATCCAGTTCGACCACGACCGGCTGTCCGTCTTCGGCATCGGCCAGGACCTGACCGAGGGCGAGTGGCGGAGCGTCATCCGGCAGATGCTGGCCCAGGGGCTGCTCGCGGTCGAGGGGGAGTACGGCACGCTGGCGCTCACCGAGGCCAGCGGCGCGGTGCTGCGGCGCGAGCGCGAGGTGCCGCTGCGCAAGGAGCCGAAGAAGCCGGCCGCCTCCCGGACGCGGTCGTCCGGCGCGTCCGGGGGCAAGCCCCAGGCCGCCGCCGAGCTGCCCGAGACCCTGCTCCCGGCCTTCGAGGCCCTGCGCGCCTGGCGTGCCGAGCGGGCCCGGGAACAGGGCGTCCCGGCGTACGTCGTCTTCCACGACGCCACCCTGCGGGAGATCGTGACCCGGTGGCCGGGCTCGGTGCGCGAGCTCGGCACGGTGAACGGCGTCGGCGAGAGGAAGCTGGCCACGTACGGGGAAGGCGTGCTGGAGGTCCTGGCCTCCCTGGACCCGCCGGCGGCCGCGGACACCGCCCCGCAGGATGCCGGACCCGCGCGGGACGACCGGCCCTGGCCCGCGGAGGAACCGGAGCCGGACGACTGGGCGTAAGGGGCTCGCCCAGGTCAGGTCGGCGCCGGGCTGACCCGGACGAGGCCCCCTGGCCGGCCCGGGCGGTCAGGACAGGGCCGTCAGGCCCGGTGCGAAGGTGATCAGCAGCGGCAGCAGCGGCACCAGCGCGGCCGCCGTCGTCGTCAGCGCCCGGTGCCGGGGCAGCAGCCGCGGCGGCGGCTCCAGCAGCCGGTCCACGCGTTCGCCGAGGAGACGGCGGCTGGAGGCGCAGGACAGCACACCCCGGTGCTGGTTCAGCTCGATCAGCGCGAGGGCCGTGGTGACGTGCCCGCAGCGCCGGGACGCCGTGTCGTCGGCGGCCAGTTCGACCAGGCGGTGCGTCTGGTCGCAGAAGTGCGCGAAGAGCGGCACGTGCGGGAAGCCCGTCGCGAGCGCGGTGGACAGGTGCAGCAGCCAGTCGTGGTGGGCGCGGGCGTGCCCGCGCTCGTGGGTGAGGACGGCGTCGAGCTGGTGGCCGGTGAGGCGGTGCAGCGCCCCGGTGGTGACGACCAGCTGCGGCGGGTGCCCGGGCATCCACCAGGCGTCCGGGTACTCGTCCTCCAGCACCAGCATCGGGCCGCGGCCCACCGGCAGCCCGGCCGGCAGATCGGGGGCGCGCTCGCGCAGGTGCGCCCGGACCCGGCCCCGGCTGCGGCGGGCCTCGACGAGTTCCCGGGCCAGCATCGCCGTCGTCCAGGCGGCCCCGCAGGCCAGCAGCAGGGTGAGCGCGGCGGCCCACGCCGGCGCGGCGGACAGGTCGTAGGCGGCGGTGACGGCGGGCGGCGCGGGCGCGAACACCCGGTCGCGCACGGTGTGGAAGACGGCCGCCGTCCCCAGGACCAGGGCGGTCAGGCAGCACAGCAGGACGGTGGCGACGAGGCACTGCCACACCCACAGCGCGACCACGGGTTCCCGCTCGGGCCAGGCGGCCCGGGTCAGCGCGCGCGGGGCCGGCACGGCGGCCGTCAGGGCGACGACGCTCAGCAGGAGCAGGCAGACAGTCATGCCGGGGCTCCGGTTCCGGTCGAGGAGGGGTGCGGGCTCGGTGGTGCCGGGCACGCGGCGCGTGACCGTGCGGCGGGTGCGGTGGTGTCCCTGCCAGTATGACGAAGCCGGGGGGTGCGAGTCAGGTGCCGGCGGCGATCCGGGCCGGACCCCGGCACGCGCGCGTGAGCGGCGTCCGCGGCGTCACGCGCGCGCACCGGCGCGGCCGGCCGGCCGGGTCAGCCCGGCACGATCCGCCCGGTGACCTCGCCGAGGCCCACCCGGCGCCCCTGTGCGCCGGGCGCCCAGGCGGACAGGGTCACCACGTCCCCGTCCTGCAGGAACGTGCGCTTGCCGTCCGGGAGCTCCAGCGGGTCGCGGCCGTTCCAGGTCAGCTCCAGCAGCGAGCCGCGCTGGCCCTCGGCCGGACCGCTCACCGTGCCGGAGCCGTACAGGTCGCCGGTGCGCAGCGCGGCGCCGTTCACCGTCATGTGGGCGAGCTGCTGGGCGGCCGTCCAGTACATCGTGGAGAACGGCGGCTCGGACACCACGTGGCCGTTGATCGCGACGGAGATGCGCAGGTCGTAGCCGCCGGGCTCGGTTCCGGGCGCCGTGTCGTCCAGGTAGGGCAGCAGGGGGTGGGTGCGCTCGGGGGGCGCCACGCGCGCGTGCTCCAGCGCCTCCAGCGGGGTCACCCATGCCGACACCGAGGTGGCGAAGGACTTGGCGAGGAAGGGGCCGAGCGGGACGTACTCCCAGGCCTGGATGTCCCGTGCGGACCAGTCGTTGAGCAGGCAGAGCCCGAAGACGTGCTCCCGGAAGCCGCCGAGCCCGACCGGGCGGCCCTGCCGGGACGGGACGCCCACGACGAAGCCGACCTCGGCCTCGATGTCCAGCCGGACCGACGGGCCGAAGACGGGTGCCGGGTCACCCGGTCCCTTGCGCTGCCCGGACGGCCGTACGACGTCGGTGCCCGAGACCACCACCGTGCCGGCCCGGCCGTGGTAACCGACCGGCAGGTGCTTCCAGTTGGGCATGAGGGAGTCCGCGGCGTCCGGGCGGAAGATCCGGCCGGCGTTCCTGGCGTGGTGCTCCGAGGCGTAGAAGTCGACGTAGTCCGCCACGTCGAAGGGCAGGTGCAGGGTGACCTCGGACAGGGGGTGGAACAGCGGCTCGACCGTCGCGCGGTGCGCGGGGTCGGTGACCCAGGAGGTGAGGGCGCGCCGCACGTCCGACCAGACGCCGCGGCCCGCGGCCAGCAGGGGGTTGAGGGTGGGCCGGGCGAGCAGCGGCTGGTGGGGCGAGCCGAGGGCCGCGGCCGCGGCGCCCGCGTCGAGGACGTGGTCGCCGAGCCGGACGCCGACCCTGCGCTCGGTGCTGCCGGCGGGCGAGAACACGCCGTAGGGGAGGTTGTGCGGACCGAAGGGGTCGCCCTCGGGGACGTCGAAGGGGGGCATGGGGTGGCGCCTCACTCTCATCCGGGCCGTGCATGGCGTGCGATCCGTGTGGTCGCGCCACACGTTACGGCCGATCCGCGGGTCTTGGGCAGTGCCTCAGGAGGCGTTCGGCGCCTCAGGGGTGAGCGGCAGGTTGTCCGAACAGCGGCTCAAGAGTTCGCAATGTCCGGATAAGCCTTGTCGGAGCCGGTAGTTCCGGCTTAGCGTCCCTGGGGGACTCGGACGGGGTGGGTCCGTTCCATCTGGGGGGACGCATGGGGAGACCCGTGGCCGGACACACCGCCGGAGTGCCGGTGGACGCCGACCGTGACGTGCCGGGACTGATCGTCAAGTTCGGCGACTACCCGCTGCACCACGGGGGCGTGGGCGCGATCCGCAGTCTGGGCCGCCTGGGCGTGCCCATGTACGCCGTCACCGAGGACCCGTACACGCCGGCGGCCTCCTCGCGGTATCTGCGCCGGGCGTTCGTGTGGCCGACGACCGGTGCGGAGGACCCCGGTCACCTGGTCGAGGGACTGCTGCGCATCGGCCGCCGGATCGGCCGCCCGGCCGTGCTGCTCCCGACGGACGAGGAGGCCGCCGTCCTCATCGCCGAGCACCAGGGCGAGTTGACGGGATCGTTCCTGTTCCCGCGGGTGGACCCCGCGCTGCCGCGCCGGCTGGCCAGCAAGCAGGGGCTGCACGAACTGTGCGCGGAGCACGGCGTGGCGAGCCCCGCGGCCGTGTTCCCGCGGTCGTACGAGGACGTCGTCGCGTTCGCCGGCACGGCCCGCTTCCCGGTGGTGGCCAAGAACCGGGAGGCGTTCGTCCGGCGCAGACGGCCCGCCGTGAACGGCACCACGCGGATCGGCACCCGCGAGGCGCTGCTCGCCCTGGCCCGCGACTGGGGCGAGCGGCCCGGCGTCGTCCTGCAGGAGTACCTGCCGCGCGAGCAGGCCGAGGACTGGATCGTGCACGCCTGCTTCGACCAGGACTCCCGCCCGCTGGCGCTCTTCACCGGCGTCAAGGTCCGCTCCTGGCCGCCGCACGCCGGGATGACGGCGCACGCGTACGTCGTCGACAACCCGGAACTCGCCGGCCTCGCCGCTCGTTTCGTCCGGCGGATCGGCTTCAGCGGCGTCGTCGACCTCGACCTGCGCTTCGACCGGCGCGACGGGCAGTACAAGCTCCTCGACTTCAACCCGCGCATGGGCGCCCAGTTCCGGCTGTTCGAGAACGCCTCCGGCGTGGACGTCGTCCGTGCCCTGCACCTGCACCTGACCGGCCGTCCCGTTCCGGAGGGGGAGCAGCGCGCCGGCCGCCGCTACATCGTGGAGAACATCGACCTCCCCGCCCTCCTCGCCTACCGCCGCAGCGGCTACACGACGCCGCACGCGCCGGCGAGGGCGAGCGGGACGGAGCTGGCCTGGTTCGCGGGCGACGACCCGCTGCCGTTCCTCACGATGCTCGCCCGCTTCGCGCGCCCGGGCGCGAAGCACCTGAGTCAGCTGTGGCGCGCCCGCCGCCGCGGCGGCACCACCACGAAGTAGGCAAGGCCACGACAGCGTGGCGCACCGCGTCCTGGGGAGGGACTTCGTGATCCGACCGGTTGCAGTGATCGGGGCCGGACCGTACGGCCTGTCCACCGCCGCCCATCTACGGGCCCGCGGCATCCCGGTCCGCGTCTTCGGCGACCCCATGGTCAGCTGGCGCGACCACATGCCCGAGGGCATGCTCCTGAAGTCGACGCCCGCCGCCTCCCGTATCGACTGCCCCCAGCCCGGCCACTCCCTCGCCGACTACTGCGACGCGGCCGGGATCCGCCCTCTGGTGACCGATGTGGACCTCATCCCCGTGGAGACGTTCCTCGCCTACGGCGAGTGGTTCCAGCAGAAGCTGGTCCCGGACCTGGAACGGGTGCGTGTCGTCTCGGTCGACCGCGCAGCCGGCGGCTTCGCGGTCGGGCTGGAGCCGGGCGAGCCGTTCACCGCGCGTGCGGTCGTCGTCGCCACCGGCCTGTCGGGGCTCGCGTACCTGCCCCGCGAGCTGGCCGCGGCGGCGCCCGGCGGGCCCGCCCCGGCCGGCCCCCTCTCGCACAGCTCCCAGCACCACGACCTCGGCCGGTTCGCCGGCAAGGAGCTGATCGTCGTCGGCGCCGGCCAGTCCGCGCTGGAGACGGCGGCGCTCGCGGCCGAGGCAGGCGCCCGCGTGCGCGTGGTCGCGCGCGGCCGCGGCCGGGTCGCCTTCGGCGCGCCGCCCTGGAAGCAGCCGAGGCTCCGCCCGGAGTCCCCCTTCGGCCGGGCCTGGACCCTGTGGGCGCTCAGCAACTACCCGCACCCGTACCGCTTCCTGCCCGCGACCGTCCGCCACCACCTGGTCCGCCGGGTCCTCGGCCCGCTCGGCGCCTGGTGGCTGCGCGAGCGCTTCGAGAGCAGCGTGCAGGTCCAGGACGTCGAGCGGATCGTCGGCGCCGAGGCCCGGGACGGCGGCCCCGTGCTCACCGTCCGCACCCACGCCGGCCGTACCGAGCGGCTCACCGCCGACCACGTCATCGCCGCCACCGGCTACCGCGTCGACCTCGCGGCGATGGGCTTCCTCGGCCACGGGCTGCGCACCCGGCTCGCGGTGAGCCGCGGCACGCCCCGACTCGGCCCCGGCTACGTCTCCTCGGTGCCCGGCCTGTACTTCACCGGACTGCCGGCGGCTGCCTCGTACGGCCCCGTGATGCGCTTCGTCTGCGGTACGGAGTTCGCCTCCCCGCGCCTGGCGGCACATCTGGCGGCCGCGCACGGGTGAGCCGGCGCGCGGGCCGCCCTGGGTGCGAAGCCACTGATCAGCGGGCTGCGGCGGCCGGCGGGTGCGGTGAGCGACGGATGAGTGGGCGGGCCCCGGCCTCCGTATTCTCTGATCATGGCACCCACCCCCGCATACGCCCTGATCGCCACCGACCTGGACGGGACGCTGCTGCGCGGCGACGACACCGTCTCCGACCGGTCGCTCGCCGCGCTCGCGCGGGCGGCGCGGGCCGGCGCCCGGCACCTGGTGGTCACCGGCCGCCCGGCCCCGCGGGTGCGGCCGCTGCTCGACCGCCTGGGCTGTACGGGGCTCGCGGTGTGCGGGCAGGGCGCGCAGGTCTACGACGCCGGGACCGGCCGGCTGCTGTGGTCGGTGCGGCTGGACCGGGAGCTCGCCGAGACGGCGCTCGGCAAGATCGAGGCGGAGGTGGGGGAGGTCTACGCGGCGGTCGACCAGGACGGCGTCGACGGCCTCACGCTCATCGAGCCCGGCTACCGGATGCCCCATCCGACGCTGCCCGCAGTGCGGGTCGGCCGGCGGGACGAGCTGTGGTGCCAGCCCATCAGCAAGGTGCTGCTGCGGCACGCCGTCCTGTCGGACGACGAGCTGGCGGCGGTGGCGCGTGCGGTGGTGGGCTCGCTGGCCACGGTCACCATGTCGGGGCCGGGGACGGTGGAGCTGCAGCCGAGCGGGGTGACCAAGGCGACGGGGCTGGCGCTGGCCGCCGAGCGGCTCGGGATCGGCGCCGGTCGGGTCCTCGCCTTCGGCGACATGCCCAATGACGTCCCGATGCTCGTCTGGGCCGGGCACGGCGTCGCCATGGCCGACGCGCACCCCGAACTCAAGGCGGTGGCCGACGAGATCACCCTGTCGAACGAGGACGACGGCGTCGCCGTCGTCCTCGAGAGGCTGTTCCCGGCCGGCTGACCGGCCCGTCGGCGGGGCCGGCCGGCCGGTCCGGGACCGCGGGGTGGCGCCGGCTGTCAGTAGGGGCCGAAGACGTTGTCGATCGAGCCGTAGCGCGCGGCCGCGTAGTTGCAGGCGGCGGTGATGTTCGCGACCGGGTCGAAGGGGTCGAACGAGGTGCCCGGCACGTGGTACGCGGCGAACGTCGGGTCGATGACCTGGAGCAGGCCCTTGGACGGGGTGCCCTTGGCGGCGTTGGAGTCCCAGAGGTTGATGGCCTTCGGGTTGCCGGAGGACTCCCGCATGACGTTGCGGTAGATGCCGTTGTAGGTGCCCGGAATGCCCCGCTCGGCCATGATCGCGAGGGACTCGCGGATCCAGCCGTCGAGGTTGTCCGGGTAGCCGGTGGTGGCGGCGGCCGTCGTGGTGGTGGCGGTGGCCGCGGAGGCGCCGGTCGCGCCGACGAGCGGCAGGACGAGGACGGCGGCTCCGGCGCCGGCGGTGACAACGGTGCGCATGAGGCGGCTGATGCGGTTGCGGCGGCGCTGGGCGGCAGCAGACATGGGGGCTTTCCTCTCCTACGCCTGCGAGGTGAGCTGTCGGGTTCGGGCGGGGAGGTGCCCGGCCGTGCCCCGGCGGAGGCACGGCTTCACCCCTAGCCGTTCCGGTCGGCACGGTGCCGTCCGGCCCGGCGGCTTACCTGGGTCCCCCGCTCCTGCCGTACGAGTGAGTCGGTCGATGGGTCACACGGGCGGCGGCAGGATTCGGCGTCCGCCCGACGGCCGGGAACGTATGCGAGAGCACATGTCGGGAACAAGTGCCGGAATCACACAACGCGCTATTTGACCTTGATCGACGCCGTATGGGGTGCTTGATCCTTTGCGGTCGCGCATCTCAACTCGCCGACAGGGCAAGGGGGCCGGGCGCTCTCCGTGCGCCGGGCGCGCCCCCGGGGCGCGTGACCCAATTCACGAAATGGCAAATGGCGCGAAACCGGACATGGGGGATTCAGGGGATTCCGGCGGGTGGCCGAAAAGAGAGGTGGCTAAAACGGTGAATATGCAGCGGAAGGATGGGATTGCTGTTTAGTGGGCGAATGTCCGTTATTACCATCCGATCACTGTGATGCCGGTCATGATCCGCTACGGCCCGGGCTGGACCGGTGGGCGCTATCGGTGATCGAAACAGGACCGGATACGCTGACTTGAGTGAGGGCAGCGACCTATCGACAAACCGTGTAATCGGCAGCAGACACCAGCAGACAGGAGACTCCTCGTGACCGTCGTCGGGCCGTTCGGGCTGAGCGTGCGGGACCAGGCTCTGGAAGCCGATGTCCAGGCCGGATTGACGGCTGTCGAGGAAGGCTTGCTCGAGGCCACCAAGAGCGAGGTCCCGTTCATCACGGAGGCCGCGCAGCATCTCGTACGGGCCGGCGGGAAGCGGTTCCGGCCGCTGCTCGTGATGCTCGCCGCACAGTTCGGCGACCCCTACGCGCCGGGCGTCGTGCCGTCGGCCGTGGTCGTGGAACTGACCCATCTGGCCACGCTGTACCACGACGACGTCATGGACGAGGCGACCGTGCGCCGCGGCGTGGAGAGCGCCAACACGCGCTGGGGCAACTCCGTCGCGGTCCTCACCGGCGACTTCCTCTTCGCCCGCGCCTCCCAGATCCTCGCCGACCTCGGCCCCGAGGCGGTCCGGGTGCAGGCCCTGGCGTTCGAACGGCTGGTCACCGGCCAGATCCTGGAGACGGCGGGCCCCTCGGACGGCCGCGACCCGGTCGAGCACTACCTGGACGTGCTCGGCGGCAAGACCGGCTCCCTGGTGGCGGTGTCCTGCCGGTTCGGCGCGATGATGTCCGGCGCCGACGAGACGGTCGTGGACGTCCTCACCCAGTACGGGGAGCGGCTCGGGGTCGCCTTCCAGCTCGCCGACGACGTCCTGGACATCGCCTCCGACTCCCACGAGTCCGGCAAGACCCCGGGCACCGACCTGCGCGAGGGCATCCCCACCCTGCCCGTGCTGCGGCTGCGCGAGCGGGCCGCCCGGCTGGGGCTGCCCGAGGACGTCGCGCTGTGCGAGCTGCTGGACTCCGACCTCAGCGACGACGCCCGGCACGCCGAGGCGCTGGCCGCGCTGCGCGCGCACCCCGCGCTGGAGCAGGCCCGCCGGGACACCGTGCGGTACGCGGAGGAGGCGCGGGCCGTGCTCGCGCCGCTGCCGGAGTGCGACGCCAAGGCGGCGCTGCTGCAGCTGTGCGACGCGGTCGTGCACCGCGCCGGCTGACCCGGCGGGCCGGCCGCACGGCCGGTCCCTTCCCCCGCGCCCCCCGCGGGCGTGCCTCCCCGCACGGCTCCGACGAGCCGTGTCGTCCCCCACGGCCCCCGCGGCCGGTGTCTGCCCGCACGACCCCTACGGGACGGGTCGGACGCCGCCCCCGCATGTCATACCGCAGGCGTACACCGAGGTGGCTCCGAGGGCTGACGCTTCCGCACGGCGGATTTGGTCAGATGGAACCACGGACATCACCACTCCTCACCGATCCGGGTGAGAAGGGCGGCTCCGGTGGACACCGTGAGGACAGCCGCCGCCGACGACGGAGGTAAGGCACACATGGCACCGTACGAATCCGACGACGCACCGGGCGCGGCCCGGGACGAGGACGCGCGCACCGGCCGGCGCAGGGCCGCCCGCTACGCGGTCCCGGTCGCGGTGGTGGGGGTGGCGGCGGCCACGATCGGGCTGGTCCCGGCGCTCGCCGACTCCGGCGACCCCGACCTGCCGAGGATCAGCGCCGAGCAGCTCGTCCAGAAGATCGCCGCGTCGGACGTGCAGCGGCTGTCCGGCACCGTGAAGATCACCACCGACCTCGGCCTGCCCGACCTCGGCGGGCTGGAGAAGGGCATGCTCTCCGGGGCGGCCCAGGGCTCCGGCGACGGTTCCTCCGCCGACCCCCGGGCCAAGCTCACCGAGCTGGTCTCCGGCACCCACACCGTGCGCGTCGCGGCCGACGGCCCCGACCGGCAGAAGCTGTCCCTGCTGGAGGGCGGCGAGGAATACAGCCTCATCCACAACGGCAAGGACGTCTGGGGCTACGACAGCAGGAGCAACGAGGTCCACCACTCCACCGGGGCCGGCTCCGGCAAGGACCACGGGGCCGAACCGCCCACCACGCCCGAGGACTTCGCCGACGAGGCGCTGAAGTCGGTGGACGACACCACGTCCGTCACCGTCGACGGCACCGCGCAGGTCGCCGGGCGGGACGCCTACAAGCTGCTGATCAAGCCGCGGCAGTCGGGCACCACGGTCGGCGCGATCAGCATCGCCGTGGACGCGAGGACCGGCCTGCCGCTGAAGTTCACGCTCACCCCGAAGAGCGGCGGCGCCGCCGTCCTCGACGCGGGCTTCACCCAGGTCTCCTTCGCCCGGCCCGCCGCCTCCGCCTTCGACTTCACCCCGCCCAAGGGCGCGAAGGTCACCGAGGAGAAGGAGGGCGCCGAGGCCCACGAGCACGCCCCGGAGCCCGGCGGCTTCGCCCGGGAACTGGACGGGCTGAAGGTCCTCGGCAAGGGCTGGACCTCCGTCGCCGCGTTCGACACCGGCGCCGCGGGCGGCCTGCCGACCGGGCCCCGGAGCGGCGACCTCGGCGGTTTCCTGGGCTCGCTCGGCGACCAGGTCTCCGGCGAGTTCGGCAAGGGCACCGTGTTCTCCACCCGCCTGGTCAACGCCCTGATCACCGACGACGGCAAGGTCTACGCCGGTGCGGTGACCAAGGACGCCCTGGTGAAGGCGGCCGACGCCGGGAAGTGACCGCTTCTAGGCACGACGACGCCGGGCCGCCCCGGCAGTGACCGCCCCGGACACCGCCGGGGCGGCCCGCGTGCTGGGGGAGCCGGTCACCGGTGGACCGCCGGACCGGGAGCTCGCCGAGGTGACCGCGGCCCCGGCCGCCGCGGGCGTCCGCGTCCGGGGCCGCACGCCGAACGGGCCGCGCCGCAGGACGCGTTCGCGGCGCTGACGGGGGAGGGCGCCGGCGTCGCGTGCCGAGGTTCGGCCGGCAAAGGACCGGCAACGCCCCGGCAACGGCCCGGCCCGCCGGGGACGTTCGGGCTGCCGCACAGCGGGACGCGCGGTGACGGCCGGCACCACGGCCCGGCGGAGGACGTCGACGCGCAGGGCTAGGCGGTCTGGTACGGGAAGCGCGCGAGAGGCGCGTCCTGCGCGAAGAACGTCTTCGCGCGCGCGAGGGCCGCGGTGTCGCGCCGGACGTCGCCGGGGGCGCTGCCGTTGCCCAGCAGGACCCCGCCGAAGCGCATCCCCAGGTAGGCGGCCGAGTTGTTGAGCGTGCCGGCGTACGGGTCGGCGACGCACTGCTCCTCGTGCGCCAGCGCGGCGATGCCCCACAGCGTGCGGCCGGCCATCGTCGCCTTGAAGTCGACGCCCGGCGTGCGCAGCCACGCCGACCAGTGGTCCAGGTAGCGCTTGGTGAGGCTGGACACCGAGTACCAGTAGAGCGGCGAGGCGATCACGATGTCCGTCGCCGCGAGCGTGGCGTCCAGCAGCAGGCCGGCGGCGGTGTCCGACGGCGGCCGTACGTGGTCGCTGTCGTGCCGCAGGTCCTCGAAGTCCGGCAGGGGGTGGTCGGCGAGACGGATCCAGCGCTGCTCGACGTCACCGGGGAGCTGCTCGGCGGCCGCGCGGGCCAGCAGTTCGGTGTTGCCGTCGGCGCGGGCGCTGCCCAGGACGAAGAGGAAGCGGCGGCTCATGGGTCCCCCAGGACGCGACAGGTTCGGAGATCGAATCGCAAGCATGTGCATTATATGCACACGCAATAAGCGTGGGCCAGGGACCGGCTGGTGCGAGGCTGTGACGTCGCGGTGACGGGGAAACCGAGGGGATACCGACAGACTGGCCGGAAGCGTGTACGGCCGGATCGCCACGCCGGGGGAGTGAGGACACACCGATGGCCCGAGTCAGCTTCGAGAAGAGGCGGGCGCTGCCGCCCGTGGCGCACCCGTCGGCGGTGACGGTACGGGTGTTCAGCACCGGGACGGCGTCGGTGGACGGGACGCCGGTGGCGGCCGCACCCGGCGAGGAGATCCAGCGGGTCGTCCTCGACCACCTCCAGCGCCTCGCGATCAGCCTCGGCGCCCCGGTGCGCGCCACGGTCCGGGACGACCGCGCCGGCTGCGTGGTCCCGCTGGAGGTCTCGGCGGACGGCTCCAGCCGGGTGACGGGAGAGCCGGCCCGCATCCCCGCGCCGCAGCCGCGCACGGCGGCCGTGTCGCCGGGAACCGTGCGGCCGCCGACCGGGCAGTTCGGACCGGCCCCCGCGATGGCCGCCCCGGTGACGGACGCGCCCGCCGCGGACACCCGGGCCGGGGGCGCCGACGCGCGGGCCGCGCACCCGCGCGAGCCGGCCGGGGCGGCACACACGCGAGACCGGACCGGGACCGCGCGGCCCGGACACGGAACCGCGCGGCCGGAGGCCGGGAACGCCCGGCCCGCCCGCACCTCGGCGCCGGCCGCCGCCGCACCCCCCGCGCCCGTGGCCGTGCCGCCGCGCGAGGCGTCCGCCCCCGCCCCGCCCCGCGGGTTCGACGCCGTAGCCGAGGAGGTGCTCGGGGACGGGCCCCTGACCGAGACCGCCGAGGGGGCGGAGCTGCTGGCCGAGCCGATGACCCGCATCAGCGAGGCCGTCCGGGACGGCCGCGTCGACACGGCGGCGGAACTGGCCGACCGCGCGCTCGCCGAGGCGTCCGCCGTGCTCGGCCCGCACCACACCGAGGTGCTGCACCTGCGCGAGCTGCGCGCCTACATCGCCTACCTGGCGGGTGACCCGGTCCGCGCCTTCCGGCTGTCCCTGGACCTCGCCCGGCTGCGCCGGACCGCGCGGGACGGGGAGGCCGCCTACGGCAACCTGCAGAGCGCCGCGACCGCCTGGCGCGCCGTCCGCGATCCCGAGGAGGGGCTGCGGCTGGGCCGCGACCTGATCGACCTGTGGACGGACCTCACGGCCGAGCCGGGCCCGGCCGCCGACGATCCGCGCCCGCTGGAGTCCGCCCGGGCCCGCATGGTGCGGCTGACCGACCGCGCGGAACGGGCCGCCCGGCCGTAGTCCCGGAGGGCCGCGCACCCCACCCGGCCCGGGTGGGGCCGCAAGGCGCCGCGGCCGGCCCGTTCCGGACGGCGGGGTCTAGTGGACGCAGAACTCGTTGCCCTCCGGGTCGGCCATGACCACCCACCGGCCGGCCGGCTCGTCCACCTCGCGCAGCACCCGCGCGCCCAGCGTCCCGAGCCGTGCCACCTCGTCCGCGCGCCGCTCGGGGCCGGGGTGCAGGTCGAGGTGGATACGGTTCTTGCCGGTCTTCGGCTCCGGCACGCGCTGGAACAGCAGCCGCCGTCCCAGCCCGGTGCCGGTCTGCGGGTCGTACGGGTCGTCGGGGTGCCGTACGGCGATCAGGTCGCGGAAGGCGGCCCGGCCGTGGTGCTGGACGGCGGCCTCCCGGGGCAGTGCGCCGACGGACAGCAGCCGCTCGACGAGGGCGCTGTTGTCCTCGGTCGTGTAGTGCAGCGCGGCGGCCCAGAAGTCGGCCTGGGCATGCGGGTCGGCCGCGTCGACGACGAGCTTCCAGTGCAGCGGGACGGGTTCCTGTGTGGTCATGGACCCCACTTATAGACGGGCCCGGTGACAGTCACAGCCGGACCCTGCGGCGCAGGGGGTTGCCCCGCGCCGGCGGGACGTCCGCCGCCGGTGCCTCGGCGCCGGCCGCCGGGGCCGCGAGCCGGCCCGGCCGCCGCGCGTTGCGCAGCGCGTCGCCCGTGAGCAGGATCAGCGCGAGCCAGACCAGCGCGAACCCGGCCCACCGCTCGGGCGGCATGGCCTCGTGGAAGTACAGGACGCCGAGCAGGAACTGGAACAGCGGGGCGAGGTACTGCAGCAGGCCGAGCGTGGACAGGGGCACGCGGATCGCCGCCGCGCCGAAGCAGACCAGCGGGAGGGCGGTGACGACGCCGGTGGACGCGAGCAGGGCCGCGTGGCCCGGCCCGCCGGTCACGAAGGTGCCCTCGCCCCGCGCGGTCAGCCACAGCAGATAACCGAGCGCCGGGACGAACTGGATCGCGGTCTCGGCGGCCAGCGACTCCACGCCGCCGAGGTCGACCTTCTTCTTGACCAGGCCGTACACGGCGAAGGAGAAGGCGAGGCAGAGGGAGATCCACGGCGGGCGGCCGTAGCCGACGGTCAGCACGACGACGGCGGCGGCGCCGGTCGCGACCGCCACCCACTGCACCGGCCGCAGCCGCTCCTTGAGTATCAGCACGCCCATGGCGATGGTGACCAGCGGGTTGATGAAGTACCCGAGGGAGGCCTCGACGACGTGACCGGCGTTCACGGCCCAGATGTACACGCCCCAGTTCACGGTGATGACACCGGCCGCGAGGGCGACCAGGGCGAGCCGCCGGGGCCGGCGCAGCAGCTCGCCGGCCCACGCCCAGCGGCGGACGAAGAGCAGGGCGACCGCGACGAAGACCAGGGACCACACCATGCGGTGGGCCAGGATCTCCACGGCGCCCGCGGGTTTCAGCAGGGGCCAGAACAGGGGCACCAGCCCCCACATCCCGTAGGCGGCGAAGCCGTTCAGCAGACCAGTGCGGTGTTCGCCGTCGGACGTTCCGGCCACGGCCCCTCCCTTCTCGCCCGCGCACCCGGCGTACGCGCGCGAGAACGACGGTAACGCCGGCCGCCCCATGCTGTCATGTCCGTATCGCCATACGGTCATGACGGTGCTGATCACCGGACGGAGTCGGGCCGGGTCAGCCCTTGAGCGCGGCGGCGACGGCCTCGGCGAGCGGGGTGGTGGGCCGGCCGGTCAGCCGGGACAGGTCGCCGGTGGTGATCTCCAGCTCGCCCTGCGCGATGGACGCGTCCACGCCGGCCAGGACCGCCGCGAACGGGGCGGGCAGCCCGGCGCCGGCGAGGATGCCCTCCAGGGCCTCGGGCGAGACGCTGTCGTAGACGATCTCCTTGCCGGTCTGCCGGCTCAGCTCGGCGGCGTACTCGGCGAAGCTCCACGCCTCGTCGCCGCCCAGTTCGTACGTCGTGTTCTCGTGCCCCTCACCGGTCAGCACCGCCACCGCCGCGGCGGCGTAGTCGGCGCGGGAGGCCGAGGAGACCCGCCCCTCGCCGGCGGCGGCCACCACCGCGCCGCGCTCCAGCACGGGGGCCAGGTTCTCGGTGTAGTTCTCGTGGTACCAGCCGTTGCGCAGCAGGCTGTACGGCAGGCCGGAGGCGAGCAGCACCTCCTCGGTGGCCCGGTGGTCGTCCGCCAGCGCGGCCGTCAGCGAGCCGGGCGCGCTGGTGTAGGCGAGCAGCGCCGCACCGGCCTCGCGGGCGGCGTCGATGACGGTCCGGTGCTGCCGCACCCTGTCCTCGCCGATCTCGCTGCCGGAGATCAGCAGGACCCGGTCGCCGGCGGCGAACAGGCCGTCGAAGGTCTCGGGCGCGCCGTAGTCGGCGACGGCGACGCCGACGCCCCGCGCCGCGAGGTCCGCCGCCCTGGTCCTGTCCCGCACGACGGCCGTGATCCGCTCCGCCGGGACCTTCTCCAGCAACTGCTCCACGACGTGACGGCCGAGCTTTCCGGTGGCCCCGGTGACGACGATGCGCATGAGGTGCGACTCCTTCTCGAGGTGCGTGTGCTCCTCACCCTAGAAGCAGCGCTAACCGAGAGAAAGTACCCACTTTGGAGTAAGGTACTGGCATGACGGTAAGCGTGAAGGGGGCCGGGGACGCCCAGGCGATGTGCCCCCACCGGCTCGTCCTGGAGCACGTCACCAGCCGCTGGGGCGTCCTCGTCCTCATCGAACTGCTGGGGCGCCCGTACCGGTTCAGCGAGCTGCGCCGGGCGATCGGCGGCGCCGTCGGTCGCGGAGTCAGCGAGAAGATGCTCACCCAGACCCTCCAGACGCTGGAGCGCGACGGCCTGGTCCACCGGGACGCCAAACCGGTCATCCCGCCCCGCGTCGACTACTCCCTGACCGCCCTCGGCCGCGAGGCCGCGGAACAGGTCCGGGCCCTCGCCCGGTGGACCGAGACGCGCATGGGCGAGGTGGAGCAGGCCCGCCGCGCCTACGACGAGCGCCGCCGCGCCGACGGCGAGCGCCGCCGCGCGGACGAGGAGGCCCGGGAACCGCGGTCCCGGGCCTCCTGACGCACGAGGGCCGATCTCAGCCGACGACCGTCCAGGTGTCCCCGCCCGCCAGCAGCGCGGCCAGGTCGCCCTCGCCGTGCCGCTCGACGGCGGCGTCGAGCTGGTCGGCCATCTGGGTGTCGTAGACGGGCCGTTCGACGGACCGGAACACGCCGACCGGGGTGTGGTGCAGCGTGTCCGGGTCGGCCAGCCGGGACAGGGCGAAGGCGGTGGTGGGGGACGCGGCGTGGGCGTCGTGCACCAGGACGTCCGCCTCGTTCTCCGGGGTCACGGTGACCACCTCCAGATCGCCGGTCCGCCGGTTCCGGACGACGCCCCGCGCCCCGTCGGCGCCGAACCGGATCGGCTGCCCGTGCTCCAGGCGGATCAGCGCCTCCTCGGCCCGCTGCTTGTCCTTCAGCGCGTCGAAGGCGCCGTCGTTGAAGATGTTGCAGTTCTGGTAGATCTCGATGAGGGCCGTGCCCGGGTGGGCCGCGGCGGCGCGCAGCACCTCGGTGAGGTGACGGCGGTCGGAGTCGATCGTGCGGGCCACGAAGGACGCCTCCGCGCCGATCGCCAGCGACACCGGGTTGAACGGCGCGTCGAGCGAGCCCATCGGCGTCGACTTGGTGATCTTGCCGACCTCGGAGGTCGGCGAGTACTGGCCCTTGGTCAGGCCGTAGATCCGGTTGTTGAACAGCAGGATCTTCAGGTTGACGTTGCGGCGCAGGGCGTGGATGAGGTGGTTGCCGCCGATGGACAGGGCGTCGCCGTCTCCGGTGACGACCCACACGCTCAGGTCCCGGCGGGAGGCGGCCAGCCCGGTCGCGATGGCCGGGGCGCGTCCGTGGATGGAGTGCATCCCGTAGGTGTTCATGTAGTACGGGAAGCGGGAGGAGCAGCCGATGCCGGAGACGAAGACGATGTTCTCGCGGGCGAGACCCAGCTCCGGCATGAAGCCCTGCACGGCCGCGAGGATCGCGTAGTCCCCGCAGCCCGGGCACCAGCGCACCTCCTGGTCCGACTTGAAGTCCTTCATCGACTGCTTGGCCTCGGCCTTGGGGACCAGCTGCAGCAGCCCTCGGGTGGCGTCAGTCATCGATGGCCTCCTTCAGCGCCGAGGCGAGCTGTTCCGCCTTGAACGGCATGCCGTTGACCTGGTTGTAGGAGTGGGCGTCGACCAGGTACTTCGCCCGCACGAGGGTGGCGAGCTGCCCGAGGTTCATCTCGGGGATCACCACCTTGTCGTAGCCCTTCAGGACCGTGCCCAGATTGCGCGGGAAGGGATTGAGGTGCCGCAGATGGGCCTGCGCGATCGGCTCGCCGGCCGCGCGCAGCCGCCGCACCGCCGCCGTGATCGGCCCGTAGGTGGAACCCCAGCCCAGGACCAGCGTCCGGGCGCCGTCCGGGTCGTCGACCGCCACGTCCGGGACCTCGATGCCGTCGATCTTGGCCTGGCGGGTGCGGACCATGAAGTCGTGGTTGGCCGGGTCGTAGGAGATGTTGCCCGTGCCGTCCTGCTTCTCGATGCCGCCGATGCGGTGCTCCAGGCCCGGGGTGCCCGGGATCGCCCAGGGCCGCGCCAGGGTCTGCGGGTCGCGCTTGTACGGCCAGAAGACCTCGGTGCCGTCCTGCAGCGTGTGGTTCGGGCCGGCCGCGAACCGCACCCGCAGGTCGGGGAGCTCGTCCAGCTCGGGGATGCGCCACGGCTCCGAGCCGTTGGCCAGGTAGCCGTCCGACAGCAGCATCACCGGCGTGCGGTACGTCAGCGCGATCCGGGCCGCCTCCAGGGCGGCGTCGAAGCAGTCCGCCGGGGTGCGCGGGGCGACCACCGGCACGGGCGCCTCGCCGTTGCGGCCGTACATCGCCTGCAGCAGGTCCGCCTGCTCCGTCTTGGTCGGCAGACCGGTGGACGGGCCGCCGCGCTGGATGTCCACGACCAGCAGCGGCAGCTCCAGCGACACCGCAAGCCCGATCGTCTCCGACTTCAGCGCCACACCCGGACCCGACGTCGTCGTCACCGCCAGCGAGCCGCCGAAGGCCGCGCCCAGCGCCGCGCCGATGCCCGCGATCTCGTCCTCGGCCTGGAAGGTGCGCACGCCGAAGTTCTTGTGCCGGCTCAGCTCGTGCAGGATGTCCGAGGCCGGCGTGATCGGGTACGACCCCAGGAACAGCGGCAGTTCCGCCTGCCGGGAGGCGGTGATCAGGCCGTAGGCCAGGGCCAGGTTGCCCGAGATGTTGCGGTAGGTGCCGACCGGGAAGGCCCGGGCGGCCGGGGCGACCTCGTAGGAGACCGCGAAGTCCTCCGTCGTCTCGCCGAAGTTCCAGCCCGCGCGGAACGCGGCGATGTTGGCGGCGGCGATGTCCGGCTTCTTCGCGAACTTCGTCCTCAGGAACGTCTCGGTGCCCTCGGTGGGCCGGTGGTACATCCAGCTCAGCAGGCCCAGCGCGAACATGTTCTTGCTGCGTTCGGCCTCCTTGCGGGAGAGGTCGAACTCCTTGAGCGCCTCCACGGTCAGGGTGGTCAGCGGCACCGGGTGGAGGCTGTAGCCGTCGAGCGAGCCGTCCTCCAGCGGGGAGGCGTCGTAGCCGACCTTCTGCAGGGCGCGCTTGGTGAACTCGTCGGTGTTGACGATGATCTCGGCGCCGCGCGGGAGGTCGCCGATGTTGGCCTTCAGGGCCGCCGGGTTCATCGCGACCAGGACGTTCGGCGCGTCCCCGGGGGTGAGGATGTCGTGGTCGGCGAAGTGCAGCTGGAAGGACGAGACACCCGGCAGGGTGCCGGCGGGAGCGCGGATCTCGGCGGGGAAGTTCGGCAGGGTGGAGAGGTCGTTGCCGAAGGAAGCGGTCTCCGAGGTGAACCGGTCGCCGGTGAGCTGCATGCCGTCACCCGAGTCCCCCGCGAACCGGATGATCACCCGGTCCAGGCGCCGCACGTCCTTCGCACCGCCCGGAGCGCGCTGCTCCCCCGCCGTTCCGTCGCTCTGCTCCGCTGGGCTGCTGACCTGGCTGGTCACTGAACTGGACCTCCTTCGAGGCGGCTGTCCGGGGTGTGGTCGTCCCGGACCATCCCAGGATCAACCCTACGTCGGTTAGGGTCGCCTTCCCGAGGGCGTCCAGGGATCGGACGGTATTTCGGGACGGCCTGTCGGCTTGGGTCCACATCATGTCCCGCATCGGCGGAGCGCCGGTCAAGGCGCTCCCCGCGCGTTCCCGGGTTCTCCTCCGGTCCTCCCGTCCTGTCATGGGCGCCGTGTCCCGTACCGGGCGCCGTGGCCCCTCCCCGGCGCCGCGTCCTGTCCCGGTCGCCGGTGCGCCGCCCGGCGCCCCGGCAGGCGTCCGGCCCGCCCGGACCGTCCGCGGGGTCAGGAGTTCAAGTAGGTGAGAACGGCCAGAACGCGACGGTGGTCCCCGTCGCTGGGGGCCAGCCCCAGCTTCAGGAAGATGTTGCTGACGTGCTTCTCCACGGCCCCGTCGCTGACCACCAGCTGCCGGGCGATCGCCGAGTTCGTCCGCCCCTCCGCCATCAGCCCGAGCACCTCGCGCTCCCGCGGGGTCAGCCCCGCCAGCACGTCCTGCTTGCGGCTGCGGCCCAGCAGCTGCGCGACCACCTCCGGGTCCAGCGCCGTGCCGCCCGAGGCCACCCGCACCACCGCGTCCACGAACTCGCGCACGTCCGCGACCCGGTCCTTCAGCAGATAGCCGACGCCCCGGCTGGAACCGGCCAGCAGTTCGGTCGCGTAGCGCTCCTCCACGTACTGCGAGAGCACCAGCACGCCCAGCCCCGGATGCAGCCCGCGGAGCTGGACGGCCGCGCGGACGCCCTCGTCGGTGTGCGTCGGCGGCATCCGCACGTCGGCCACCACCACGTCCGGCAGTCCGCCCTGCCCGGCCAGGTCGGAGACGGTCTTCACCAGCGCGTCCGCGTCCCCCACACCGGCCACCACGTCGTGCCCGCGGTCGGTCAGCAGCCGGGTCAGGCCCTCCCTGAGCAGCACGGAATCCTCGGCGATGACCACCCGCACCCTGTCCTCCACGATCCTCCGGCCCCCCACAGCCCGATCCGGCGACGCCGCCCACCGCGCCGACCGGCGGGCGGGGTGCGTCCGTGACGTCCTACGGGGGTCCAGCATTCCAGCATTCGGGGGGCGACGGCGCCGCACGGAGGAAGACCGGGGCGAGGACCGGGCCCGCCGCACCGGAGGACCCCCGCGGATGCGGGGAGAAGGGGGAGCCGGGTCAGATCCGCCAGGGGATCTCCGCGACGACCCGGGTGGGGCCGCCGGCCGGGGAGTCCACCACCAGGACGCCGTCCACCGCGTCCAGGCGGCCGGCGAGACCGGCCGGGCCGCTGCCCCCGGAGAGGTCGGCGCCGCCCGCACCGTCGTCGGACACCTGCAGCAGGAGCCGGTCCCCCGAACGCCACACGTCGACCGACGCGGACCGGGCCCCGCTGCGCCTGCCGACGTCGCGCAGCAGCTCGCAGACGGTGAAGTAGGCGATGCCCTCGACGGCCGGCGCCGGCCGGGACGGCAGGTCCACGCTCACCGTCACCGGCACCGTGCACCGGGAGGCCACGGCCGACAGCGCCGCGTCCAGGCCGCGGTCGGTGAGCACGGCCGGGTGGATGCCCCGGGCGAGGTCGCGCAGCTCCCGCAGCGCCGTCTTCACCTCGCCGTGCGCCTCCTCCACCAACCGCGCGGCGGTCCGCGGATCCTCGCGCAGCTTCTCCTTCGCCAGCCCGAGATCCACCGCCAGGCCGGCCAGCCGGGCCTGCGCCCCGTCGTGCAGGTCCCGCGCGATGCGCCGCAGATCGGCGGCGGCCGTGTCGGCGACCGTCCCGCGGTCCGACTCCAGCTCCACCACCCGCGCCGACAGCGGTGACGGTCCGAGCAGCCCGCGGACCAGCAGCCCGTCCACGGTCGTCAGGGCCCGCACCAGCCACGGGGTCACCAGCGTGATCACCAGGCCGACCAGCGCGGTCACCGCGATCTCGAACGGGTTGTCGAGATGGACGCTGTGGTGGGCGTCGCCGTAGAGCTGCAGGCCCCCCTGGCCGGCGTACGCCGGGAACACCCAGAACCACAGCGGATAGGTCAGCAGCGCCCAGCCGGTCGTCCAGAACGACACCGCCACCGAGAACGAGAACACCGCCCACGGGAAGTGCGCCAGCGCGTACAGCGCGTTCCGCCAGGACGCGCCGCTCTTGAGGACCGCGCCCATCCACGCGGCGGCCCCCGGCCTGCGCACCCGCAACGGCTCCGGACCGGCCACGTCCAGGCCGAGCAGCGCGCGCGCCCGCGCCCGCTCCAGCACCGCGAAGCCCCGGCAGCCGGCGAGCGCCGCCGCCAGCACCGGGATGCCGAGGAAGGTGACCAGCAGGCCCGCGCCGAGCGTCACCGTCGCCACCGTCCAGGCGAACAGCACCAGCGAGACCGGCAGGCCCAGCAGGAGGTACCCGAACGCGCGCAGGCTGCGGGCCTCGACCGGCGCCCGCAGGGCGGCGGGCAGCCGGTGACCGGTTCCGGCGGAGCGCGCCCGCCCCCGCCCGTACCCCTGTCCGTACTCCGTGACCATCGAATGTCGTCCCGTTCTCCTCGTCCGAGCGGCGGTTCCGCCGTACGTCCACAGTCGTCCGCCGCCCGCCCGCGGGACATGCGGGCCGTCGGCGTCTTGGACGGGGGGTTTTCCCCACCTCCGCGCCCGGCGCAGGGGGCGCTGTCCGCGGTGCCCGGCCGTCCGCGGTGCCGGCTGTCCGCGGTGCCGGCTGTCCGCGGCCCCGGAGCAGGGGGGTGCGTCCGCCGTGCCCGGCTAGTCCTGCCGGTCCCGCCAGGGGAGTTCCGCGGTGACCACGGTCGGGCCGCCGGCCGGGGAGTCGACGACGAACCGGCCGTCCACCGCGCCCAGCCGGTCCGCCAGGCCCCGCATGCCGCTGCCGCCGTCCAGCCGGGCGCCGCCCCGGCCGTCGTCACGGACCTCAATGAGCAGCCGGTCCTGCGCACGCCGCACGTCGACCGAGGCGGTACGTGCCCCGCTGTGCTTGCTGACGTTCTGCAGCAGCTCGGAGACGGTGAAGTAGGCGATGCCCTCGACGGCCGGCGCCGGCCGGGACGGCAGGTCCACGGTCACCGCCACCGGCACCGTGCAGCGCGAGGCGACCGAGGACAGGGCGGCGTCCAGGCCGCGGTCGGTGAGCACGGCCGGGTGGATGCCCCGGGCGAGGTCGCGCAGCTCCTGCAGGGCCAGCTTCACCTCGCCGTGCGCCTCCTCCACCATCGCCGCCGCCGTGTCGGGGTCCTCCAGCAGCTTCTCCTTGGCCAGGCCGAGCCCCATCGCCAGGTTCACCAGCCGCGCCTGGGCCCCGTCGTGCAGATCCCGCTCGATCCGGCGCAGGTCCGCCGCCGCCGTGTCGATCACGAGCCCGCGGTCGGACTCCAGTTCGGCGATACGGCGCTCCAGCCCGTCCGAGGGCGACAGCAGCCCGCGCACCATGGCCCGGTCCGCGTTCGCCAGTCCCCGCGCGAGGTAGGGCAGCACCGGCCACAGCACGAACAGCGAGGTCAGCACGGTGGAGAAGGTCAGGATGCCCCAGGGCAGCCGGATCGCCTCGTACAGCAGCGTCCGCCAGCCCACCGGGTCCTTCAGCGCCAGCCACAGCCGCTGCACCGGCCCACCGGCCCTGGAGAGCGGCAGCGGCGTCGGCTCCTCCACCCGCACCCCGAGCAGCCCGCGGGCCCGGGCCCGCTCCAGCTTCCCCAGCTGCCGGGCGCCCAGCAGGCACAGCGCGAGCAGCGGCAGGCCGATCACCGTGAGGGTGAGGGTCCCGCCGACCAGCAGCACCGTGAAGACGTAGGCGAACCCGAACAGCGCCACCGGCAGGTTCAGCAGGAGATGGGCGATCTCCTTCCAGGTGTGCGCGTCGTAGGCCGGCCGCGGCGGCGGCAGCCGGTCGGGTCCGCCGGGCGCGTCGGAGCCGCCGGGCGCGTCGGAGCCGCCGGGCGTGCCGGGGCCGCCGTGGGCGTCGGTTCCGGCGGGCGTGTCGGCGTCGTGGGAGGCGTCGAGGCGGTCGTGCGTGCCGGTGCCGGTGTCGGGGCCGTGCGGGGCGTCGGCCGCGGGCGGGGCGTCGGGGCCGTCGGCGCCGTCGGTCCGGCCGGCGGCGGGGCTGGGTACGGTCATGCCGGTCAGCCTGCCGTGCCGGCCGCCCGCCACGCCATGCGGTACGCCGCCCTCCGCCGCCTGGGGAAAACCCCACCCCGGCGGGCCCCGCACGGCTCAGCGAGTGACGGCCTGCTTACCAGGTCTTTATCAGGGCCTAGACTCCCGTGTGCGTACAGATCCTCGAATCGGTCGCATCACAGGTCACGAAGGACACGAAGGTCAGAGGTCAGGGAGCGAGGGACGGACGTGCGGGAGACGTTGGGGGACTCGACGACCGCCGCGGCGGACGCCGTCGCGGCCGGCTACTTCCAGTCCTACTCGGTGGTCGGACTGCTCGCCCTCCTCGGCGTGCTGTTCGTCGCGGTCGCCTTCGGCGCCGGCCGCCTGCTGCGCCCGGTCGTGCCCACACCGGAGAAGCTCCTGACCTACGAGTGCGGCGTCGACCCCGTCGGCGAGGGCTGGGCCCACACCCAGGTCCGCTACTACGTGTACGCCTTCCTGTACGTGATCTTCGCAGTCGACTCGATCTTCCTGTTCCCCTGGGCGACGGTCTTCGCCGCCCCCGGCTACGGCGCGACGACCCTCGTGGAGATGTTCGTCTTCCTCGGCTTCCTCGCCGTCGGCCTGCTGTACGCATACAAGAAGGGCGTCCTGGCATGGACGTGAACCCCTCCCTCCCGCAGCCCCAGCCGCTGCCCGAGCCCCAGCGGCTCGGCGCGCTCGCGCGTCTCGCCCCCGAGCCGATGAAGGTGGTCCTGAACTGGGGCCGCCGCTACTCGCTGTGGGTCTTCAACTTCGGCCTCGCCTGCTGCGCGATCGAGTTCATCGCCGCGTCGATGGCCCGCCACGACTTCATCCGGCTCGGCGTGATCCCCTTCGCGCCGGGTCCCCGCCAGGCCGACCTGATGGTCGTCTCCGGCACCGTCACCGACAAGATGGCCCCGGCCGTCAAGCGCCTGTACGAGCAGATGCCCGAGCCGAAGTACGTCATCTCCTTCGGCGCCTGCTCCAACTGCGGCGGCCCGTACTGGGACTCGTACTCCGTGACCAAGGGCGTCGACCAGATCATCCCCGTGGACGTGTACGTCCCCGGCTGCCCGCCGCGCCCCGAGGCGCTGCTCCAGGGCATCCTCAAGCTCCAGGAGAAGATCGCCCGCGAATCGCTGGGCGAGCGGTACGGCGCCGCTCCCGCCCGGCCGTCCGCCGCCGCCCTGCAGAGCGGCCTGGTCAAGCCCCCGGCCCCGGCCGTCGAGGGGGACGCCCGATGAGCACGGCCGGCTGGCTGCCCGCCCCCGCCGAGGAACTGTTCGGCGCGGACGCCACGGCCGGGGAGGCGTACGACCTCCTGACCGTGGACGTGCCGCCGTCCTCCTGGCTCACCGCCCTGGAAACCGCCCGCACCACCCTGGGCTGCACCTTCTTCGACTGGCTCAGCGCGGTCGACGAGCCGGGCACGGGCTTCCGCGTCGCCGCGCACGTCGCCGCCCTCTCCCCGGTCCGCCGGCTGCTGCTGCGCACGACCGTCCCGCACGAGGCGCCGGCCCTGCCCTCCGCCGTCGGCGTCTACGCGGGCGCCGCCTGGCACGAGCGCGAGACCCACGAGATGTTCGGCGTCGTCTTCGAGGGCCACCCGGGGCTCGACCACCTGCTGCTCCCCGAGAACTTCGAGGGCCACCCGCTCCGCAAGGACTTCGTCCTCGCCGCCCGCGTCGCCAAGGCCTGGCCCGGCGCCAAGGAGCCCGGGGAGCCCGCGGCCGGCGCGGCGCACGGCGCGCCCAAGCGCCGCCAGATGCTGCCCCCGGGCGTCCCCGACCCGAACGAGTGGGGCCCCCTCAAGGGCCAGCTCCCCCCTGCTCCGGCCCGCCCCGCCCGGGCAGCCGGACGCCCGGCGGGAGAGCGGCCGGCGCGCGCGGCCGGGGACCGGACGGTACGGCGCACCCGCTCGGCGTCGGAGGGCTCGGCGAGCCAGACGGCACCGGCCGCGCGGACCGGCCAGGCCGCCGCGGCGGCCACGGGCGCCGACGCCGGTACGCCCGCGCGGCCGCGCCGGACGCGGAGCGCGAGCGAGGGTTCGGCGAGCCGGCAGGCGGCGCGGTCCGAGGGCGCGGCGACGCGCGAGCAGGCCGCGGTCGAGGCCGACACCGCCCGGGCGGCGGCGGAGGGCGCCCCGGACGGGCCGGCCGCCGAGGCCCCGGTGGCGCACGAGCCCGGTCCGGCGGCCCCGCCCGCCCGGCCGCGCCGCGCGCGCAGCGCCTCGGAGGGCTCGGCCTCGCAGCGGACCGAACCGGCCGCCCCGCCAGCCGCGGACGGCCCCGCCCGCCGCGGCACGGCCCCCCGCAGCACGGACGCCCCGTGGCACCACGCCCGCCCGGCGTACGAGGAGCCCGCCGGCGCCCCTGAGCCCGCCCCGGCCCCGGAGAAGCCCACCGAGCCGCAGCGGGACACCGCTCCGGAGCCTGACGGCCCGTCCGGCCGGGGGAGCGGTACCTCCCCGGAGGGCCCGGCCGGACGAGAGCGGGACGCTTCCCCCAAGGGCCCTGCCCGGCGTGAGCCGGGCGCCGCCCCGGACCGCTCCGCCGGACCGGAGCCCGGCGCCGCCCCGGAGCGCGCCACGGGACCGGAGCCGCAGCGGACGCCCGAGCCGCAGCAGGCGCCGGAGCCGGAACACGCTCCCGAGCCGGAACGGGCACCCGAGCCGCCGCAGGCGCCCGCGCCCCCGCACGGCACGGGGCAGCCGCCGGCTCCGCCGGGCCCCCGGCAGACGCCGGCCCCGCGTACCGGCGTACCCGACGACCCGCACACCCCCGACGACCCCACAGGAGGCCCGCAGTGAACGGCGTGCTGGACGTCGCCCTGCGACTCCTGGTCGTCTTCGGCGTCTTCCTCACCTTCCCGCTGATCGTCGGCCAGACCGAGCACAAGGTGATGGCCCACATGCAGGGCCGCCTCGGCCCGATGTACGCGGGCGGCTTCCACGGCTGGGCCCAGCTCATCGCCGACGGCGTGAAGTTCGCGCAGAAGGAGGACGTGGTCCCGGCCGGCGCCGACCGCCGTGTCTTCCAGCTCGCCCCCGCCGTGGCGCTGCTGCCGTACCTCCTCGTGCTGCTCGCCGTCCCCATCGGGCCGGGCGAGGGCGCCGTCGGCCAGGTCCTGGACGCGGGCGTGTTCTTCGTGCTCGCGGTGATGGGCGTCGGCGTGCTCGGCTCGCTGATGGCCGGCTGGGCCAGCGCCAACAAGTTCTCCCTGCTCGGCGGCCTGCGCACGGCCGCCCAGCTGCTCGCCTACGAACTCCCGATGCTGCTGGCGGCGGCCTCGGTGGCGATGGCGGCCGGCACGGTGTCCCTGCCCGGCATCCTGGACGCCTTCCACTGGTGGTGGGTGCCGTGGCAGATCGTCGGCGCGGTCGTCTTCTTCGTCGCCGGACTGGCCGAGCTGCAGCGCCCGCCGTTCGACATGCCCGTCGCCGACTCCGAGATCATCTTCGGCGCGTACACCGAGTACACCGGTCTCCGGTTCGCCCTGTTCCTGCTCGCCGAGTACGCCGGCATCGTCGTCCTGTGCGGTCTGACCACCGTGCTCTTCCTGGGCGGCTGGCACGGCCCGTGGGGAGCCGACGGGCTCGGCTGGGTGTGGACCCTGCTGAAGACCGCGGTCCTCGCCTTCCTGGTCATCTGGCTCCGCGTGACCTACCCGCGGCTGCGCGAGGACCAGCTCCAGAAGCTGTCCTGGACCCTCCTCGTGCCCCTCTCCCTCGCCCAGATCGCCCTCACCGGCGTCGTCAAGGTGGTGATCTCGTAACCATGGCCCCCATCCCCGGCTCCGGCCTCGCCAAGGGCCTGGCCGTCACCCTGCGCACGATGACGAGGAAGACGGTCACCGAGCAGTACCCGGACGCCCTGCCCGAGCTGCCGCCCCGCACCCGCGGCGTGATCGGCCTGTTCGAGGAGAACTGCACGGTGTGCATGCTGTGCGCCCGCGAGTGCCCGGACTGGTGCATCTACATCGACTCCCACAAGGAGACCGTCCCCGCGGCCGCGCCCGGCGGGCGCGAGCGCAGCCGCAACGTCCTGGACCGGTTCGCGATCGACTTCTCGCTGTGCATGTACTGCGGTATCTGCATCGAGGTCTGTCCTTTCGACGCCCTGTTCTGGTCCCCGGAGTTCGAGTACGCCGAGACCGACATCCGCGACCTCACGCACGAGCGGGACAAGCTGCGCGAGTGGATGTGGACCGTCCCGGCACCGCCCGCCCTGGACGCCGGCGCGGAGGAGCCCAAGGAGATCGCCGCCGCCCGCAAGACCGCCGAGAAACTGGCCGCCGCGCAGGCCGCACCCCGGGAGGGCGACTCGTGAGCCTCGCCGCAGCCGTGAGCCTCGCCGGGGCCGGGCAGGGCGCGCCCCTCGCCGCCGCCCGGCACGGCTTCCTGTCCCCGACCGGCGTCGAGATCGCCTTCCTGCTCGTCGGCCTGGTCACCCTCGGGGCCGCGCTCGTCACCGTCACCACCCGGCAGCTGGTGCACGCCGCCCTCTGGCTCGTCGTCGCGCTCGGCGGCCTCGCCGTGGAGTACCTGCTGCTCACGGCCGAGTTCATCGCCTGGGTGCAGGTCCTGATCTACGTCGGTTCCGTCGTCGTCCTCCTCCTGTTCGGTCTGATGCTCACCAAGGCCCCCATCGGCCGCTCCCCGGACGCCGACTCCGGCAACCGCCCGGCCGCCCTCGCCGTCGCGGCCGCCGCCGCCGTCGCTCTGGTCTGGGTGGTCGCGGACGCCTTCCGGACGACCTGGATCGACCTGGACGGCCCCGCCGCCGGCAGCACCCGCGTCACCGGGGCGAGCCTGTTCCGGCACTGGGTGCTGCCCTTCGAGGCCCTGTCCGTGCTGCTCCTGGCGGCCCTGGTCGGCGCGATCGTCCTGTCCCGCAAGGCGAGGTCCGGCGCGGACGCGGAGCCCCCGGCCGCAGCGTCCCCGGCCGCCGCGGCGTCCCCGGCCACCGCCGGCGCCGCGTCCCCGGCCGCCGTGGACGCGTCCGGCGACGAGGAAGGCGCCCGCTGATGCACCTGGCCTTTCCTGCCGTCCTCTCCGCCCTCCTCTTCTGCACCGGCCTGTACGGCGTCCTCGCCCGCCGCAACGCGATCCTGGTCCTGATGTCGGTCGAGCTGATGCTCAACGCCGTCAACCTGAACCTGGTCGCCTTCGACGTCTGGCTCAGCCGGACCGCCACGGAGACCCTGCACTCCGGGCAGGCGCTGACCCTGTTCACCATCGCCGTCGCCGCCGCCGAGATCGGCATCGGCCTGGCGATCGTGCTGGCCGTCCACCGCAACCGCGGCACCTCCGACATCGACAAGCTCCGCGACACCGCCGAGGGCCCCGACACCGAGGGCGCCGGCGCCCCCGCGGCCGAGAAGGCTGAGGCCACCTCGTGACCACGACCACCCTGGCCGTCCTCGTCCCCCTCCTGCCGTTCCTGGGCGCCGCGGCCGGCCTGCTGCTGGGCCGCACCGCGCCCGGGTTCGTCCGCCCGCTCGCCGTGCTGCCGCCGCTGGCCTCGCTCGTGCTGGCCGCGCTGGTCGCCGTGCGCCAGGGCGGCGACGCGGCCGTCGACGCCCACACCGAGCTGACGCCCACCGGGTCCGTCCCGATCGAGCTGGCCCTGCACATCGACGGCTTCGCCGCGCTCGTCGCCGTCCTGGTCGCGTTCGTCGCGGCCTGCGTGCAGATCTACTCCACGGGCTACCTCAGGGACGACCCCCGCTACCCCTCCTACGCCGCTCTCGTCTCCCTGTTCACCTCCGCGATGCTCCTCGTCGTCTACTCCGGCGACCTGATCGTGCTGCTGGTGGGCTGGGAGGTCATGGGCATCTGCTCCTACTTCCTGGTCGGCCACTACTGGGAGACCCCCGAGGCCCGCGCCGCCTCCCTGAAGGCCTTCCTGGTCACCAAGCTCGGCGACGTGCCGTTCCTGATCGGCCTGTTCGCGCTGGCCGCCGACGCCGGATCGTTCCGCGTGACGCGCGTCCTCGGCGCCGTCGCGAGCGGCGGCCTCGACCACCCCACGGCGATCGCGCTGCTGCTGCTCGCCGGAGTGGCGGGCAAGTCGGCGCAGTTCCCGCTGCACACGTGGCTGCCGGACGCCATGGCGGGCCCGACGCCCGTCTCGGCGCTGATCCACGCCGCGACCATGGTGGCCGCCGGTGTCTACTTCATCGCCCGTCTCCTCCCGGTGTTCGAGTCCTCGCGCGCCGCGATGACCGTGCTGGCCGTCATGGCCGCCGTGACGATGACCGGCTCCGGTCTCGCCGCCCTCGCCCAGGACGACATCAAACGCGTCCTCGCCTACTCGACGATCGGTCAGCTCGGCTACATGACCGGCGCCCTCGCCGTCGGCGACCGCGGCGCCGCCGTCTTCCACCTCCTCGCGCACGGCGCCTTCAAGGCGCTGCTGTTCCTCGCCGCCGGCGTGATCATCCACGCCGCCGGCACCAACTCGCTGGCCGCCATGTCCCGCATGGGCGGCCTGCGCGACCGCGTCCCGGACGCCTACTGGACGATGACCGTGGCGCTGCTCGCGCTCGCCGCGATCCCTCCCTTCAGCGGCTTCTTCTCCAAGGAGTCCGTCCTCGGCGCCGCAGAGCATGCGACGGCCGGCCACACCGAGCACGCCCCCGCCGCCGCCGGCTGGATCGTCCTCGTCGCCGGCCTGCTCACCGCCCTGCTCACCGCCGCGTACGCCGCCCGGCTGTGGCTGCTCGCCTTCCGCGGCCGCGGCGCCGAGGTCCCCGATCACGGCAGGCAGCCGCTGACGACGACCGTGGTGCTGTGGGTCCTGGCGGTCCCGTCCCTCGCCCTCGGCGGGCTCGCGTACCGCACGCTGCCCGGCTGGTTCGACGGCGGCGACCTGACCCCGACCCTCCTCACCTCCATCCTCGGCACCGGCCTCGCCCTGGTCGGCGGACTGCTCGCGCACGGCGCCTGGCAGCGCACCGCCGCGCTCGCCGCCCGCGCCCCGCTGGGCGCGGTCGCCGCCCACCCCGAGGGCGACGCCGGGCAGGTCGAGGCGGCGGCCATCGCCTCCCACCAGCCGGCCTACGGCGACATCGCCGCCGCCTGTGACCCGGCGGACCCCGGACGGCTGCTGCTCGGCCCGCTGCACCGGCACGCGGCCGCGGGCTTCCACCTGGACGCGGTGTACACGGCGCTGTTCGTCCGCCCGGTCCAGGCCGGAGCGAGTCTCGTCCGGTTCCTCGACCGCGAGGTCGTCGACACCTACGTACGCGGCGCCGCCGCGCTGCCCCGGCTGCTCGGGGCCGCCGTACGGCGCGCCCAGACCGGCAACGTGCAGACCTATGTGAGCGCGCTGCTCGCCGGCACCGTCGTCCTGGCGGTCGCCGTCCTCCTCGTCGCCACGGGAGCGTGAGCAGGCGTGATCGATATCAGCGAGTCCGTGATGCAGTTCCTTCTGGCATTCGTCGTCGTCGGCCCGCTCCTCGGCGCCGTCGCCGCCCTCCTCCCGGCCCCGCCCGGACTGAAGGGGAAGTCGCCCGGGCAGGCCGTGCTCCGGCACGGCGTGACCGTGACCGGCGCGGTCCTCATCGCCGCGATCGTGCTCGCGCTGGGCTTCGACCACGGCCATCCGTCGAGGATGCAGGCCACGACCGACATCAGCTGGATCCCCGCGCTCGACGTGCGGATCCACCTCGGCATCGACGGCATCTCCCTCCCCCTTCTGGTGCTGACCGCGCTGCTGACCTTCCTCTGCGCGCTCTACTCGTACGCCAAGCCGCCGTCGGGCCCGTCCCCGAAGGCGTTCGTCGCGCTGCTGCTCCTGCTCGAGTCCGGCACCCTCGCCACCTTCGCCGTCCTCGACCTGCTGCTGTTCTTCCTCGCGTTCGAGACGGTGCTCATCCCGATGTACTTCCTCATCGCCCGGTGGGGCGGCGAGGACCGGACCCGGGCCGCGTGGCGGTTCATCCTGTTCACACTGCTCGGTTCCGTGGTGATGCTGCTCGGCCTGCTCCTGACGGGCATCAAGGCGGGCACGTTCGACATGGTGGCACTCGCCACTGACAACGGCCGGTCCCTGACCACGTCCGTGCAGGTCGTCGTGGTCCTGGCGATCGGGATCGGACTCGCGGTGAAGACGCCGATGTGGCCGCTGCACAGCTGGCTGCCCGACGCCCACACCGCCGCGCCGACCGTCGGTTCGGTCCTGCTGGCCGGCGTCCTGCTCAAGATGGGCACGTACGGCTTCGTCCGGATCCTCCTGCCGGTGGCGCCGGACGGCTTCCGCACCTTCGCGCCGTACCTCGCCGCGTTCGCCGTCGTCGGGATCGTCTACGGATCCCTGGCCTGCCTCGCCCTCGCCAGGCGCGGCGCGAAGGGCGACCTCAAACGCCTCATCGCCTACTCCTCCGTCGGCCACATGGGCTTCGTGCTGCTCGGCATCGCGACCATGACCCCGACCGGCGTGAACGGCGCCCTGTTCGCCAACATCGCCCACGGCCTGATCACCGGCCTGCTGTTCTTCCTGGTCGGCGCGCTCAAGGACCGCACCGGCACCACCGATCTGGACGCCCTGGCCGAACGGACCGGCGCCGCGCTCTACGGCAGGGCCCCGCGCCTGGGCGGCCTGCTCGCCTTCGGCGCGGTCGCCTCCCTCGGTTTGCCCGGGCTCGCCGGGTTCTGGGGCGAGATGCTGGCCCTGTTCGGCGCCTTCCGGCCCGCCGCCGGCCTCGGCCGGCCGGCCTTCCTCGCCTTCACGGCGATCGGCGCGTTCGGCACCCTGCTGACCGCCGCATACATGCTGATCGTGGTCCGCCGCGTCTGCATGGGCGGCGCCGAGCGCGAGGCCCCCCAGCTCGCCGACGTCCACGGCTACGAGTTCGCCGCCTGGACCCCCCTCGTCACCCTCACCGTCGTCGCCGGACTGTGGCCCAAGGCCCTGCTCGGCCTCACCGACCCGGCCGTGCAGCAGCTCCTCGCAGGAGGCCCCCGATGAGCGCCCTGGCCCAGCCGCTCGCCCAGCCGGCGATCCAGCAGACGGTCCAGTCCGTCGACTGGCTCGCCATCGCCCCGCCCACCGTCGCCGCGGCCGTGGCACTCGCCGTCCTCGTCGCCGACCTGTTCGTGCCCGAGCACCGCAAGCCGGTCCTCGGCTGGGTCTCGGTCGCGGGACTCGCCGCGTCGGCCCTGCTGCTCCTGCCGCTGCGCGGCGGCGACCGCAGCACCTTCTGCACCACCGGCCCCGCGCACGCGTGCAGCTACACCGCCGACCGCTTCACGCTCGTCATCCAGTTCCTGGTCCTCGGCGGCGCGCTGCTCGCGGCCCTTCTGTCCGTCACCCACCTGGACGACGAGAGGCGGCGCGTCCCGGCGGGCGAGTTCTGGTTCCTGCTGCTCTCCTCCGCCGCCGGCGCCGCCCTGCTGCCCGCCTCCCGCGACCTGGCCACCCTGATCGTCGCCCTGGAGGTCGCCTCCCTGCCCGCCTTCGCCCTCGTCGGCATCCGGCACGGCGACAAGCGGTCCGCCGAGGCCGCCCTGAAGTTCTTCCTGTCCTCGGTCACCGCCACCGCGGTCAGCCTGATGGGCGTCAGCTTCGTCTACGCCTCCACCGGCACCCTGCACCTCACCCAGGTCGCCCAGCGCCTCGCGCACACCGACGGGCAGCTGCACACCCTCGCCCAGACCGGCGTCGTCCTCACCCTCGTCGGCTTCGCCTTCAAGACGGCCGCCGCGCCCTTCCACTTCTGGGTGCCCGACACCTACGCCGGCGCGCCGCTGCCGGTCGCCGCCTACCTGTCCGTCGTCGGCAAGGCGGTCGGCTTCTCCGGCCTCATCCTCGTCACCGTCGTCGCGTTCCCGTCGTACGCCGACGTCTGGGGGCCCGCCCTGGCCGCCCTGGCCGCGCTCACCATGACCGTCGGCAACGTCGCCGCCCTGCGCCAGCAGGCCACGCGCGCGTACAGCGCGGTGCGGCTGCTCGCCTGGTCCTCCGTCGGCCAGGCCGGCTACCTGCTGGTGCCGATCGCCGCCGCCGCGTACACCGAGGACGCCGAGAAGGCGATCGGCTCCACGGTCGCGTACGCCCTGATGTACGCCGCCGTGAACCTCGGCGCCTTCGCGGTCGCCGCCCTGGTCGGCCGCGGCCGGGCGCTGAACCGGCTCAGCGACTACCGCGGCCTGTACGCCACGAACCCGGTCACCGCGCTGGGGCTGGCCTTCTTCCTGCTGTGCCTGGCCGGGCTGCCGCCGGGCGTCATCGGCCTGTTCGCCAAGGTGACCGTGTTCTCGGCGGCCGTCGACGCGGGCCTCGGCTGGCTCGCCGTCGTCATGGCCGTCAACGTCGTGATCGCCCTCTTCTACTACCTGCAGTGGACGGCCCTGCTGTTCCGCGCCCCCGAGGGCGAGCCCGTCCGGCACCGCGTCCCGGCCCCCCTCACGGCCGCCGTCGCCCTCACCGGGGTCCTCGGCGTCGCCCTGTCCGGGGCGCCCCAGCTGGTCCTGCGTTTCACGGCCACCGGACTGTTCTAGGAGCCGCCACGCGCGCGCGGGGCGCCCCCGGCTCACCCACGCGCGCGGGGGCGGCGACGCGCGTCACCCGTGCGGCGGCGCCGCGCCACCGGCCGCACCGGGGAACTCGTGGCGGCCGCCCGGCGTTGTGCCCGGCGGGAGGGTCCACCGGATCAGAGAGTGTTCCCCAGCTGCACGACTCGGGAGGGCGCACCGTGCACCGCCGGCACAACGGGCTCAGGACCGCAGTTCTCCTCGGGGGGCTGTCCGCGCTCATCATCGTCATCGGCGCCTTCTTCGGCCGCGCCGGGCTCGTCGTCGCGGTCCTGGTCGCCCTGGGCACGAACGCGTACGCGTACTGGAACAGCGACAAGCTGGCGCTGCGCGCGATGCGCGCCCGCCCGGTCAGCGAGTTCGAGGCCCCCGGGCTGTACCGGATGGTGCGCGAGCTGTCCACGCAGGCCCGCCAGCCCATGCCCCGGCTCTACATCTCGCCGACGGAGGCCCCCAACGCGTTCGCCACCGGCCGCAACCCGCGCAACGCGGCCGTGTGCTGCACCGACGGCATCCTGCGCCTCCTGGACGAGCGCGAACTGCGCGGCGTCATCGGCCACGAGCTGAGCCACGTCTACAACCGGGACATCCTCATCTCCTCGATCGCCGGCGCCCTCGCCTCCGTGATCATGTTCCTGGTGAACTTCGCCTGGCTGATCCCGATCGGCCGTTCCGACGACGACGACGGCCCCGGCCTGCTCGGCATGCTGCTGATCATGATTCTGGGGCCGCTCGCCGCCACCGTGATCCAGCTCGCCGTCAGCCGCTCACGGGAGTACGAGGCGGACGCCTCCGGCGCCCAGCTGACCGGCGACCCGCTCGCCCTCGCCAGCGCCCTGCGCAAACTGGAGGCGGGCGCCAAGCAGCTTCCGCTGCCCCCCGAGCCCCGCATCGAGACGGCGAGCCACATGATGATCGCCAACCCCTTCCGCCCCGGCCAGGGGCTGTCCGGTTTGTTCTCCACCCACCCGCCGATGGCGGAGCGCATCGCCCGCCTCGAGGAAATGGCAGGCAGCCCGTGAGAACCCTCCTCAACGTCGTCTGGCTCATCCTGAGCGGCTTCTGGCTCTTCCTCGGCTACGTGCTGGCCGGCGTGCTGCTGTGCCTCACGGTGATCGGCATCCCCTTCGGCGTCGCCGCCTTCCGCATCGGCCTCTACGCCCTGTGGCCGTTCGGGTACACCACGGTCGAGCGCCGCGACGCGGGCGCCCCCTCCTGCGTCGGCAACGTCCTCTGGCTCGTCCTGGCCGGCTGGTGGCTGGCGCTCGCCCACATCGCCACCGGCATCGCCCTGTGCGTCACGATCATCGGCATCCCGTTCGGCGTGGCCAACTTCAAGCTGATCCCGGTGTCCCTGCTGCCGCTGGGCCGCGAGATCGTCCCCACCGACCAGCCGTTCGCCTCCCGCTGAGCCGAGGCCCCGCGCCCGACGGCCCTCGGCCCCGACGCCCCGCTCACCGCAGGCCCCGAGGCCCCGCCCTCCGGACCCCGCCGCAGGCCCCAGGCCCCGTGACCGAAGGCCGACCCCGGCGCCTCATGTCCGCCGCCGGCCGGCCCGCGCCCGCCGTACGCCGTGGACCGCCGCGCCCGCCGCGAGCACCCCCGCCCCCGCGGCCACCGACGCCACGGGCAGCGCGAACGCCAGCGTGACGCAGCCCAGCAGGCCCACCGCAGGCACCGCACGGGCCGAGGGAGCCGGGCTCAGCGTCCAGGCCGAGGCGTTGGCGACGGCGTAGTAGGCGAGCACGCCGAAGGACGAGAAACCGATCGCGCCGCGCACGTCCACCGTCGCGGCCAGCACCGCGACCACCGCGCCGACGGCCGCCTCCGCCCGGTGCGGCACCCGCAAGCGCGGGTGCACGGCCGCCAGCGCGCCCGGCAGGTGCCCGTCCCTGGCCATGGCGAGCGTCGTCCGGGACACGCCGAGGATCAGCGCGAGCAGCGAGCCCAGCGCGGCCACGGCCGCCCCGGCCCGCACCACGGGCACGAGCCCCGGCGCCCCGGCCGCCCGCACCGCCTCGGCGAGCGGCGCCGTCGCCTGCCCGAGCCGCCCGGCGCCGAGCACGCCGAGCGCCGCGACGGCCACGCACGCGTACACCACCAGCACGATCCCCAGGGCCACCGGGACCGCCCGCGGGATCGTGCGTGCCGGATCGCGCACCTCCTCTGCGAGGGTGGCGATCCGGGCGTACCCGGCGAACGCGAAGAACAGCAGTCCGGCGGCCTGCAGCACCCCGCCCGCGCCCGTCGCGAGGGAGACGTCCAGGCGCCCGGCGACGGCCCGCCCGGAGCCGAGGCACACCACGACCACCGCGGCGAGGACGGCGAGCACGACGGCCACGACGACCCGTGTCAGCCACGCCGATCTGCGGACGCCGAGGCAGTTCACGGCGGTCAGGGCCACCACGGCCGCGACCGCCACCGCGTGCGCGTTCCCGGGCCGGACGTAGGCCCCCACGGTGAGTGCCATCGCCGCGCAGGAGGCCGACTTGCCGACCACGAACGCCCACCCGGCGAGGTACCCCCAGAAGGGCCCCAGCCGCTCCCTGCCGTACACGTACGTCCCGCCGGAGGCCGGGTGGCGGGCGGCGAGCCGTGCCGAGGAGACGGCGTTGCAGTACGCCACCACGGCCGCCACGGCCAGCCCGAGCAGCAGCCCCGGCCCGGCCGCGCGCGCCGCGGGGCCCGGAGCGGAGAAGACGCCGGCGCCGAGCATGGAGCCGACACCGACCACCACGGCGTCCCGCATCCCCAGCGTGCGGCGCAGAGCGGCGTCCGTGCGCTTCATGAGCCGCACCCTACTGACGGCGGCAACCGCCGGGTGGACCCGTGACGTCCTCTTCACCGACACGGGATGAACTCGCGCGTGACGGACGGCGGGTCCCACCGGACACCCGGGGACCGCACGGTGCGGACACGGTGCGGAAGGGCAGGTTCACGGCATGGGCATCATCGGTTGGATCGTTCTGGGACTGCTGGCCGGAGCCATCGCGAAGGTCCTCCTGCCGGGCCGCGACCCCGGCGGCTTCATCGGCACGACCCTCATCGGCGTCGCGGGCGCGTTCATCGGCGGCTGGATCTCGGCGCGCTGGCTGGACCACCCGATCACCAAGGACTTCTACGACGGCGCCACGTGGGCCGCGGCCGTGGGCGGCTCCCTGGTGCTGCTGATCGTGTACCGCATCCTCTTCGGCAACTCGCGCGACTGACCCGGCAGGGCGGCGCGGGAACGGAGGCGGGGGAACGGAGGCGCGGGAACGCAGGCGCGGAGGGGCGGGCACCGCCGGGTGCCCGCCCCTCCGCGCCGCCCGGCTCCGTACCGGCCGCCGGGCCGTACCGACTACCGGTAGTTCACGAACTGCAGCGCGAAGTCGAAGTCCTTGCCCTTCAGGAGGGCGATCACGGCCTGCAGGTCGTCCCGGCTCTTGGAGCTGACCCGCAGCTCGTCGCCCTGCACCTGGGCCTTCACGCCCTTCGGACCCTCGTCGCGGATGATCTTCGCCACCTTCTTCGCGTTCTCCTGGGAGATGCCCTCCTGGATCGACGCGAAGATCTTGTACTCCTTGCCGGACAGCTGCGGCTCGCCCGCGTCCAGGGCCTTCAGCGAGATGCCGCGCTTGACCAGCTTGGACTGGAAGACGTCGAGGACGGCCTTCACCCGGTCCTCGGAGTTCGCCTCCATGAGGATCTTGTCACCGGACCACGAGATCGAGGCACCCACGCCCTTGAAGTCGTAGCGCTGCGAGATCTCCTTGGCGGCCTGGTTGAGGGCGTTGTCGACCTCCTGCCGCTCGACCTTCGAGACGATGTCGAAACTGGAGTCGGCCATGTCCTGTGGCTCCTTGTATCGGGGTGCGTATCGGGTGCGTGCCGGCTGCGTGCCGGTGTGCGCGGCGGCGACCGCCGGACCCGGTGGTGACCGGGCCGCATCCGCACCAGCCTAGCCACCCCGCGCCCCCCGGCGCGGAGATCAACCGGGTGGCGGAGCACCCCTGCGCATCGGGTATTGTTTACGTCGTTGCCAGGGAGCACCGCCGAAAGCGGGTGCGAAAAGGCAGCACAACCCGGCGGTGTGCCCGAGCGGCCAAAGGGAGCAGACTGTAAATCTGTCGGCTATGCCTACCCAGGTTCGAATCCTGGCGCCGCCACACGATCGAAAGGGTCTGTGATCAGCAGCAATGCTGATCACAGACCCTTTCGGCGTTCCTGGGTCCGAGCTAGCCCGGCGGCGTCGGCGCAGGTGCTCCGTCCGCGAACCCGTGGTCCACGGTGAGGCGTTGGTCACGCCACGGTCGGCGCGCGGTGCGTAGGTGGGCGGTCGGGCGGCACACGTCCACTCGCAGTGCTGTGTGCGTGTTGCCCGACCCCGCACGCGGCGGATGGCTTGACGGGGCACTTGTGGGGCGGCGGAGCCCCCACGGTGGCGGGGGTGGTCGGAGCCCTCAGAGGTTGCCGGAGCCGGCCGTTGCTATGGCCTCGGTCGCCACCCGCCGCAGCGCACGCTGCGTGAGCCAGCTGTTTCTCCCGCCGGTCAGGCAGGCCACGGCGCGACCCACCCACTCCGGGTCGCCCAGGAGGTGCAGTTTCCCCTCGTCGGTGAGCTGCCGCAGCAGACTCTCCAGCCGGAGGGCATCCACCGCCCGGTACGGGCGCGCGTGCTGGTCGAAGCGCAGCTGGTGGTCCTCGTACGGGTGGCGAAGTGTCATGTGCATCCAGCCGCCGTCGCGCCCAGCCACCATTCCCTTGGGCGTGTACATGCCCCTGTCGTTGGTGTTCCAGGAGTGCTTGCCCCACGTGAGCCGGATGCCCGTCATGATCCTCGACCACGGGACCGACCATCCCTCGGAGTCCGGCTCGTGCTGGTGCAGCCCGTCCGGGCGGAACTCCACCCAGTGGGTGTCCGGACGTGTGGCGTCTCCGACTGCCCAATGCCCGCTGACCAGTTCCAACGGTCCTAAGTGTGTACCGGTCGCCTCCATGCGGGCATTGAATCACGCGTTCTGCAAGCTGTTGCGCTCTCCCTGCCCGCGCCTTCGGGTCGCGCCGTACCCGAAACGCTTGTCGAAGGCCCTTTTCGGGCAGCCCCACACCGGTGCTGCTGTAACGGTTCCTCCGTGCCCTCCCTCCGCTTCGGGCGTCGACCGCTCCTCCGGTCCGGCCGTGTCCGGCGTGCCCGGCCCCCAACCGCACCGGACACCACCCCCCGCCCGCCACGGCCGCCGTGCCGCCATTAGAATCGAACGTGTGAACGAGGACCGTCCGCTGACGCGTCTCGACATGCTGCGCTTCGCCCGCCGTGTCGTCGAACACCAGGCTGCCCGGCAGCTCGCGTTGATGGACCGGTGGATCGCGGACGAGGAGCGCCGGGAGGCCGAACGGCGGCGTCGCCTCGCCGCCCGGCGGAACGTCCCCGAGTGGGCCGTCGAGCGCGGTTTGAACGGCCGTACCGCCGTGTACGTGCATGTCGGCGGCTGCACGGGCGCCGGCGGACGGACGAAGGGCGTGGGCCGGGAGCAGGCGGTACGCGCCCTCACCGAAGGAGGTGTCCCCCCGTGCCCGCTGTGCCGGCCGGACACCGAGCTGGGAATCGTCGAATGACCGGCCCGGGTGCGGGCCCGGCCGGTCCGGAAGATGCTGGAGCCATGGCCGGGAAACGTCCCATCATCGTGCACCTGCCGTCCCCGACCGGCGGGCGCCGGGTCCGGGTGGACGGCGAGATCCTCGGCCTCGCGCACAGCGTGCGGGACCTGGTGGAGTTCCTGCGCCGGGCGGGGCTGGAGATCGAACCGGAGGAGGTGGCCGACTCCCCGCTGATCGACTGGCGCGGAGTGGGGCCCGACCGGTGGGAGGCGGAGACCCGGACGTGACGGCGCGGGCGTGACGGCGTCGGCGTGACGGCGCGGACGTGACGGCGCGGGCGTGGCGGTGCCGTGCCGCTCCGCCGCAGGCGCGTGGCGTACCCGGCGGCCCCGGCGGGGCACACTGACGGCATGTCCTCCCGACGCAGAACCTGTCCCGTGTGCCGCCGCGAGATCGCCGTCGTGGCGGGCCGCTTCGCGCGGCACGACCCGCCCGGTGCGCGGGGGAGCGGGGAGCTCGTCTCCTGCGCCGGATCGCGGCGGCAGGCGCAGCTCGGAGCGGTCCAGCCGGCGCTGGACGGGTACGCCGTGCCGGACTTCCCCGGGCAGCTGCCCCTGTTCTGACCCCCGACGGGCCGGCGCGGGCGGGCCCCGGGGCCGGCGGCACACGGACGAGGCGGACCGGGCCGGCCGCCGTCCGGCCGCCGGTCCGGTCAGGCCGCCGTCCGGCCGCCGCTCTCAGTTCCCGGCCACCGCCTTCACCGCGACCGACACCGGCGTCGAACCGCTGATCAGCTCCAGCGTGAGCCCCGCCGTCGCCGGTGTGTCCACCAGCTCCGCGAGCACGGTCGCCACGTCGTCCCTCGGCACCGCCCCGCGGCCCGTGTGCGCCTCCAGGCGGACCAGACCGGTGCCCGCCTCGTCCGTCAGCGAGCCCGGACGCAGGATCGTCCAGTCCAGGGCCTCCTGCCGGGCGACGTACGCGTCGGCCTCGCCCTTGGCGCGCAGGTACACGTCGAAGACGTCGTCGCCCGGGTGCGCGGGATCCGCGCCCATCGAGGACACCACCAGGAAACGGCGTACGCCCGCGCGGACGGCCGCGTCCGCGAACAGCACGGCCGCGCCGCGGTCCACGGAGTCCTTGCGGGCCGTGCCGCTGCCCGGACCCGCGCCGGCCGCGAAGACCGCCGCGTCCGCGCCCTCCAGGTGCGCCGCGACCTCCTCCACCGAGGCGGACTCCAGGTCGAGCAGCACCGGTTCGGCGCCGGCCGCCCGCAGGTCGTCGCCCTGCTCTGCCTTGCGGACGATGCCCGCCACCTCGTCCCCGCGCGCGGAGAGCAGGCGCTCCAGCCGCAGCGCTATCTGACCATGACCACCAGCGATGACAATGCGCATGCAACCGACCGTACGCCCGGAGGGCCGCATCCGCCGCACGGGTCGCCCGGCGCCGCTCCCGGCGCCCGCGGTGCGCGCCGGCCGGCGCGCACCGGCCTGACGGTGAGGCCGCGTCAGACGGCGGACGCACCGGGCGCCGCCCCCGCCCGCGCGGGCCACGACCCCACCCGCCCCCGCCCGTGCGGGCCACCACCCCACCCGCCCCCGCCCGTGCGGGCCACCACCCCACCCGCCCCCGCCCGCGCGGACTCACCCGCCCGCGCCCTCACGACAGTTCCTTGCGCCCCTGCCGCGGCAGTCCCGGGTCCGCCGCCGTCGCCGAGCCGCAGTACTCGCGGACCGCGCTGGTACGGGCCACCACCCGGCCCCGGTGCACCACGATCCTGCTGTAGGCCAGGGAGAGCGCGCCGGCCAGCCGGTCGCCGCGCACGGCCAGCAGCTCGGCCGGGAAGCCCGCCTCCACGCGGACCTCCGGCAGACCCAGCGCCGCGCGGGCCGAGGCGCACACGGCGTCGTAGGCCTCCTCCGGGCGCAGGCCGTGGACGGAGGCGAGGAGATAGGCGGCCTCCAGGGGATCGCCGCGCCCGACCGGGTTCGAGACGTCGCGCAGGGCTCCGCTGCCCGCCGCCACCCGCACGCCGGCCGCGCGCAGCAGCCGTACCGGAGCCGTGCCCCGCCGGTCGGTGCTGCCGCAGCCGCCCTGGGGCAGGCACACCACCGTCACACCGGCCGCGGCGAGCTGCTCGGCCACGCGGGAGGCGGCGTCGGCGGGCAGGCGCGCCAGACCGGCGCACGGCCCGATGGTCACGCCCGGGCGCAGCCCGGCCGCCATGGCCGCGAGCCGGGACAGCCGGGCCGGGTCGGCGGCGTCCGTGTGCAGGTCCACCGGGCAGCCGTGTTCGGAGGCGAGCTCCAGGACCGCCTCCGCATAGCCGGCCGGGTCCGGGTCGTGGTCCGGGCAGCCGCCCACCACGGAGGCGCCCATCTTCACGGCGTCCCGCAGCATCGCCAGCCCCTCGCCCCCGGCGACCCCGGTCAGCAGCCGCGGCATCGCCACCGCGGTCAGCTCCGCCAGCCCGCGCAGCGACCGCCGCGCCTGCAGGACCGCGCCGAGCGCGCCGAGGCCCTGCACATCGCCCACGCGCACGTGCGCGCGCAGCGCCGTCGCCCCGTGGCCGAGCTGCAGCAGGGCCGCCTCCGTGGCCCGGCGCTGGACGTCCTCGGGGGCGTACGACACCGGGCCGGGGCGCTCGGCGGTCAGGGCGGTGTCGCCGTGGGCGTGCGCCTCGGCCGGGGCCGGCAGGAGCAGGTAGCCGCTCAGGTCCACGCGCGTGGCGGGCGTCCGGGCGGTGCCGGCGCCCAGGCTGCCGGACGTCCCCACCGCCTCGATGCGCCCGCCGCCCAGCCGCACGTCCACGGTCCTGCCGTCGGTGAGCCGCGCCCCGCAGAGCAGGAGGGCGGCCGGGCCGGACGGTCCCGAGGACCCCGACGGGTCCGACGGCGGGTGCGGCTGCGGCTGGCTGTCGGGCATCGCGCTCCAGGGTCGGGGCCAAGGTCGAGGCCAGGGTCGGGGCCGAGGGTCGGGACCGGGCGTGGGGCCCGGGGGGCCGGGGCTCGGGCGGGGCCGCGCGGGCTTCGGGCCGTACGCGCCCCAAGATCACGCAAAGCGTGTCGAGCCTAGGACGGCGAACCGCGCGGAGCGCGTAGGAGCGCAATAGTCGTACCGGCGTGGTCCGCCCCGTGGCGGCACCCGCCTCGCCCGGCCGCGTGGCACCGGCCGGCGCGGGCGAAGAGCCGTGCCGTCCGGGCTCGGCGGGGCCGCGGTGCGGACCGGCAGGGGGGCGCGGGGGCCGCCGGGATACGGATTTGGGCGAACGGCGGCGGACCGTGTAATGTCTTCATCGCTCGCCCCAATAGCTCAGTCGGCAGAGCGTCTCCATGGTAAGGAGAAGGTCAACGGTTCGATTCCGTTTTGGGGCTCTGGTGTGAGAGGTTCCCGCCGCGAGGCGGGACCCGATCTCATCAAAGCGGTGTAGCTCAGTCGGTAGAGCAAGCGGCTCATAATCGCTGTGTCACCGGTTCAAGTCCGGTCACCGCTACTGACAGTAGCCGATTGCGGGGTCGGTCCTTCGATCGGCTACTCTTTCTTGCGTTGAAGTTAGTCCATCCGTTCGTCTTAGGAGCACTCACGTGGCTGCCACCGACGTCCGCCCGAAGATCACGCTGGCCTGCGTGGAGTGCAAGGAGCGGAACTACATCACCAAGAAGAACCGGCGTAACAACCCGGACCGTCTTGAGATGAAGAAGCACTGCCCGCGTTGCAACGCGCACACCGCGCACCGCGAAACGCGATAAAAAGGCTCGTCCGTGAGGCCGTCCCCTTCCCAGGGGGCGGCCTCACGGCGTTTTCCACCAGCCCGGCGCCCCTGTCGCCCCACCGGCCCCGGTGCACAGCGGGTGGCTGGTCCGGCTAATTTGGGGCCATCGCAGCAGACTTCAGGAGGTGCCGGGCCATGGCGCTCGACCAGTCCTTCGTGGGACGGACGTACCCGCCCACCGAGCCCTACGAGGTGGGCCGGGAGAAGATCCGGGAGTTCGCCGAGGCGGTGGGCGAGACCAACCCGGTGTACACGGACCCCGAGGCCGCCAAGGCGTTCGGTCACCCCGACGTGATCGCCCCGCCGACCTTCGTGTTCTCCATCACGTTCCGCGCCGCCGGGCAGGTCGTCCAGGACCCGCAGCTGGGCCTCGACTACAGCCGCGTGGTGCACGGCGACCAGAAGTTCGCCTTCACCCGCCCGGTGCGCGCCGGCGACCGGCTCACGGTCACCTCCACGATCGAGGCGGTGAAGTCCCTCGCGGGCAACGACATCGTGGACATCCGCGGCGAGGTGCACGACGAAACGGGCGAGCACGTCGTGACCGCCTGGACCAAGCTCGTGGCCCGCGCGGCCGAGGAGGCGTGAGGACCTGATGACGGCGAAGATCGCGTACGACGAGGTCGAGGTCGGCACCGAGCTGCCCCCGCAGACCTTCCCCGTGACCCGCGCCACGCTGGTGCGCTACGCCGGCGCCTCCGGGGACTTCAACCCGATTCACTGGAACGAGAAGTTCGCCAAGGAGGTGGGCCTGCCGGACGTCATCGCGCACGGCATGTTCACCATGGCCGAGGCGATCCGCGTGGTCACCGACTGGACCGGGGACCCCGGGGCGGTCGTCGAGTACGGCGTCCGGTTCACCAAGCCCGTCGTGGTCCCCAACGACGACCGGGGCGCCGTGATCGAGGTCAGCGGCAAGGTGGCGGCCAAGCTGGACGGCAACACCGTGCGGGTGGACCTGACGGCGACGAGCGGCGGCCAGAAGGTGCTGGGCATGTCCCGGGCCGTCGTACGGCTGGCCTGACGGCGCACGGCCTGAGAGCTGAGGGGCGTCTCCTCCCCGGGGGGCGCCCCTCACGCATGCAGCGGCCCGGTGAGTCCTTCCCGCGGACCGGCGCACTGCGCCCTTGCCGCGGACCGGCACGCCCGGCCTTGCCAAGTTAGTGATTGAGCACTAACTTTCTTCGCATGGTCAGGATGAGTGCTGAGGAGCGGCGGGAGAGCGTCATCCGCGCCGCGACCGCCGAATTCGCCCGCGGGGGGTACCACGGCACCTCCACGGAGGCGATCGCCAAGCGGGTCGGCGTCTCGCAGCCGTACCTCTTCCGTCTCTTCCCGGGCAAGAGGGCGATCTTCCTCGCGGCGGCCGAGCGCTGCGTCGAGGACACCATCCGCACCTTCGAGGAGGCCTCGCGGGGGCTGCGGGGAGAGGAAGCCCTGCACGCCATGGCGAACGCGTACACCGAGGTCATCGCGGAACGGCCCGAGCGGCTGATGATGCAGATGCAGATGTACGTCGCCGTGGCCGCCGCGGAACAGGAGGGCGACCGGGAGTTCGGCGCGAGCGTCCGGGCCGGCTGGACGCGGCTGTGGGACACCGTGCGGCTGGCGCTCGGCGCGGACGTCGAGGAGACCACGCTCTTCCTGGCGCACGGCATGCTCATCAACTGCCTGGTGGCCATGGGGTTCCCGCCCGAGCATCGGGTGTGGGAGGGGCTCTACCCGTCGGCGCGGTCCACGGGCCGGCTGGAGGCATAGCGGCGCCCGGCGGGCGTACGCCCTCCCCGGCCGCTCCGCGGTGGTCGTGGGACTGCCACGGCCAGCGAAGTTAGTCATCAATAACTAACCGAATCATGCTCTGGGGGAGCGATGTCACAGCGGACGGCCCCGGCCGGCACCACCCCGCCACGCGCGCGTGCCGTGTGGACCCTCGTCGTCACCAGCGTCGCCGGCTTCATGGCGGCCCTCGACAACCTCGTCGTCACCACGGCCCTGCCCTCCCTCCGGGAGGACCTCGGCGGCGCACTCGACGACCTGGAATGGACCGTGAGCGCCTACACGCTCACCTTCGCCGTCCTGCTGATGTCCGGCGCCGCCCTCGGCGACCGCTTCGGGCGCCGCCGGCTGTTCATCGCCGGACTCGCCGTCTTCACCGGCGCCTCCGCCGCCGCGGCCATGGCGCCCGGCATCGGCTCCCTGATCGCCGCACGCGCGGTCCAGGGCGTCGGCGCGGCCGTCATGATGCCGCTCACCCTCACCCTGCTGACCGCGGCCGTCCCCGCGGCCCGGCGCGGCACGGTGTACGGCATCTGGGGCGCCGTGAACGGACTCGCCGTCGCCTCCGGGCCGCTCATCGGCGGCAGCCTCACCGAGCACGTCTCCTGGCACTGGATCTTCTGGCTGAACGTCCCGCTCGGACTGGCCGCGCTGCCGCTCGCCCGCCTGCGCCTCGCCGAGTCCTACGGCGCCGGGGCCCGCCTCGACGTCCCCGGCACGCTGCTCGCCAGCGGCGGGCTCTTCGGGATCGTGTACGGCCTGGTCCGCGGGCCCGCCGACGGCTGGACCGACTCCGTCGTGCTCACCACGCTGGTCGCGGGCGGGGCCCTGCTGGCGGGCTTCGCGGTCTACAGCTCCCGCGCCGCCCACCCCATGCTGCCCATGCGGCTGTTCCGCTCCCGCGCCTTCAGCGGGATCAACGCGGCCAGCCTGCTGATGTTCGTCGGCATGTTCGGCTCGATCTTCCTGCTCAGCCAGTACATGCAGGGCGTGCTCGGCTACTCGCCCACCGAGGCGGGCCTGCGGATGCTGCCGTGGACCGGGATGCCCATGCTCGTCGCGCCCGTCGCCGGGATCCTCTCCGACCGCGTCGGCGGGCGGCCGGTCGTCGCCGCGGGCCTTCTCCTGCAGGCCGCCGGCCTCGGCTGGCTGGCGCTGGTGGCCACAGCGGACGCCTCCTACACCGTCCAGCTGCCCGCCCTGATCATCAGCGGCGTCGGCATGGCCCTGTACTTCGCACCGGCCGCCAACCTCGTCATGTCCAGCGTCCGCCCGCAGGAGCAGGGCGTCGCCTCCGGCGCCAACAACGCGCTGCGCGAGGTGGGCGGCGCGCTCGGTGTCGCGGTGATGTCGTCGATCTTCTCCGCGCAGGGCGGCTACGAGTCCGCGCAGACCTTCGTGGACGGACTGCGGCCGGCCCTGGTCACCGGCGCGGCGGTGGTCGCGCTGGCCGCGGCCGCCGCGCTGGCGATCCCGGCCCGCCGCGGCGCCGGCCGCCCCGCCGCGGCGACCGGACGGCCGTCCGCACCGGTCCTGGAGAGCACCCCCCGCTGACCCCCACCCCTTCCGCCCGAGGAGCCCGCGATGCCCACCCTTCCCTGGACCGTGCCGAACATCCCGCCGCAGGGCGCCGACGTCCACGTCTTCGCCTCCCGCTTCCGGACCCGCACCCTGTGGGGCGCCCTCCGCTTCCTCCTGCGCACACCGGCCGTGTGGCGGCAGGTCGGCCGGGCGCCCGGCGCCTACGGGGCCACCCTCAGGGCACAGCCGCTGCGCCGGACCTTCTGGACGCTGTCCGCGTGGGAGTCGGCCGACGCGCTGAAGGCGTTCGCCGGTTCCGGCGCCCACCGGCCTACCTCCCGCGGCCTGGCCGGCGAGATGCTCGACGTCGCCTTCGCCACCTGGCGGGCCTCCGCCGACCAACTGCCGGTGAGCTGGGAGGAGGCGGTCCGGCGACTGGCGTGACCGGTGAGGCCGGCCGGCACGCGCGCGTGGACCGCGGCGCCCACCGGGGCGCGCGGGACGCCCGGCGTTCGCAGCGCGCACGCGCGCGTGGACCGCGGAGGACCACGCGCGCGTGCCTGCCGTTCCCGGCAGGCGACGGCGGCCGGGCGCCGTTCGGGGCGCCGCCCGTGCGGATGCGGTGCTGCCGGAGGCGTCTCGTAGTCTTGGGCCCGTGCAGGTACTCCACGACGCCCCCCTTGCCCCGCTGACCACCTTCCGGCTCGGCGGTCCCGCGACGCGGCTGGTCACCGCCACGACCGACGCCGAGGTGATCGCCGCCGTCCGCGAGGCCGACGACCACGGCACGCCGCTGCTGGTCATCGGCGGCGGATCGAACCTGGTCATCGGCGACAAGGGATTCGACGGCACCGCCCTGCGGATCGCCACCCGCGGGGTCGAACTGCGCGGCACCACCCTGGAGCTGGCGGCCGGCGAGGTGTGGACCGACGCGGTCGCCCGCACCGTCGAGGCCGGGCTCGCCGGGATCGAGTGCCTGGCCGGCATCCCCGGATCCGCGGGCGCCACACCGATCCAGAACGTGGGCGCCTACGGCCAGGAGGTGTCCTCGACGATCACCGAGGTGATCGCGTACGACCGGCGTGCCGGCGAGACCGTCACGCTGACGAACGAGGAGTGCGCCTTCTCCTACCGGCACAGCCGCTTCAAGGCCGACCCCGAGCGCTACGTCGTGCTCCGGGTCCGCTTCGCCCTGGAGGACGCGGGCGGGCTGTCCGCGCCGGTCAGGTACGCCGAGGCGGCCCGCGCGCTCGGGGTGGAGCCGGGCGGCAGGGCGCCGCTCGCCGACGCCCGCGAGGCCGTGCTGAAGCTGCGTGCCGGCAAGGGCATGGTGCTGGATCCGGAGGACCACGACACCTGGTCGGCCGGGTCCTTCTTCACCAACCCGATCCTCACCGACGAGCAGTTCGCCGCGTTCCGCGCGCGCGTGCGCGCCCGGCTGGGCGACGCCGCCGAGCCGCCCGCCTACCCGGCGGGGGAGGGCCGTACGAAGACCTCCGCGGCCTGGCTGATCGACAAGGCGGGCTTCACCAAGGGCTACGGCACCGGGCCAGCCCGCATCTCCACCAAGCACACCCTCGCCCTCACCAACCGGGGCGGCGCCACCACGGAGGACCTGCTGGCCCTGGCCCGCGAGGTGGTCGCCGGGGTCCGCGAGGCCTTCGGCGTCACGCTGGTCAACGAACCGGTGACGGTGGGCGTCAGCCTGTAGCCGGGCCCCGGCCCCCGGCCCTCCCGGGGGCCCGGCGGGAGGAGGCCGAGGCCCTGCCGGGCGGTCAGCCCTCAGGCACTCCCCGCCGTACGCCGGTCCCCGCCGGCCGGGGAGTTCAGCCAGTCGTCCACTCCGGCCAGCAGGCGCGCCTTGACCTCCTCCGGCGCGGCCGAAGCCCGTACCGACTGCCGGGCCAGTTCCGCCAGTTCCGCGTCCGTGAAGCCGTGGGCGTGCCGGGCGATCTCGTACTGGGCGGCCAGCCGGGAGCCGAAGAGCAGCGGGTCGTCGGCGCCGAGGGCCATCGGCACGCCCGCCTCGAAGAGGGTGCGCAGCGGCACGTCCGCCGGCTTGTCGTAGACGCCGAGCGCCACGTTGGAGGCCGGGCACACCTCGCAGGTCACGCCCCGGTCGGCCAGCCGCTTCAGCAGCCGCGGGTCGTCGGCCGCGCGCACCCCGTGCCCGATCCGGGAGGCGTGCAGGTCGTCCAGGCAGTCCCGGACCGACGCGGGGCCGGCCAGCTCGCCGCCGTGCGGCGCCGACAGCAGGCCGCCCTCGCGCGCGATGTGGAAGGCCCGGTCGAAGTCCCGGGCCATGCCCCGCCGCTCGTCGTTGGAGAGCCCGAAGCCGACCACCCCCCGGTCCGCGTACCGCACCGCCAGGCGGGCCAGCGTGCGGGCGTCCAGCGGGTGCTTCATGCGGTTGGCGGCGACCACGACGCGCATGCCGAGCCCGGTGTCCCGGGAGGCCGTCTCCACGGCGTCGAGGATGATCTCCAGAGCGGGGATCAGACCGCCCAGCCGGGGCGCGTACGACGTCGGGTCCACCTGGATCTCCAGCCAGCCCGAGCCGTCCTTCAGGTCCTCCTCGGCGGCCTCCCGGACGAGACGCCGGATGTCCTCCGGCTCGCGCAGGCAGGAGCGCGCCGCGTCGTACAGGCGCTGGAAACGGAACCAGCCCCGCTCGTCGGTGGCGCGCAGCTTCGGCGATTCGCCCCGGGACAGCGCGTCCGTCAGGACGTCGGGCAGCCGCACCCCGTGCCTGTCGGCGAGTTCCAGCAGGGTGCCCGGCCGCATCGAGCCGGTGAAGTGCAGGTGCAGATGGGCTTTCGGCAGCGCGGAGAGATCACGTACAGGCTCATCACGTACAGGCTCCATTCCCAGATCCTGCCGTACGCCCCAGCCGTCCCGGTAGCCGGTTGCCCGTTCGTGGTCCTGCCCGCACGCGCGAGCGGGCCGCCTCCCCAGGGGAAACGGCCCGCACGCGCGCGGAGTTCTCGAGGCACGCGGCCTCAGTCGCGCGCCTCCGCCAGCAGCTTCTGCACCCGGCTCACGCCCTCGACGAGGTCCTCGTCACCGAGCGCGTACGACAGGCGCAGGTAGCCCGGCGTGCCGAAGGCCTCGCCCGGGACGACCGCGACCTCGGCCTCCTCCAGGATCAGCGCGGCCAGCTCGACGGTGTCCTGCGGGCGCCTGCCGCGGATCTCCTTGCCGAGCAGGGCCTTCACCGACGGGTAGGCGTAGAAGGCGCCCTCGGGCTCCGGGCAGACCACGCCGTCGATCTCGTTGAGCATCCGCACGATGGTCCTGCGGCGCCGGTCGAAGGCCTCGCGCATCCGCGCGACGGCCTCCAGGTCGCCGGAGACGGCGGCCAGCGCGGCCGCCTGGGCGACGTTGGAGACGTTCGAGGTGGCGTGCGACTGCAGGTTCGTCGCGGCCTTGACGACGTCCTTCGGGCCGATGACCCAGCCCACGCGCCAGCCGGTCATGGCGTACGTCTTCGCCACACCGTTGACCACGATGCACTTGTCGCGCAGTTCCGGCAGCAGCGCGGGCAGGGACACGGAGGCCGCGTCGCCGTACACCAGGTGCTCGTAGATCTCGTCGGTCAGCACCCACAGGCCGTGCTCGGCGGCCCAGCGGCCGATGGCCTCGGTCTCCGCCTCGGAGTACACCGCGCCCGTCGGGTTGGACGGGGAGACGAACAGCACGACCTTCGTCTTCTCGGTGCGCGCCGCCTCCAGCTGCTCGACCGAGACCCGGTAGCCGGTCGTCTCGTCGGCGACGACCTCGACCGGGACGCCGCCGGCGAGGCGGATCGACTCCGGGTACGTCGTCCAGTACGGCGCCGGGACGATGACCTCGTCGCCCGGGTCGAGGATCGCGGCGAACGCCTCGTAGATGGCCTGCTTGCCGCCGTTGGTGACCAGGATCTGCGAGACGTCGGGCTCCCAGCCGGAGTCGCGCAGCGTCTTCGCGGCGATCGCGGCCTTCAGCTCGGGCAGGCCGCCCGCCGGGGTGTAGCGGTGGTACTTCGGGTTCCTGCAGGCCTCGACGGCCGCCTCGACGATGTAGTCCGGGGTCGGGAAGTCGGGCTCACCGGCGCCGAAGCCGATCACCGGACGCCCGGCGGCCTTCAGGGCCTTGGCCTTGGCGTCCACGGCGAGGGTGGCGGACTCGGAGATCGCGCCGACTCGGGCGGAGACCCGGCGCTCGGTGGGAGGGGTTGCAGCGCTCATGCGGCCCATCGTTCCAGACCGGAAAAGCGCCCGGCACACGGGTTTCACAGACTGAGCGGCAGGGGGTCGAGGCGTGAACACGGGTCCGAATCCGGTCCCCGGCCTGGACGATCTTCGGCCGCGCCGCCCCGGACGGGCACATCCTGTTCGACGCCGGGCCGCGGACCACGTACACTCTCACCTCGTTGGCCTTCGGCAGCCGCGATCGAACCGGTGCACACCGAGCACCCGGCCGGATGCGGTACGTTGGGGGACACACAAAGGGTCGTAGCTCAATTGGTAGAGCACTGGTCTCCAAAACCAGCGGTTGGGGGTTCAAGTCCCTCCGGCCCTGCTACACACACCGCCAGGATGTGTGCGCATGTACGTACAGCAATGCACCGCCGTGCGGCTCAGAAACCGGGCGCGGCACGGCCACGACCCGGGATCAGGTGAGGACAATGACGGACGCCGTGGGCTCCATCGACACGCCTGACGCCCAGGACGAGGTGCCCGAGTCCAAGAAGGCCCGCAAGGGCGGCAAGCGCGCCAAGAAGGGCCCGCTCAAGCGCCTCGCCACCTTCTACCGCCAGATCATCGCGGAACTCCGCAAGGTCGTCTGGCCGACGCGCAACCAGCTGACCTCGTACACGACCGTGGTGATCTTCTTCGTCGTGATCATGATCGCCCTGGTGACCGTGATTGACTATGGGCTCGACCACGCCGCCAAGTACGTCTTCGGCTGAGCCAAGAGCGAAGGGCGCCGTGGTACCGGCGCCCGTTTTCGCATGTTCCACCCCTATGTATCCAGGAAGAAGCAGCCATCGTGTCTGACCCGAACCTGAACGACGACGCCACTGAGCCCCGCGGGCTGGCTGCCGAGACGGTGGACGACGAGCTCGACATCGTCGAGGGCGCGGACGAGCAGGACGAGTTCGAGGCTGCCGAGGCCGAGGCGGGCGAGCCGGCCGAGGAGGCCGCCGTGCACGTCGAGGACGAAGAGGACGCGGACGCCGACGAGGAGGCCGCCGTCGCCGAGGCCGAGGAAGAGCCCGCCGCGCCGGTCGACCCGGTCGAGGCCCTGCGTGAGGAGCTGCGCTCCCTGCCCGGCGAGTGGTACGTCATCCACACCTACGCGGGCTACGAGAAGCGCGTGAAGGCCAACCTGGAGCAGCGCGCCGTCTCGCTGAACGTCGAGGACTTCATCTACCAGGCCGAGGTGCCCGAGGAAGAGATCGTCCAGATCAAGAACGGCGAGCGCAAGACCGTCAAGCAGAACAAGCTCCCCGGCTACGTCCTCGTCCGCATGGACCTGACGAACGAGTCGTGGGGCGTCGTGCGCAACACCCCGGGCGTCACCGGCTTCGTCGGCAACGCCTACGACCCCTACCCGCTGTCCCTGGACGAGATCGTCAAGATGCTCGCCCCGGAGGCGGAGGAGAAGGCCGCCCGCGAGGCCGCCGAGGCCGAGGGCAAGCCGGCCCCGCAGCGCAAGGTCGAGGTCCAGGTGCTGGACTTCGAGGTCGGCGACTCGGTCACCGTCACCGACGGCCCGTTCGCCACGCTCCAGGCGACCATCAACGAGATCAACCCCGACTCGAAGAAGGTCAAGGGCCTGGTCGAGATCTTCGGCCGCGAGACGCCGGTCGAGCTCTCCTTCGACCAGATCCAGAAGAACTAGCTCCTTCTGGACGAACCGCTTCCGCGCAGGTCAGGCAGACTCTCGCCGGGGACACCCCGGCTCACCGGAGACTGTCTGACCTGCACGGTTTTTGGCCGCGCATCTATACCCGTTATCGTTGTGCGGTATGCCTGCGTCCGGGCTGGTCCCCGGTTGCGGGCAGGACCCGAATGAAAGGACCCGGAGAGCTATGCCTCCCAAGAAGAAGAAGGTCACGGGGCTCATCAAGCTCCAGATCCAGGCCGGCGCCGCCAACCCGGCTCCGCCGGTCGGCCCGGCGCTGGGTCAGCACGGCGTCAACATCATGGAGTTCTGCAAGGCCTACAACGCCGCGACCGAGTCGCAGCGCGGGTGGGTCATCCCGGTGGAGATCACGGTCTACGAGGACCGTTCCTTCACCTTCGTCACCAAGACGCCGCCGGCCGCGAAGATGATCCTCAAGGCCGCGGGCATCGAGAAGGGCTCCGGCGAGCCGCACAAGACCAAGGTCGCCAAGATCACCGAGGCGCAGGTCCGCGAGATCGCCCAGACCAAGATGCCCGACCTCAACGCGAACGACCTGGACGCGGCCGCGAAGATCATCGCCGGCACCGCGCGCTCCATGGGCGTCACGGTCGAGGGCTGAACCCACCCCTAGCAGTCATGCGGCCGTAGCCGGTCGCACGTGGCAGGGCCTGCTCGGCCCGAGGACCACGACTCCTTTCAGAACACACAGGAGCAAGTTGTGAGCAAGCGCAGCAAGGCTCTCCGCGCTGCGGACGCCAAGGTCGACCGGGAGAAGCTGTACGCCCCGCTCGAGGCCGTCCGTCTCGCCAAGGAGACCTCCACGACCAAGTTCGACGCCACCGTCGAGGTCGCCTTCCGTCTGGGTGTCGACCCGCGCAAGGCCGACCAGATGGTCCGTGGCACCGTGAACCTCCCGCACGGCACCGGTAAGACCGCCCGGGTCCTGGTCTTCGCGACCGGCGACCGTGCCGAGGCCGCGCGTGCCGCGGGCGCCGACATCGTCGGCGCCGACGAGCTGATCGACGAGGTGGCGAAGGGCCGTCTGGACTTCGACGCCGTCGTCGCCACCCCGGACCTCATGGGCAAGGTCGGCCGCCTCGGCCGCGTCCTCGGCCCGCGTGGTCTGATGCCGAACCCGAAGACCGGCACCGTCACCCCCGACGTCGCCAAGGCCGTCACCGACATCAAGGGCGGCAAGATCGAGTTCCGCGTCGACAAGCACTCGAACCTGCACTTCATCATCGGCAAGGCGTCCTTCGACGACGACAAGCTGGTGGAGAACTACGGCGCCGCGCTGGAGGAGATCCTCCGTCTGAAGCCGTCCGCCGCCAAGGGCCGGTACATCAAGAAGGCCGCCATCACCACCACGATGGGCCCCGGCATCCCGGTCGACCCGAACCGCACCCGCAACCTCCTCGTCGAGGAGGACCCGGCCGCCGTCTGAGCCTGAGGCTCGGCCCGGCAGCCGCGTCAGGTACGCGTGAGGAAAAGGGCGGACCCTGCAACCTTCCCGGTGCAGGGTCCGTCCTTTCTTTGTGCGACCTTTCGCACGACTGTCGGTGGCCTGGGCTACGGTGCAGGCACATGACTCGCAACAGGGGTGGGACCAGATGAACAGCACGACCGTGCGCCGCACGACTCTTTCCATCGCGGTGGTCGCCGCGCTCACCGGGGTGGCCGCCTGCGGCTCCGCGGACTCCGACCAGGGCGGCGACAAGGCGGCCGGCCGGAGCGTGACGCACGTCAGCCCCATCGCGGCCCTGCGCTCCGCCGCGAAGTCCACCGACCGGGCCGACTCGGCCAAGGTGCGCTCCACCACGTCCGTCGGCGACCTCATGTCGATGACCGCGAACGGCTCCCTCACCTGGGGCGACGGCCTCAAGGGCAGCCTGGTCATCACCTACACCGGCGGTCAGATGGCCGAGATGATGAAGAAGTCCGGCACCTCCTCGATGGAGGCCCGGTACCTGCCGGACGCCTACTACGCGCACATGAGCGACGCCTACGCCCAGCACGCGGGCGGAAAGCACTGGATCAGGTACGCGTACGACGACCTCGCCAAGGTCGGCGGCGCCTCCGGCTCGTACATGAAGGACCAGTTCCAGAACGCCACGCCGAACCAGTCGGTGAAGATGCTGCTGGCCTCCGGGGACGTCAAGAAGGTGGGCGAGGAGACGGTCGCCGGCGTGCACGCCACGCACTACAAGGGCACGCTCAACGTCGCCGAGCTCGCCGACAGGACCAGCAACCTCGGCGCCGAGCAGCTGTCGGCCCTGAAGAAGCAGCTCAGCCAGGCCGGCGTCACCACCGACACCGTCGACCTCTGGATCGACGACCAGAACCTGCTGGTCAAGAAGTCCGAGAAGGCCGATACGGCGAACGGCGCCATGACCAACACCACGTACTACAGCGACTACGGCGTGAAGGTCGCCGCCGAGGCTCCCCCGGCCGACGACACCAGGGACTTCGCGGACCTGCTCAAGTCCGGCGGCACGGTGGGCGGCGCCGGCGCCGGCGCCGGCACCAGCTCCTGACGCCCGCGGGCCGGACGGCGGCCCGACGGGGCCGTGCGGCGGCGACCGGCGCCGCCCGCGGCGCCCAGCGGCCCGGCGGCCGCGGCCGGCGCACAGCCGCCGCCCGCGGCCTCCGGCCGGCGGCCCCGGTCGGCGCCCCCGGGCGCGTGTCGCAATGCCGCACAGGGCCGATTTGCTCGACGACGTCCCGGTCCCTTACTCTCTTCCAGAAGCCAAAGACCGCTGGTCGTTGCCGCACGCTCGTCAGGGAGTGCGGTGGCCGAAGGATCCGCTGAAAAGTGGGCGACCCGCGCAGGTGACAGTGGAAGAACTCCCGGTGCATGCGCCTCCGCGTGTGTGCGGCCGGTCGAGTCCGCCCCGTGCGCCTGCGCCGGGGCGTTTCGTTTTCCCCAGTCCTCCTTCGGGTCCGCGCGGTCCGAATCACCCGGAAGGAGGCCGAGGCTCTATGGCGAGGCCCGACAAGGCTGCCGCGGTTGCGGAGCTGACGGACAAGTTCCGCAGCTCCAACGCCGCCGTGCTGACCGAGTACCGCGGTCTCACCGTGGCGCAGCTCAAGACGCTGCGCCGGTCGCTCGGTGAGAACGCCCAGTACGCCGTGGTGAAGAACACGCTGACCAAGATTGCGGCCAACGAGGCCGGGATCACGCTGGACGACCAGCTCTTCGCTGGTCCGACGGCCGTCGCCTTCGTCACCGGTGACCCGGTGGAGTCGGCGAAGGGTCTCCGTGACTTCGCCAAGGACAACCCGAATCTCGTCATCAAGGGCGGTGTCCTTGACGGCAAGGCGCTGTCCGCCGACGAGATCAAGAAGCTTGCGGACCTCGAGTCCCGCGAGGTTCTGCTCAGCAAGCTGGCCGGTGCCTTCAAGGCGAAGCAGTCCCAGGCTGCCTCCGTCTTCCAGGCGCTGCCGTCGAAGCTCGTCCGCACCGTGGACGCGCTGCGCGCCAAGCAGGCCGAGCAGGGCGGTGCCGAGTAATTCGGCTCGCTTTCTGACCCGCACCACCGGCGCGGGTCGCAGCGGGCCGACGTACGCCCGCCTTATCCAGTACATCCGGCACCTGCCGATTTGAGTGGAAGGACCGCCATCATGGCGAAGCTCACCCAGGACGAGCTGCTTGCCCAGTTCGAGGAGATGACCCTCATCGAGCTCTCCGAGTTCGTGAAGGCCTTCGAGGAGAAGTTCGACGTCACCGCCGCCGCTGCCGCGCCGGTCGTCGTCGCCGGTGGTGCCGCTGGTGGCGCCGCCGCCGAGGCCGAGGAGGAGAAGGACGAGTTCGACGTCATCCTCACCGGCGCCGGCGAGAAGAAGATCCAGGTCATCAAGGTCGTGCGCGAGCTGACCTCCCTGGGTCTGAAGGAGGCCAAGGACCTCGTCGACGGCACCCCGAAGCCGGTCCTCGAGAAGGTCAACAAGGAGCAGGCCGACAAGGCCGCCGAGGCCCTCAAGGGCGCCGGCGCCTCGGTCGAGGTCAAGTAAGACCGCCGCGGCCGCGTGAACGGCCCTCCGGGGCTGTAACGCGGACGCACCGCAGGGCGATCATCCATCCGGGTGGTCGCCCTGCGGCGTTCCCCGGGGTGCGGCCCGGGCTGCCTTGCACCTGTGTTCGTGAGGGGTAAGGTGATCTTCGTCGTGTCTTCGGATGCCCCGGTTCCGGCAAGGAGCCCTTGACGAACCGCACGCAGCGCGCAATTCTCAGGACGCGTCGTCACAAGGATCCGAATCCGAGGCATGGATCGACGGCGAAGAGGGCAGTATCAACGTGCATTGAGGGCAGGCAATGCCGAGGGCGTTGACAAGAACGAGGGCAGCAGGGGTTGCGTATACCCGCACTGGACATCAGTGTGCCAAGTGGCTACACTGACCCTTTGCGCTGCCTGTTAGCTGTCCCCTGCCCGTCACCAGGGGTCTGCCCTCACTCGAACACAGTCGACCAAGCCCCCCTGACCTGGGGTTTCCGTCTCTGTGTGGGGGAGGGACCGGTACGCGCGTAGTGAGTCCGAGCCCTCGGAAGGACCCCCTCTTGGCCGCCTCGCGCACTGCCTCGACCGCGAATACGAACAACGGCGCCAGCACCGCCCCGCTGCGCATCTCCTTTGCAAAGATCAAGGAGCCCCTCGAGGTTCCGAACCTTCTTGCGCTCCAGACCGAGAGCTTCGACTGGCTGCTCGGCAACGACGCGTGGAAGGCTCGCGTCGAGGAGGCTCTCGAGAACGGTCAGGACGTCCCCACCAAGTCCGGTCTGGAGGAGATCTTCGAGGAGATCTCGCCGATCGAGGACTTCTCCGGGTCGATGTCGCTGACGTTCCGGGACCACCGCTTCGAGCCGCCGAAGAACTCGATCGACGAGTGCAAGGAGCGCGACTTCACGTACGCGGCCCCGCTCTTCGTCACCGCCGAGTTCACCAACAACGAGACCGGTGAGATCAAGTCCCAGACGGTCTTCATGGGCGACTTCCCGCTCATGACGAACAAGGGCACTTTCGTCATCAACGGCACCGAGCGTGTCGTGGTGTCCCAGCTGGTCCGTTCCCCCGGTGTCTACTTCGACTCCACCATCGACAAGACGTCCGACAAGGACATCTTCTCCGCCAAGATCATCCCGTCCCGGGGCGCCTGGCTGGAGATGGAGATCGACAAGCGCGACATGGTCGGTGTCCGCATCGACCGCAAGCGCAAGCAGTCGGTCACCGTGCTGCTGAAGGCGCTCGGCTGGACCACCGAGCAGATCCTCGAGGAGTTCGGCGAGTACGAGTCCATGCGCGCCACCCTGGAGAAGGACCACACCCAGGGCCAGGACGACGCGCTGCTCGACATCTACCGCAAGCTGCGTCCGGGCGAGCCCCCCACGCGTGAGGCCGCGCAGACGCTGCTCGAGAACCTCTACTTCAACCCCAAGCGCTACGACCTGGCCAAGGTCGGCCGCTACAAGGTCAACAAGAAGCTGGGTACGGACACCCCGCTGGACGCGGGCATCCTGACCGTCGAGGACATCATCGCGACGATCAAGTACCTGGTGAAGCTGCACGCCGGCGAGACCGAGACGACCGGCGACAACGGCGAGACGGTCGTCGTCGAGACCGACGACATCGACCACTTCGGCAACCGCCGCCTGCGCAGCGTCGGCGAGCTCATCCAGAACCAGGTCCGCACGGGTCTGGCGCGCATGGAGCGGGTCGTCCGCGAGCGCATGACCACCCAGGACGTCGAGGCGATCACGCCGCAGACCCTGATCAACATCCGGCCGGTCGTCGCCTCCATCAAGGAGTTCTTCGGCACCAGCCAGCTGTCGCAGTTCATGGACCAGAACAACCCGCTGTCCGGGCTGACGCACAAGCGTCGTCTGTCCGCGCTCGGCCCGGGTGGTCTGTCCCGTGAGCGGGCCGGCTTCGAGGTCCGTGACGTGCACCCCTCGCACTACGGCCGCATGTGCCCGATCGAGACGCCGGAAGGCCCGAACATCGGTCTGATCGGCTCGCTCGCCTCCTACGGCCGGGTCAACGCGTTCGGTTTCGTCGAGACCCCGTACCGCAAGGTCATCGACGGCCAGGTCACCGACGAGGTCGACTACCTGACCGCCGACGAGGAGGACCGCTTCGTCATCGCGCAGGCCAACGCGCCGCTGACCAGCGACCTCCGCTTCGAGGAGAGCCGCGTGCTCGTGCGCCGCCGTGGCGGCGAGGTCGACTACGTCGGCCCCGAGGACGTGGACTACATGGACGTCTCGCCGCGCCAGATGGTGTCGGTCGCGACCGCCATGATCCCGTTCCTCGAGCACGACGACGCCAACCGCGCCCTCATGGGCGCGAACATGATGCGCCAGGCCGTTCCGCTGATCCAGGCGGAGGCCCCGCTCGTCGGCACCGGCATGGAGTACCGCTCCGCCGTCGACGCCGGCGACGTCGTCAAGGCCGAGAAGGCCGGTGTGGTCCAGGAGGTCTCCGCGGACTACATCACCACCGCCAACGACGACGGCACGTACATCACGTACCGCCTGGCCAAGTTCGCCCGCTCCAACCAGGGCACCTCGGTCAACCAGAAGGTCATCGTCAACGAGGGCGACCGCGTCGTCGAGGGCCAGGTCCTCGCCGACGGCCCGGCCACCCAGAACGGCGAGATGGCCCTCGGCAAGAACCTGCTCGTGGCGTTCATGCCGTGGGAGGGTCACAACTACGAGGACGCGATCATCCTGTCGCAGCGCCTCGTGCAGGACGACGTCCTCTCCTCGATCCACATCGAGGAGCACGAGGTCGACGCCCGTGACACCAAGCTCGGCCCCGAGGAGATCACCCGGGACATCCCGAACGTCTCCGAGGAGGTCCTCGCCGACCTCGACGAGCGCGGCATCATCCGCATCGGCGCCGAGGTCATCGCCGGCGACATCCTCGTCGGCAAGGTCACCCCGAAGGGTGAGACCGAGCTGACCCCCGAGGAGCGCCTGCTGCGCGCGATCTTCGGCGAGAAGGCCCGTGAGGTCCGCGACACCTCGCTGAAGGTGCCGCACGGCGAGACCGGCAAGGTCATCGGCGTGCGCGTCTTCGACCGCGAGGAGGGCGACGAGCTGCCGCCGGGCGTGAACCAGCTGGTCCGCGTCTACGTCGCGCAGAAGCGCAAGATCACCGACGGTGACAAGCTCGCCGGCCGCCACGGCAACAAGGGCGTCATCTCCAAGATCTTGCCGATCGAGGACATGCCGTTCCTGGAGGACGGCACCCCGGTCGACATCATCCTCAACCCGCTGGGCGTGCCGTCCCGGATGAACCCGGGACAGGTCCTGGAGATCCACCTCGGCTGGCTCGCCAGCCAGGGCTGGGACGTCTCCGGCCTGGCCGACGAGTGGGCCCAGCGCCTGCAGCAGATCGGCGCCGACAAGGTCGCCCCGCGCACCAACGTCGCCACCCCGGTGTTCGACGGCGCCCGCGAGGACGAGCTGGCCGGCCTGCTGGAGAACACGCTGCCGAACCGCGACGGCGACCGCATGGTCCTCCCGTCCGGCAAGGCCCGGCTGTTCGACGGCCGCTCCGGTGAGCCGTTCCCGGACCCGATCTCGGTCGGGTACATGTACATCCTCAAGCTGCACCACCTGGTCGACGACAAGCTGCACGCCCGCTCGACCGGTCCCTACTCGATGATCACCCAGCAGCCGCTGGGTGGTAAGGCCCAGTTCGGTGGCCAGCGCTTCGGTGAGATGGAGGTGTGGGCCCTCGAGGCCTACGGCGCCGCGTACGCCCTCCAGGAGCTGCTGACCATCAAGTCCGACGACGTCACCGGCCGCGTGAAGGTGTACGAGGCCATCGTCAAGGGCGAGAACATCCCCGAGCCCGGCATCCCCGAGTCCTTCAAGGTGCTCATCAAGGAGATGCAGTCGCTCTGCCTGAACGTGGAGGTGCTGTCCAGCGACGGTATGTCCATCGAGATGCGCGACACCGACGAGGACGTCTTCCGCGCTGCGGAGGAGCTCGGCATCGACCTGTCCCGGCGCGAGCCGAGCAGCGTCGAAGAGGTCTGACGGGAGTCCGGCGGGGCCCTGACCCACCAGGGCCCCGCCGACCCCCAGGCCCCCGTTTCAGACCACAGACTTATCGAACCCTGAGAGGGATTGACGCATAGTGCTCGACGTCAACTTCTTCGACGAGCTCCGGATCGGCCTGGCCACCGCTGACGACATCCGTCAGTGGAGCCACGGCGAGGTCAAGAAGCCCGAGACCATCAACTACCGCACTCTCAAGCCCGAGAAGGACGGACTCTTCTGCGAGAAGATCTTCGGCCCCACCCGGGACTGGGAGTGCTACTGCGGCAAGTACAAGCGCGTCCGTTTCAAGGGCATCATCTGCGAGCGCTGCGGCGTCGAGGTCACCCGCGCCAAGGTGCGCCGTGAGCGGATGGGCCACATCGAACTGGCCGCGCCCGTCACGCACATCTGGTACTTCAAGGGCGTCCCCTCGCGCCTGGGCTACCTGCTCGACCTGGCGCCGAAGGACCTCGAGAAGGTCATCTACTTCGCCGCGTACATGATCACGTACGTCGACGAGGAGCGCCGCCAGCGCGACCTGCCCTCCCTGGAGGCGCACGTCTCCGTGGAGCGCCAGCAGATCGAGAACCGCCGCGACGCCGACCTGGAGGCCCGCGCCAAGAAGCTCGAGGCCGACCTGGCCGAGCTGGAGGCCGAGGGCGCCAAGGCCGACGTGCGCCGCAAGGTGCGCGAGGGCGCCGAGCGCGAGATGAAGCAGCTGCGCGACCGCGCGCAGCGCGAGATCGACCGCCTCGACGAGGTGTGGAACCGGTTCAAGAACCTCAAGGTCCAGGACCTGGAGGGCGACGAGCTGCTCTACCGCGAGCTGCGCGACCGCTTCGGCACCTACTTCGACGGCTCGATGGGCGCCGCGGCGCTGCAGAAGCGCCTGGAGTCCTTCGACCTCGAGGAGGAGGCCGAGAAGCTCCGCGAGATCATCCGCACCGGCAAGGGCCAGAAGAAGACCCGTGCCCTCAAGCGCCTGAAGGTCGTCTCCGCGTTCCTGCAGACGTCCAACAGCCCCAAGGGCATGGTCCTGGACTGCGTCCCGGTCATCCCGCCGGACCTGCGTCCGATGGTGCAGCTGGACGGTGGCCGCTTCGCGACCTCCGACCTGAACGACCTGTACCGCCGTGTCATCAACCGCAACAACCGCCTGAAGCGGCTTCTCGACCTCGGCGCCCCCGAGATCATCGTGAACAACGAGAAGCGCATGCTCCAGGAGGCCGTCGACGCGCTCTTCGACAACGGCCGCCGCGGCCGCCCGGTCACGGGCCCCGGCAACCGTCCGCTGAAGTCGCTGTCCGACATGCTCAAGGGCAAGCAGGGCCGCTTCCGTCAGAACCTGCTCGGCAAGCGAGTCGACTACTCGGCGCGTTCCGTCATCGTCGTCGGCCCGCAGCTGAAGCTGCACCAGTGCGGTCTGCCGAAGGCGATGGCGCTGGAGCTGTTCAAGCCGTTCGTGATGAAGCGCCTGGTCGACCTGAACCACGCGCAGAACATCAAGAGCGCCAAGCGCATGGTGGAGCGCGGCCGCACCGTCGTGTACGACGTCCTCGAAGAGGTCATCGCCGAGCACCCGGTGCTGCTGAACCGTGCTCCCACCCTGCACCGCCTCGGCATCCAGGCCTTCGAGCCGCAGCTGGTCGAGGGCAAGGCCATCCAGATCCACCCGCTCGTCTGCACCGCGTTCAACGCGGACTTCGACGGTGACCAGATGGCCGTGCACCTGCCGCTGTCCGCGGAGGCGCAGGCCGAGGCCCGCATCCTGATGCTGTCCTCGAACAACATCCTCAAGCCGGCCGACGGCCGTCCGGTGACGATGCCGACCCAGGACATGGTCCTCGGTCTGTTCTTCCTCACCACCGACGGCGAGATGCGCGACGTCAAGGGCGAGGGCCGCTCGTTCGCGTCCGTGGCCGAGGCGATCATGGCGTTCGACGCCGGCGAGCTGTCGCTGCAGTCGCGCGTGGACATCCGCTTCCCGGTGGGCACCATCCCGCCGCGCGGCTGGACCCCGCCGGCGCGCGAGGAGGGCGAGCCGGAGTGGCAGCAGGGTGACAGCTTCCGGCTGAACACCACGCTGGGCCGCGCGCTCTTCAACGAGCTGCTGCCCGAGGACTACCCGTTCGTCGACTACGAGGTCGGCAAGAAGCAGCTCTCCGAGATCGTCAACGACCTCGCCGAGCGCTACCCGAAGGTCATCGTGGCGGCGACGCTCGACAACCTGAAGGCGGCCGGCTTCTACTGGGCGACCCGTTCCGGTGTCACCGTGGCCATCTCCGACGTCGTCGTCCCCGAGGCGAAGAAGGAGATCGTCAAGGGCTACGAGGCGCAGGACGAGAAGGTCCAGAAGCAGTACGAGCGCGGTCTGATCACCAAGGACGAGCGCACGCAGGAGCTCATCGCGATCTGGACCAAGGCGACCAACGAGGTCGCCGAGGCGATGAACGACAACTTCCCGAAGACCAACCCGATCTTCATGATGGTGAACTCGGGTGCGCGAGGCAACATGATGCAGATGCGTCAGATTGCCGGTATGCGTGGTCTGGTGTCGAACGCGAAGAACGAGACGATCCCGCGTCCGATCAAGGCGTCGTTCCGTGAGGGTCTGTCCGTGCTGGAGTACTTCATCTCCACGCACGGCGCCCGTAAGGGTCTGGCGGACACCGCTCTGCGTACGGCCGACTCGGGTTACCTCACCCGTCGTCTGGTCGACGTCTCGCAGGACGTCATCATCCGCGAGGAGGACTGCGGCACCGACCGCGGCCTCAAGCTGCGGATCGCCGAGCGCGGCGCCGACGGCGTGCTGCGCAAGGCGGAGAACGTCGAGACGTCGGTGTACGCGCGCTGCCTCGCCGAGGACATCGTGGTCGACGGCCAGGTGCTGGCCCCGGCCGGCACCGACCTGGGCGACGTCCTCATCGAGGAGCTCGTCGGCCGGGGCGTCGAGGAGGTCAAGACCCGCTCGGTCCTGACCTGCGAGTCCGCCGTCGGCACCTGCGCGATGTGCTACGGCCGTTCGCTGGCCACCGGCAAGCTGGTCGACATCGGCGAGGCGGTCGGCATCATCGCCGCCCAGTCCATCGGTGAGCCCGGCACCCAGCTGACGATGCGTACCTTCCACACCGGTGGTGTGGCCGGTGACGACATCACCCAGGGTCTGCCCCGTGTCGTCGAGCTCTTCGAGGCCCGTACCCCGAAGGGTGTCGCCCCGATCTCCGAGGCCTCCGGCCGCGTGCGGATCGAGGAGACCGAGAAGACCAAGAAGATCGTCGTCACCCCGGACGACGGCAGCGACGAGACGGCGTACCCGATCTCGAAGCGTGCCAAGGTCCTGGTCCGCGAGGGCGACCACGTCGAGGTGGGCCAGCAGCTCACCGTGGGTGCCACCAACCCGCACGACGTGCTGCGCATCCTGGGTCAGCGTGCCGTCCAGGTTCACCTGGTCGGCGAGGTCCAGAAGGTGTACAACTCGCAGGGCGTGTCGATCCACGACAAGCACATCGAGATCATCATCCGGCAGATGCTGCGCCGCGTGACGATCATCGAGTCCGGCGACGCCGAGCTGCTGCCCGGCGAGCTGGTCGAGCGCTCCCGCTTCGAGCAGGAGAACCGTCGTGTGGTCCAGGAGGGCGGACACCCGGCCTCCGGCCGTCCGCAGCTGATGGGTATCACCAAGGCCTCGCTGGCGACGGAGTCCTGGCTGTCGGCCGCCTCCTTCCAGGAGACGACCCGAGTCCTGACGGACGCGGCGATCAACGCCAAGTCCGACAGCCTCATCGGCCTCAAGGAGAACGTCATCATCGGTAAGCTCATCCCGGCCGGTACGGGTCTGTCCCGCTACCGCAACATCCGGGTCGAGCCGACCGAGGAGGCCAAGGCCGCGATGTACTCGGCCGTCGGCTACGACGACATCGACTACTCGCCGTTCGGCACCGGCTCCGGCCAGGCCGTTCCGCTGGAGGACTACGACTACGGTCCGTACAACCAGTAAGCGGGCAGCTTGACGGGCGGCCACTCCCCGCGGGGGGTGGCCGCCCGTCGGCGTTCCCGGCCCCGCGGAGCGAGGGACGCGGCCGGGGTCGGATCGCTACGATGGAGCGGTTCCGTGGGGTTTCGGGGGGCGGGTAGGCCGATGGGGGCGTCCAGGCGGTGCCGCGGCTGCGGGGCCGCGGTGGAGCGGCCGGGACAGCTGGTGTGCCGGTCGTGTCTGGCGCCGCTGGCACTGACCGGGGCCCTCGGCCACGGGGCGGCGGAGACACCGACGGTGCGGGAGCGCCCGGTGCGCGGGCTGCGGCTGGAGTTCGGGGTGGGAGTGGTACGG